>JAJFFE010000245.1 GCA_021776775.1 Planctomycetota bacterium | reverse complement strand
GCGAAGAAGGTCGCGTAGCCGGACTCCTTCAACGCCTCGGCGATGGTCACCTCTTCGAGGGGCAGCTGCGCGATGTAGCTCGCCGGAAGGAGCGGGGTGTTGCGTTTCCAACGCTCCGGTTGCGGCGCACCGAAGTAGTCGGTGGTCGCCATCCGCGCCGGGTACTTGCCGGTCATGATGCTGGCCCGGGTGGGGCTGCACACGGGGCAGGCGGCGTAGGCTTGCGTGAATCGAATCCCCGTAGCGGCGAGCCGGTCGATATTCGGTGTTTCGTAGAAGTCGCTGCCGGTGCAGGCGAGGTCACGCCACCCGAGGTCGTCCACGAGAATGAACACGAAGTTCGGCTTGGTCGGCTCTGCGGACACGAGCGAAAAGGTGCTGACGAGCAAGAACGCAACCCAGGAAAGACGACGCAACACGATGAACCTCCTGCGTGAACGGGGACACGTCCGGAGAGCCTTCTTGCAGACAAGACAGCTCCCTGGCCTCCGCACGGTAGTTGAATCACACATCGGTTAAAAGCACCCCGGTAAACGAAGCGCGGCGATTTTCACGGTTGCGGCCTAAGAAACTACCGCCGAGAATCGACCCAGGGGACCACCAGCGAGCAAGCCGCGATTGCGCTGCGACTGCCGGCGCTCGACCACACGTCATCAGCCGGCCCCACTTCGTCGGGGACACCCAGTCGAAAGAGGACTCATGCACCGCTTATTGCTCACGCCACTCTTGCTCACCCTCGGCCTGCTAGCGATCACCGCCCGACCCGTCGTCGCCGCCGACGAGTGGACCAAGGGCGTGCCCTACACCACGAGCTGGGACGACGCCATCACGCAATGCCGGGAGACCGGTCGCATGCTGTTCATCTACAACGGCTGGCAGCGTGAAGGTATATGAGCGCCCTGCGATAGCTTGAAGGCTGCCGTGAGCAGCCTCGCCGGGGGGAACAGCAAGGGGTTCGAGAAGTACGGCAAGATCCTCAAAGACAACTTCGTCTTCTTGAACGTGTACTGCCGTTCGGTGGCTGAAGAACACGATCCGCGTGGACCCAAGGGGCCGTACCAGTTCTCGGATCGCAGCGTGCCCGTGCTGGTGCTGAAGCGGTGGGACGGCGAATCACTGGTTCATCAGCTTGGCTTCATGCCGAGTGGCGGCGCGGCGTATCTGAAGAACTTCGTCGACCAAGCGCTCGCCAAGAACGGTCCCGTGCTTCCCCCCAAGAAGTTCCTGCCGCTCCTCAAGAGTTTCCGCAAAGGCGAACTGTCGGCGACCAAGGGCAAGCCCGCGGCTGCCTATAAGTCGTTTCAGAAAGTGATCACACTGGGCCGAGACAAGAAGAAGTATCCGTCCGAGCCGTTCATCGTGAAGGACGCCCAGAAGCAGATCGACACGATCATCGCCGCCGGAAAAGCGAGCGTGTCCGAAGCGGAAGCGAAGGATAGCCGGTCCAGAAAGAAGTCTGCCCTCGGTCGTCTGAGACGTTCGTACAAAGGCATCCCGGAAATCGAATCCTTGATCGAGAGCGCGCTCGAGAAAATCGGGTGACGCATCCGCTTCTCGACCGACTGCAACGGCGACGAGTCTTGGTCACCGACGGAGGCTTGGCTACCGAACTCGAGCGGATGGGATGCGACTTGGACCATCCGCTCTGGTCGGCCAGGGTGCTCCACGACGACCCCGACCTCATTCGAGCCGCGCACTGTAGGTACCTCGACGCCGGTGCCGACGTCATCGTATCGAGCGGTTACCAAGCGTGGGTCGGTGGACTGGCGCGACTCTTCGGCGATGACTCTCCGAGTGCACAATCGAGCGCGACCGACCGTGCTGTCGATCTCTACTGCGACTCGATCCGAATCGCGCTCGACGCCCGTGACGAGTTCGCGTCAACGCACGAACTCTCCGCCCACAACCGAGCGATCGTCGCCGCGTCGATCGGCCCCTACGGCGCCTGCTTGGCGGACGGGTCGGAGTACCGGGGGCTCTACGACATCGGCCGCCACGGACTGAAGGAGTTCCACCGGCCACGAGTCGGGCTCACGGCACAAACCCTTCGCGAATCGTCGACCGACGCGCCACTCATCGCGTTCGAAACCATCCCGTCGCTGACGGAAGCGTTGGTCTTGGCCGAACTCGCGGAAGCGGATAGCGCGGCTTCGTGGCTGTCCTTCAGCTGCCGGGACGACCGCACGACGTGCGAGGGGCAATCGATCACCGAGTGCGCTGCCGCGCTGAACGAATTCCCACACGTGATAGCGATTGGCGTCAATTGCACCCACCCGAAGCACGTGGCACCGCTCGTGGAGCGGCTGCACGGTTCGACGGACAAACCGATCGTCGTCTACCCGAACTCTGGCGAGCCGTACGATCCGAACGGCAAGCAGTGGCTCGCACCGGACGAATCGCCGCCGCTCTTGCAATCCGCGAGTCACTGGGTGGAAGCGGGCGCCACGATCATCGGAGGATGCTGCCGCACCACACCCGATGAGATCGCTCAGCTCGTCGACTGGCGTAACGGGGTTCACCCGCAGTAGGGGTGCGGCGGGGTCAAGCGCAGCCGCAACGGCTGCGCTTGATGACTCATGCCACGATCAGAGGTCTGACGCCGGCTTCTTGGGCGCGGCCGGGGTCTTGGCCCGCTTGGCGTAGTAGCCGTCGAAGTAGACGTACCACGTCTTGCCCGCATCCTTCGAGTGCTCGATGAATTGTCGAACGCGACCGTCGGGAAGCGCGGTGAAACTCGATCGCGCCTGCTCAGCAACGCCGCTCGCGATCACACTATCGCCCCTGAACTGCATGCCACCATTCTTGAACGTTCCTTGGTAGCGCACGACGCCGCCGGTGCTATCGACCCAGACCTGGTGCCACTGACGGTCGCGCGGATCGAAGAAGTTGGTGCTCTCACCCTTGCCACCCGACGCCGAGGTCCACGCCTCGTGAATGATGAAACCGTTCTGCTTGCTCGTGATGACGTTCGTTCCGACCGGCTTACCGTTGCGATCGACCACGTCCCACGTCCCCAACCAGAAGTCGAACTGCCGGTACGGCGAAACGGTGGAAGGCCCAGTGGACGGCCCAGTGGAAGGCCCAGCGGCCGGCGCTCCGCTCTTCATTCGCTTCGCCAATGCCGCGTACGCGGGAAGCGGACGAAGGGCCGCGAGATCGGTGTCACTCGCAAGCTGATTGGTATCGCGAAAGCCCGCGTCGACCGACGCATTGAGCGCGACGAACGCTTCTTCGACGCGACCGAGCAGAGCGAGCGCGCAACCGACGTTGTAGTTGGCAATTCCTTTGAACTGCTGGAACTCGGTCGCCTTTCGGTGCGCGACAAGTGCGGCTTCGATGTCGCCGAGCGCGTGCCGCGCGTATCCGAGACGGAACCAGCCGATACCGGTCTTCGGCGCGAGCTTGGTCACCTCTTCGTACGCCTTCACCGCCGCCTTCCAGTCCTGCGTTTGAAACGCGGTTTGCCCGCGATGGGCGGCCGCGGCAAGTTCGGGAGACACGGTATCACCGGATTGCGCATGCGCGGCGGGAGCACTAAACAGGAAGAGACCGGACAGCAAGAGCGTCAGGACAGGCATGGCAAGGCGAAGGGTTACGGACACGTCGGACCTCCTTAAGAAACGGGGGAGAGGGAATCGCAGTACGATGACTGTCCAAGGCGGGCTACGCGAGCACTCGTTGTTGATTGGGGTGGGACGGCACTGCGGCGGGATACATGGAAGACGGACGACGCCAATTCGATGAGACGTCGTCGACGCTACGGTGGCGGCACCGTCTAAGCAGTTGCGGTCAGGGCAGGTTGTCGCCGCGGGTGACGTCGGCGCTGACGTTTCGCTCGTACGATTCGAAGTGTCGCTGGGCTTCGAGTTCCGGCACCCGGTTCGAGTACCGAAGCACGTGCCGCTCTGCCTCGGCGTCGATCGACCCCCACAGGAGCGTGGCCCCGTCCGCATCGACCTGGGCGAAGTACCGTGCTGGTCGGATCCACGGCAGCCGAGCCACGTACTCCGTGGCCATCGTGCCTTCGACATAGATGGTCGGGAAGCGACCGTCGTACGGGACTTCGATTTGGCCATCGACTCGGTACGCCCAGGCGGGCCGCATGGTCCACCCGATCCAGACGATCGCGGTCAGTGAAACCAACAGCAGCAAGACGCTGATCAACGCTCGAGGCGAGCGCTTGGCAGCTGTGGTCGCGACGTCGGGAACCGCGGGTTCGTTCACAGTTGCAGCTTCTCTCGAAACGGCGCGTCGGACTGCTTCAGCGCCCCAAACGGATGCCGCGGTGTGTACAAGCCGGGCGTCTCTTGCGTGGTGTGATACATCGACGTGCCGAAGTAGTTCCCGAGCGCCTCCCACAAGACGTTGCCGACGTGACCCTGCGTGATGGCGACGTGGTGCGGAAAGTGCCGAAGCAGCACGTCACGGTAGAGACGTTGAAGATCGGGAATGCGGCACCAGCCGTAGCTGCCGAACGTCACCGCCGGGTTGTCTTCGAACGCCCCTTCGACAATGACCGCCTTGAGTTCTCCGTGAGAATCCTGCGTCATGCGACACAACGTCAGCGGGCCGGGACGCGACACGAACTCGACTGTGCCTTCGGAGTCTTCGTGCTTCGCGGCTCCACTCGACACGATGATCTCCTGCACGCCGAGCTTCACCGGCGACTGAGCGAACGCCGCCGGGAACACGCCGCAGTGCCAGACGTTGGCCAACTCGTCGTCGTCGTTGTGCAGGTTGTTCCAGTCGGCGAGCCCCGCCGGTGATCCGCTGGCTAGCATCGACGCGTGCATGGACATGGTGCCCATGATGTCCGCTTCGCAAGCGCTCGGCATTCCCTCGTCACCGAAGCGACTCATGGTCGCGCAGGAACAGACGCCGTAGTTCGCCTGAATGCTGGTCCAGCACTGGATCCCGAAGGCGTCGATGGCGTTCTCGCTGGCCCAACGTCGAAGAAACAGTTCGAGCTTCGCACTCCGTGACACCGATCGTCGCTTCACGGACGACGTATCGGCATAACCGTCTATAGACTCAATCACTCGTTGCAGGTCGGCATCGTCGTCGGGGATGCGATTAGCCCCGCCGATGACTTCGGAGAGATCGAGCGTCACGACCGTCGGGCCCATGAGCTGGAGCTGCTTCTCGTTAAACCGGCACGTCCAGAACGCGTCCGGCCGAGCGCCGATCTGGCCGTAGCGCGCGTTGCGGACGCCGTTGACGACGCGACACACCCGAACGAACAGGTCGAGATCCTGAGTGAACGACTCGTCCGCCGGAAAGCAGATCGGGCGTTGCGCGACGGTGTACTGGGCGCCGATCTGACGCAGGACCTCGCCGATGGAGAGCAGCCCGCAGAACGAATCGCGACGCTTGGTCGTCATGGTGAGACGTTCCTCTTCCTGACAACCGTAGATCAGGATAGGCACGTTCAGCGCCGTCTTCTTCACACACCAAGCAACGCCCTGCTCTTCGCCGAAGTTCACCGCCCCGACGACCAGCCCCTGCACGTTCTCGCGGCGGAACAGCTCCGCCGCGTACTCGGCCTCCTGCCGCGTCTCGACGCAGCCCACTTTGGTCGCCGCGGCGTCGGGAACGACCACAGTGATGCCGAGCGCTTCCATTGCCTTGACCGTTTCGTCGCGCATCTTCGCGGCGAGTTCTTTGGAGAAGAAGCCACGGTTCGCGGGAATGAATCCGATTTTCACGTTCTGCATCGTCGCCCTACTCTGCGCGAGAACTACCGAAGGGGCGCATTGCGGAACTTCCGCTGCTGGGAGCACGCCCAAGAACCCTGTTGGTGTTCCGCGACAATAAGCGCGGCCGACCGTGAACGTCAGGTCTGTTCTGGAAATTCTGCGCGGCGGGTGCCCCGGGACGACAGCGAAGATCGGGGCTTGACGATGTCACGCTCCGGTTACGAGACGATTGACGGCCCCCTGTCCTTGCGCGTTGCGGCACTCGGACGCAGAATAGAATTACCACGAACCCATCCCACAGCAGCCGACTCCATCTCCAACTATTCAGAGTTACGAAAAGAGAGCCCCCCATGGCGTGGGAATACAAGATCGTCAACATCGACACGGATCGCTGGACCAAGACTGGAATGCCGACGGAGACGGGCGAGATGTTCGACGAGTGGGGTCTTGAGGGCTGGGAGCTCATCAAGGTCGAGTCGATCTTTCGGGCAGGACTCTTGGGAATCCTACCGCCTTCCACATGTGCGCTCGTCGCGTTCTTCAAGCGGCCGAAAGCCTAGACGCTCGCGGTTCATCGCGCTCTGATCGGCAAGCCGCTCGCCGAGGGTTCTTCTCAGGGAACCATGGAGAAGACGAGGTCGACATGAACCTCGCAACGACACTCACCCGGTCCGTTTGACCAGGTCGGCCGCTTGCTCGTCACCTGAACCACGGGGCCGAGCTTTCGCCCGAGTAGCTCGGCTGCGGTTTCGGCCCGTTTACGTGCCGAATTGATGGCGAGTACCAGAGCCTCGTCTTCTTTGTCCGCAGTCGCCCGCATACCGTACCCGACGTCCGCCATCGGAACGGCTCCTTGTGGAGCGTTCGAGGTCATGACCAGAAGCTCAGTTTCGAGCAGCTCATCGATCACTGCGGTGTGAATATCCAAGACCTCGGACAGATCGCGCCCCGCCACGCCGTCGATGCGGGCCTCGAGGACTTCGCCGGCGGAGAGATCGCCCTTTGCCGGGCCGTAGATCCCCAGGTGCTCGGCCATGCTTTCGAATCGCCGCGTCTGCGGATGGGTTTCGTTGCCTCGCCGGCGTGCGTAGAGGACGACACCGGTCGATTCAATCGGAGCGTGCGTCAGGTCGAGGCCAGCCAACACTTTTTCCAATAGACGCAGTCGCTTGCCCAGGGTCTCGACCAAACGCTGCGACGACTCGCCACCACTGCGATTGACGACCGAGATAGCCACGAAGTCCGGAGTACCGGCGACACTGCCGTCGCCGCTGGCCGAGACCGTACGGTCCGTCTCCCACCCGTCTCCCTCGATCGAAAAGCGTACATCAACGTCGACCGTGCACTTGATCGTCTTCGACGACCGATCCCAATGCACCCGCAACTTCTTGGTCGAGAAGTGGAGTCCGGTATCCAGCTTGACCCCGACCAGCTCGGCCAGGCGCGTGGCCTCGGCCCGCCCCTTGGCAATTGCCGCCCGAGTAGCACGGCGCTCGAGTTCCTCCTCATCGTCCGCTTCGAAATCGAGCGTGTGAAACAAGTCGGGGACGTACCGCTTTGCGGTGGACCGAGCGTCGTTGATGTTCGATGACGAAAAGTACCCCTGCGCGTCTTGCCACTTGCAACCCACGACGTCTCGATCGGCAAGGCCGTCGAGCAGAGCAGTGGCGGATGTGAGAAGACTCGCTGGATCGGCGTCGGCGGCGCTGCGGAACAGCACTTCTTCGGAGACCGAGAACTGGGTCGTCTGAGCCGGTTGCCGGGAGCTGGTCCGCCGGCCGGGTGGGACGACCGCGAACACCGGACTTCCTCGCTCGATGTCAAGACTCTCTTCGGACAGTGCCTTCGCCGCATCGGTCACCTGTCGAAGCTCGGTTTCGTACTCTTCCCGAGCGTCGCCCAGCGTCTTGGCCAACCCCGTGACCGCGATCGTCATGGTAAAGCCAGTGGTGGGGGCCGACGCTTCGCCGACGCCCTTGACCAAGATCTGCGGTATCTCGGCGATCGCGCGAGTGGACAACGAGCTGAGCGCGAGAAATATGGTGACGAAGAAGTACAAGGCTCGAATCGGCACGTGACTCCCAATCCCTGGCAGCCTCCAAGCGAGGCCGAATATCCGAAAGAGATCCGGCCCCATTGTGGCGACTGCCAAGGATCAGGGAATCAGAAACGTGCAGAATTCACGACGGCGAGCCGTTGGTGGCAAAAACGGGTTTGAAACAAACCCGAACTCGCGCACGAAGCGCTACGGCAGATCGCACTCCAACCCGTCCGCAGTGGGATCGACTCCGGGAACGTCGAACGGGACCGGTGGCACAGGGCCGAGGATGAAGAGGAACTCGAGCAAGTAGACCGCGTCGGTCACCTCTAACGAGCCACTATCATCGACATCGGCCGCGTCGAAACACGTTGGCGTTTCGGTCCCGATCACGAACAGGTAGGCGAGGATTTCCACCGCGTCGGTGACGTCAACGCCGCCGTCGCCGTTGATATCCCCCCGGCGAAAGAGAGCTGCGGACTCTTCGACCGTGAAGGTCCCGGGCGTCGTCAACGGAACGACGGCAATGCTGCCAGCCCTCGTCATGTCAGTAGACAACGCAAGAGTTCCGAGCTGCTGACCCAGAGAAACCTCGCTAGTTACACCCACGGGAGTTCCGGGTTCGACCTCGAATCGCATGCGGCCGAACGTCATGTCGACGCCGACGGGGATGAGATCGAGCTCCAGGAAGTCCTTCGTAACGTCGAGGGCGCAGATGCCGTCATCGTCGAAGACGGTCGCAAAGACGAAATCCGGATTCAACCCGCCGATGTCCGTACCGTCGATGGTGATCTCGACGCAGGTCAACTGAGTCGTGTCGTAGCTCGCGGCGATGCTGTAGCCGATCAACTCGTCTTCGTTGGTCGCCGTGACGACCATGTCGCTGACGGTTCCAACTCCGCCCGCCGCGTCGAGTACTTCCATAGTGAAGAGCGCCGGATCGATGACGGAGACGATTTCGATATCGTCGATGTTCCAGCCGCCGAAGACGAGCCCCCCGTCGGACTCGAGCGTGAATCGAACTCGAACGTCCGAGTCGCCGGCCGCCAATGAAGTGATGTCGTAGATCAGGGAGACCCACTGATCGTCGATGAGATGACCGCTTACCGGGTTCGTCCAGATCTGCGTACCGTCGACTTGGATTCGGGCTTGGTCGTAGATTCCCTCCTCCACGGTCAGCCAACGCTTCAAGCGCAAGTAGACCGCGTCCTGACCCGAACAATCGACGCTCGGCGACTCGAGCCAGTTCGAGACGTCGTTCTGGTAGTCACCGTTCCAACCCGATGGGTTCAGATCGTTACCCCAGACGAACGGAGACGAGGGAGCGGTGAGCGCATCCCACGCGTTGTCCTGCTCTTCGTTCGGAAAGCCTCGCTGCCAGTCATCCTGAGTGGCCAGCTCGACGTGAACCCAACCGGCGTCCGTAGTGCCGACCGGCTCCGAATACAGGGACACGACTTCACCGACGAGGAACGAGAACGGCGCTTGCGATCCCGTTTCCGGAAGAAGCTCAACGTTACCCCCACCATCTTCGGCGTAGAGGTAGTACTGAACGACGTTCGGGGCGGACACGGCGGGAAGGTTCGCGGTGTACTGATTGGGCACCGCCGTCGGCAGCATATCGACGGTGGTGAACGCTCCCGACAAGCCGACGCGATACCGCAACTGCATCTCGTCGAGCCCTGGCGTCAAGGTCGGCACCGCCGTCACCAGCACGACCGGATCGATCGCGTCGGGAAGCGTGTCCGAAACCGGAGTGTGATCCATGACGATGAAGTCGAGATCCGGACCCGGCAAGCCGTGCGCGGAGAACCCTTGGTTGATCTCGGTCCAGTGCGGCGTTCCGTTGAGCAAGTTGCCGTCGTCGTCATCGACCGTCAGTACGTCAATCGTCAACTCAGGAGAGATCTGCCCGGTCAAGAAGTCCATGTGGAACAAGAAGTAGTCCCGACAGAGGTCGAGAGCTTGCGCCGTACCGACGGTCGACTCGAGCGCTTCCAGCGTGTCCCAGAATGCCCCGCCAATCATGAGACCGCCAATATGGATTGGGGAGGTTAGCCCCGCGGGATAGGACACGTCTTGAGTGTCGACGTTGCGGATCACCGAGAAGCCGCCTTCGAACCCGAGTCCAATGCGAGGATCGCCGGTCAGTGTGAACGTGCAAACGTCGGCAATCCCCTCATGGTACGAACCGGTGGGTCCAAACGGATAGGCGGCGTCGATGACAGCGTGGCCGTATTCGTGGTAGATCACAGTCGAGTATGAACTGTTCGCACATCCGCCCCCGGCCAGGAAGAAGTTGATCGTGCCGTTGAAGTAGAACGCATTACACTCATCGTCGATGTTGACGTTGCAGGGCATGGAGTAGTCGAGCGAAGTAAAGGTAGGGTCGATGTCCTTGATGAACTCGTGCACCAAGTTTGTGTGGATCATCGCGTTCACTTGAGCGGTGTCGAGCGCCGACGACGTGGGGTTGAACACGAAGGACGCACCCGCCCCGGGGGTGATCGTCCCGGAGACGACGGCGTCCGAGCCGGAGTCGTTGTTCACGTTGACCCACGGCCCGAGAAGCGACAGATTGGCCGTGACGGAACCGGTGCCGCTGTAGGGAATGGAGAACGCTCCGTTGCTATCGGTCACGTCGCTGCCCACACCGGGCACACTAACCGTGAGGCCGGGTATCGACTGGAGCGTCTCTGGGTTCGTGGATATATCGGACTGCAGCCCGGGCGTGGCCCATCCGGAGACGTTGCCACTCAATCCGCCGTGGTGCACGAGCTCCTTGACGCCGAGAATGGCGCCGTCTTCCGAATCGATCCAGACGGCCCGATGAATCGGCGTACTCTCCGAAACGAGCTGCACCTGAAAACGGTACGCAAGACGCCCCACCGGCGCGCCCTTCTCGCCAGTCCCAGGGACAATCTCCAAGCGCGTCGGGGCAAATTCGACGATGCGGCCCGCGCCGTACTTCTGCACAACGACGCCTCGGGCACTCGACTCGTCGAGTTCGAGAGCGAGCTGTTCCTCGGACAATCCAGGGAAGACGCGCGCGTCGACGCGGCTCAGGACGAGCGCTTCGGGACGCTGAAAGAAGACAACGCTGACGACCGATTGCGGAGCGAGGAAGCCACTGACGACTTGCTGGTATTGAACGATCCTACGCTGTTGAGAACGGCGCACCCGGTACGGTCGTATCGTCGTGTCGTCGGTTCCGAACAGGGATCCGTGTCGAGACAAGAACTCGTCGGCCAGGGCAAACAGGTCCGCGTCGCTTTCGACGACACCGGGAGCCACGGGGGCCGCCGCCGCCAACGCGATCCGGGCCGTCCGAGTGTCCTCATTGAAACGCACCCACCAGTCGACTCCGGTACTGGACTTCAAACGATCGAGATCCGCGTCCCTCTCGTTGAGCAGTGACTGCATGCCCGGGGTGATTCGTTCCGATCGGACCATCGGCGGGAGATCCGCGTCTACCGCGAAGTTGAGCCCAGCCCTATCCGCTTGCGCCGACAGCGAACTGATCCCCACGCACGACAGCCCGAGAACGACCATCGCCCGGAGCCATCGCCAGGACCGACCGTGCGGCAAGCATTCGCCGTTGGTCGTGGACACTTCTTTGAAAAATACGGTCTTCGCCAACGCGGAGTTCGCAAGTAAAGAGATCGGAAACACGGTCGCCCTCACTGGTTATCGGTTGGGAGGCCCAGACGTTGACGCCACAAACACGCCGGCCGGAAACAGGGATACGTTCGCCGCGCTCGGGCGTTGGAGCGACATTGTTTTGCACGCGCGTCGCCGCGGCCCGGTCGATACGGAAGAGTTCCAACGACGGCCGAGCGAGGTGAAGTGTGCATAATGCCGACGCTTTCGTCTTCACTCCAACCGGGGCCAATAGTCCTCGCGAGACGGACCTTCACCATGCCCAAGTACGCCATACTCGCTTCAATCATCCTGCTCACAGCCCCCGCCGGAGCGCAGAGCGACGATGGATCGCGCACCAAGAAGGAGTTCCTCGAGTACGCGGCAGGTCGACTCGGCACCGACGACCCCAAACTCCTGGAGCGTCTGTTTGACGCGGTCGATCGAGACCACGACGGCACGGTATCGGCAACGGAGTTCGAACGCCGACGCGAAGCGTTACAACTCGTGCGAGCCACCCCCGACGAACCGGACTCTCCCGCTTCGAAAGAGGCGCTTGGTCATACCAGCTTCCTCGGACGGGTCTTCGCGGCACTCGACTCGGACCAGAGCGGCTCCGTCTCTCGAGAAGAGTTCGACAAGCTGTTTCAGGCGATGCAGCGATCGAGCGCACCAGCCACCGAGGTCGCCCCAACCACCGCGGCACAACCCAAGCCGGAAGGGGCGCGATCCAAGAGAGAGTTCATCGAATACGCATCGAGCCGACTCGGCGACGCGGACGAGGACTTCTTCGAACGACTCTTCCGCGCGGTGGATCGTGATCGAGACGGTTGGGTTTCGACGGAAGAATTCGACCAACGAATGGAAGCACTCAACCGTCTGCGCGGCGACGGGGACGAGGGGGACGACGGAGGCAATCGGGAATCGCGCGACCGACCGGCGCCTCCGGCGGTCCGCGACATCAATGACAAAGAAGGCGACTACGACGCGGCCGCGCGCCGAGCAGTTCCGCGCGACCGATTCGAGGTTCTCGACTCGCCGAACATGAGCCACGCTAGAGATGCCAAGCTCGAGGGAGATGAGCCGGTGATCGGAGTGGTCTTGAACGGAGAGGCTCGCGCGTACCCGATCGCCGTCATGGGTCGCCACGAACTCGTCAACGACGTTTGCGCAACGACGCCGATCGCCGTCTCCTGGTGACCGCTGTGCCAAACGGCCATCGTGTATGGCCGCCAACAAGGTGATCGCGTTCTGGAGTTCGGGCACGAGGGCGTGCTCTACCGAAACTCGTTCGTCATGTACGACCGCGGTACGAACTCGCTATGGGTTCATACCACCGGCGAGTGCGTCAAAGGAGAGTTGAAAGGCGGCCAGCTCGAGTTCTTGTCGAGCGTGGTGACCTCGTGGTCTCGGTGGAAGCAAGCGCACCCCAAATCACTCGTTCTCGAGGGCGAGCGCGCTTCGGGCTTCATGGGAACGTACGCGTTTAACGATCATCGTATGGTCGACTTTGGTCTCTCCGTCGGACAGAACGCTGCGACCAAGCTGTATCGCATCGAGGACCTCGCGCGACTGCGAGTGGTCCACGACCGCGTTGGAGAAGAAGACGTCGTCGTCTTCTTCGATCGCAACGCTATGAACGGAACCGCGTGGATCCGCGACGGCGCCAATTTCCGCTGGGACGGGCAACAGTTTGTCGACGATCACGGACAGGCGTGGGATCCGATCCTCGGGCAACCGACGAGCGTGAGCTTGGACAGCAGCCGCAAGATGCGCCCTCTGCCCGCGACTATGTGGTTACTCGACGAATGGCACGGCTTCTATCCGAGCGGTGACACGTACGTCGCACCCGAGCCAGCTCCGTCGCAACGACACGTGTACTAGCCAACACTAAGCCATCACTGGTGCGTGACACGTTCAGCGTGACAGCGGGTCACATCGTGAACGAGCGCGATAGCGCCCGCAAACAACAACGGTCGATTCCGAAACGCCTCGCGTTTCGAGATCGGCCGTTGTCATTGTCACTGCGAATCACTCTGTCGTGAAAACGACCTTGAGCTTGGCCCGACAAGAAACTTGGCTCTCGCCGACCAGTTCGAACTTGCCAGAGACCTCTACTTCGATCGAGTCGACGCTACCGATACTGGTACCGCTCAACTCGGCCAAGCCGGTAGCCATTTGACGGGCCGCCTTCAAAGCAGCCGCGTGCGCGGCGCGGCGAAGCGCCTGCTGGTCGCCGCTCTTCGTGGTTGCGAACGGAGTAGCCATGTCGTCGGGTTGGCCCCCCGCCATCAGAGTGATGAACAACATCTCGGGGTTCCGTGGCTCGCCGCCCGCCGGCTTCATCCCGGACTCGATCGCGGTGTCGGTCACTTCACCGAGAAGGGTCATGGCCTCCTCCCCTGACAATCCGAACATCGGCACGGTGACCCGCAAGGTCTCTCGGATCGATAGCTTGGTCGCTGAGTCCGGCATCCCTCCGCCGGCCATCATCATGACATTGGCGTTCTGAGCCACCGGACCAAACTCCAACCCCGCAGGATGTACCGCAAGACCTTCAATTTCGAGCGACTGAATCGCCTTCAGGCCCCGCGTCTTCGCAGCCTTGAAGCTCTTGAACGCATCGAGCGCCATCGTATCTTCTCCGGCGACGCTGAAACTCAGCTCGACGGTGACGAGCGGAGCCTTCGCGACCCCGTCCGCGGTGACCGTGATCGTCCCAGCGTGGATCGAAGGAGCAACCAGGGTCAGCGAGACCCACAACATCGCTACGCACTGCGCCGGCAAGTTCATCGTCAGTCCTAACAAATCGGGAGCGGTAGTGGCGACCTCTTCGTATACGCGAGCCCCGGTCGCGACACAAGCTCGGTCCCGGCGCAAGACACTCGTGAGCCCGCTCCGCTCCCCGTACCCGCCCCTCGTCCCCCGTCCCCGCTTTGGGCTATCGCCGCCGGCGAGCAGGACCCCACCGCTGACGCATTGGATTGCGCCACGTGATTCGGTGGGTGTCCAAGCAACGGAGTATCAGTCGCACTGGTCGTTGCAATACCCGTGTAGATCGATCGGCATGTTGGTCGTACCGTCGGCGCAATCGACGACCATACGAATACTGAGTTTGGTACCACAGGTGTATCCGGCGACTTGAATCACAACCGGATTCTGCGACGGAACTCCGGTCGAGCGAGCGTCGATATTGTGATCGCCGGTGACCGGGTCCACCGTTTGAATCGACCACGATTCGCCATTACCGACGTCCACAGTAATCGCCACGGTCATACCGCAGGGGCAACCGTAGATATTGTTGTAGTCGGCCCACGAGTTTTCACCACACCCGGGACTGCCGTAGTCGACGAGCTCTTGGGTACCTGTCTCCGAAGAGTCCATATCGGTCCAGCGACAATCCGCCGCCACGGCGGCTTCCGCCACAGCCCATGCGAAGCACGCGGTGATAAGCATCGTGAGCAGCATCGAACGTCGAGTTGTCATTGAATTTTCCTTTCGAAGGAAACGAGTGACGCGATCATCGCGTCGAGATCGGCCGCGAGTTCTTCGCGGCGCTCGCCGTTGATAATGACCACTTCGGATTCGTTGAGCGGGCGGAGGTCGATCAGACCAATTCGTCCGTCGTCCGTGGCCTCGACGGCGTAGTGCATCTTCGCCTTGGCGAAGCGACGAGCTTCGTCAGCGGTATCGAAGACGCGGGCAAACCGTTGCGTAAATAGAACGTCGGCGATGTACTCCGCGCGCAGCTGCCGGTACTCGACGAGCAGTTCGAGGAGCTCCTCCGCCTTGGGAAGCTGTACCGCGTCTAGGCCGCGGATCTTTCCTTGCGACCCCCTCATCCGCAGCGCGTCGACGCGACCATCGGGCCGCGGCACCGCGATGGCCACGTCCTTGAGGTCGTTCTCATATTCGGTCTCCACCCACTCGGGCAGGTGGTCCCATTCGGGCTCGGTCTGCGCCGTTTCTTCCACCGCGCCGGCCGGTTGACGAGTCGCGAGCACTCGTCGAGGCGGCACCTCTCGCCCTCCGTCCGCTGGTGGCTGAATCGAGCGCTCTAACCGGTCGATCTTGCGAAGTACGCTGTCGATAGCCGCGCTCTGTTTGGCCACCGCGCGATAGGCGTACACAACTGCGACACAACTCAAGAACAGAGCGACCCAGGCAAACAGCACCGTCGAACCTGAAGCTAAGTGACGATCTGAACTAGACATCCGCTCTCCATCCATGACTTCGGTCCAATTAAAGCCATCGACAAATCTATAGGTAAAACCACGGACAGTCAAACGGGGGAATGGAAATTGGGGAAGAAGCCCCGGGTCGTAAGTCTCAGTTACGGCGAAGTGTGCGTTGAGGGGTCCGTGAGGGTCACGCGTGGGCCGAAAACCGAGCCCAGACCTATTCCGACGGTGCAAACTGATCCTGGGGTACGATTCAAATACACTCGTAAGATCACGGAGTCGCTACGCGGGCAGGCGGGCTGCTACTCGGCTCGCTTCTTGGCAACGGAACGGAGCAGACCCCAGAGCCACGCGGACTTCGCGTCAGTCTCGTCGAGTTTGATCGTCGGCATGGCCTTGGACCCTGCGACCGGGGTGAGCTCGCCGTCCTCGGCCGAATACGCGTAGCGCGCCGTTTCGACAAACACCTCGGCGAAGCTCTTGCCTTCCTCGCGCGCCCGTTGGATTGCGTCTCGCCAACTCGTCGGTGGAACTTGGCTCGGAACTCCTACTACCGTCGCGTCGACGACGGGCAGCTTCCGGCTTTCCTCGAACGCAACCGACTCCTCGAGGGCGGCGACCAGGACGTCTTCGTCGATCGAGAAGGTCTCGTCGGCCTCCAAGACTTGAAGCATCTCCGCCGCGAGTTCCGGCGTCAGCTCTTCGTAGTCCTCCGACGACGTTGACTCGCCCGCCGTGTCACGGTCGTCGACCGTGTTCGCCTCACTCGCGGAAGATGCGTCCCCGTCGACATGAGCCCCGACGTCGACCGCGCTCGGTCGATCGGTCGACGCCTCCTGCTCGTCGTAGGACTCGAATGGATCACAAGGTTCGACCGACGGTGACTCGCTCGAGTCCAGACCGAGGTCAGTTTCGAGTTGCGCGGAGATCTCGTCCGAGTCGAGTGCCGCCAGGGACACGTCAGTAAACTCCCCGAACGATACGTCGAGTTCGACCTCGGACATCACGTCGTCGAAGGCGACGGTCGTGGGCGCGAGCAACTCGTCAACGCCGGGCGCTTCCCCATGTTCCTCGTGTTCCTCGTGTTCCTCGTGTTCGACCGTCGTCACGCCGTTGGTATGCTGCTCGGTCTCTACCGCAACGACGATGTCACTGGGAGTGTGCTCTTCGTTCTCGCACTGGGTTTGCGCCCTGTCGAGCAGCGACCGCTCCACCGACGCGTCTGAGACCGTGCCAGAGCCTACGACTCCAGAAACCGGCAGATCGCTTTCTGTCGTTCCGGCTGTCAGGTGGCCGACGTCGCCGACCACTTCAAAGACCCGATCTCGAATCAAACGTCCGGCGATGGCGATCAGATCGATCGACCCGCGTACCCGCAGATCCGCATCGAAGTAGCCACCCACCGTCAAGAATCCCATCGACCCTGCCGCGATCGACCCGATGACAGGCGCATTCCCCATGGTCGTCAACGCGACGATATGCCCGCGCACGTCGATGTCGACGAACGCCGCACCACCAGCGGTGAAGCCCATCAGCTTGCCGCCGATCGACAGCCCAACGGGATGCTCGGACTCGCCGATACTCCGCAGCGAGGCCACGCCCCCGACATCGCCGGCGACGACGACTTGCACACCTCCTGCAATGCGAAGCGCGCTCAACGACTCCAACGATCCAGCGACTTCGACGGATTTCGCCAACAATCCCCCGAAGTCGAGGGCTCCTGCATCGCCGCGGATCAAGATAGAGCCAGCGCCTTGGACATCACCGTCCACTTCGAAACAGCCGAGGCCTCCGTCGACGACGACGTTGCCGTGCCAACTTCCGGCCGCGCGGATGCAGTCGACGCTACCCACGATGTCGATCCGGCCATCACAACGCGTCTTCAGGTTGACGGTGCCCACGGGACAGCGAACGGTCAGCGAACCGACGGGGTCGGAGAGGGTGATGGATTCGAGGCGAAGCGGAGAGTCGTGGACGGACTCGATGAGAATGGACGTCTCTTCGGTCGTACCGTAGACCGACTCGACGCGCACCGACTCGGCGGCGGCGTCATAGAACCAATCGAAACTCCCGGGTCCGTCGATCTGAATCGCGAACAGAACGTGGCTCCCGTGGCAGTACATGCCACCGGTGGAATCCCCCATCGCGCCATGGTCGCCGCGCAACACGATAATCGTGCTGGGTCGAAACTCGGGCGGGGACGAGTGGCTCAAAACCAAGGCCTCGATCGGGACGGAGCTACGGAAATCGCGACATACCTAAGTTTCTGTATCGGCCGTTGGAGCCCCTCCGGTTGAGGGTCGCAAATTCGAACCTGGCGCCGCGCAGCGCCAACGGGCCGCGCCGCTCCGAATCCCAGTGCTGAAAAGAGTTTGTGAAAACGGGAGGGAGCCCGCGTAAGACCCCGCATCTGAATTTTCGCTGCTCAGATCAAAAGGCCGCGGCGCGAGTCCGCCCAGGAACAAACCCCCACCTTCGGACCGCGGTGTGTCTGCTAGAATCGCGGGGTTCGACGATGCGTTCCGCCACGACCTCGTGGCCTCACGCCGCTCGTCGCCGGGAGTGGGCTCCCAAAAAACGAGAAAACGTTCCGTTCGAGGAGAAACCAACGATGCGTGCGAACTCTCATCGGTTCGCGCGAGGGCTCATCATAGCCTTCGCGCTTGTAGCTACCGCTTTCGTGTCCCCGACTCGGGTGTCCGCCCAGCCGGACGTCATCGTGGCCGAGCTTCCGTCGACGGTTCACTACGGTCCGGTGGGTTCGGTGCACTCGTACGCGGTCGGCACGACCTCGTGCAATCTCGGTAGCTCGATCCTCCAGTGGGTCTCGTCGAACAACCAGCACCCGGTCATCACGCAGAATGTCTTCCGGCTGGCGAACGATCGCTTCGAGATGATCGGCCAGGGTTGGTTGAAGCACGGCTTTTGTGCGTTGTCCGGTACGGTCTGCGGGCCATGCGCATCGACTCCGTGTGACACCCTTGGCGTCGGCTGCTCCGATCCCTATTCGGCAAGTCTCAACGGAAGCCAAAGCGGGCTCGGCCCCAAGTCAGAGATCAACGCATCGACCGGCGTCTTCCCTTACCCGTTTACCGCCCAGGGCACGACCGGGAACGACATCTACAAGCGTATTCAGGTGGCCGAATCGGACCTGACGACGCCGAGCGCTCGATACTTCGTGACCAGTCACTACATCACTCCGGACGAGCCGCCGCACGGAACCGATCTCAACAACGAGTCGTACCGAGAGGTCACCGTCTCCGGAAGCTTCGCACTGAACGTGTCGGGTCCGACCGAGCGCGAAAAGTACGCGGTCGAAGCGTGGCGAGACATCGACGCCAGCGTAACGTTGAGCAACGTCGACGTCGCCGGCGATGGTCGCTTCGTCGTCGGAGCGAAAGCGGTGCCGGACGGATCGCTTTGGCGATACGAGTACGCCATAGAGAACTACAACTCCGACCGCGGTGCGGACGGCTTGTCGATCCCGATTCCTGCCGGCGCCACGGTGACCGCCATCGGCTTCAAAGACATCGACTACCACTCGGGCGAGATCTACTCGAACACCGACTGGAGCGCTGCCGACAACGGCACCAGCGTCGACTGGGCGAGCCCCGAGACCTACGGCGCGAACCCCAACACCAACGCGCTGCGCTGGGACACGCTCTACAACTTCTGGTTCACCTGCGATCTCGCGCCTACTAGCGGCACCGCGACGCTCGACCTGTTCAAACCGGGCTCGCCCGGCACCACGACGTTCGTCACGGTCGTTCCGGGGACGACGGGATCTCCGCCGTTCAACGACGACTGCGGCAACGCGGTCGTCGTGACCGACGGATCGACCGCGTTCTCCACCGCCAACGCAACGACCGACGGTCCGAGTGAGAGCTGCGGCAGCGTCTCCAATGACGTTTGGTACCGATACCTCGCCCCGTGCGACGGTGACGCAACGTTCAGCCTGTGCGGCTCGTCGTTCGATACACAGCTCGCGCTCTACACCGGTTGTCCGGGTGGATCGAGTGCGATCGCGTGCAACGACGACGCCTGCGCGGCGCAGTCGGAGCTGACAGTCACGCTCACCGACGGCACCGAGTACTGGATCCGCGTCGGAGGAACCTCGACCGGGTCCGGCGCGCTGGTCGTCACCGACCCCGTGTGCGGGGGCGGCGGCGACAACGACCTCTGCCAAGACGCCATCGCCATCGCCGAAGGCGTCCCCACCGACGGATCGACGATCGGCGCCGACAGTGACGGCACTGCGACGTGCGCATCGTCCGCCTCCTCGCCCGACGTTTGGTACACGTACACACCAGCTACCTCGGCTACGGTCACGCTGAGTACGTGCAACGACGCGAACTACGATACGGCGCTGGCAATCTTCGACGCGTGCGGCGGCAACCAACTGGCGTGCCTCGACGACACGTCGGGCTGCAGCGGGTTCACGCAAACACTCAGTTACGCCATGACCGGCGGAGTGACGTACTACGTCCGAGTTTCAGGATACAACGGCGCGTCGGGCGACTTCACGCTGACCGTCACGGGGGGCGGCGGGACCGCGGGCCCGACCAACGACAACTGCCAGGACCGCGAGGGTGTTGGACTCGGGACGCCGATTCCGTTCGACACCACGGGCGCAACGACCGACGGTCCCGCGCACCCGGAGTGCCTCGGCTCCGGTGACGACCAAGTCGGTTCGGACATTTGGTACAACTACCCGAGCACCTTCAACGGAACGATCACCGTTTCGACCTGCGGCTCGAGCTACGACACGAAGCTAGCCATTTACGACGACGCCGGCTGCGACAACTTGCTGACGCGCTTCATGGCGTGCGACGACGACGCCTGCGCGCAGCAGTCCGAACTCACCATCCCCGTCGTCATCGGTCGCAATTACACGATTCGCGTCGGCGGGTTTGGCGGCGCCACCGGCAGCGGCAACCTGGTGATCACCGGCACTCCGGACGACGATTGCGCGCTTGTCACGACCGGGCTCGCGCTGCGACTCGAGAGCGATAGCGGTGTCGCGACCAGTGGATCGAACGTCACCGGTTGGAGCGATCAATCGGGACAAGGCAATGACCTGACGGCGATCGGCGCCCCGACCGTGATCACCGGCGCGACCAATGGCCTCGACGCTATTCGCTTCGACGGCGTCGATGACCGGTTGCAACGGACGAGCGGGGTCACCGGGTTGGCGACGGGCAGCGACGACCGATCGGTCTTCGTCGTCGCGAGCTACACCGCCGGCGATGTGCACGCGTTCTCGTACGGCAGCGCCGCGTGTGGAGATGTCTTCGCGCTAGGCGTGGCGTCGGACGGCGACCTCGCGATCGACGACGGCTGCAGCACGTTCGACACGATCGCCGCGGGTGACGGCGCCGGATGGCTCGTTCAGTCGGCCATCGTGTCGACGGCCTCTGTTCGTCACTTCTCAAACGGTGCGCAGATCGGGGCGCCGGCCGCGGCGTTGACGACGACCGCCACGGGGATAGCACTCGGTAGCGATCTCTCCGGAGTCCTCTACTGCGATATGGACGTCGCGGCAATCCTCGTCTACGACCGGGCGCTGACGGAAGCCGAACGCTCACAGGTCGAAGGCTACTTGGAGCTCAAGTACCTCGGCGTGACATGCGACGGCAACCTGCCGCCGTACGCGGCCGACGACGCCAACTCCGTCGACCAAGGCGACTCCGTGATCGTGGACGTCGTCGCCAACGACAGCGACGACAGTGCTGTCGACGCTTCAACCGTGACCATTGTCACCAGTCCGGCGAGCGGAACCGTTTCCGTCAATGGGACGACCGGGGCGGTCACCTACACGCACGACGACTCGGCCACCACGAGCGACACTTTCGTCTACACCGTCATGGACGATCAGGGGCGCGTCTCCAACGGTGCGATCGTCGCTCTGACCATTGCTCCGTGTGTTCCCCCGGCCTTCACGCTGCAACCCACCGGGGGCACGTGGTGCGACGGCGCGTCTATTACGTTGAGCGTAGCCGCCGCCGGTGACGCTCGACTGACGTACCAGTGGCGGAAGAACGGCTCGAACATCGGCGGTGCCAACAACACGTCGCTCTCGTTGGACCCCGCGACGGGCGCCGACGGCGGCAGCTACGACTGCGTCGTCACCAACGAGTGCGGCACGGCGACGAGTACCGCCGCCACGGTAACCGTCAACGCACCACCGTCGATCACTCAACAGCCGATGAGCCAGAGCGCTTGCGAAGGCGGGTCGATCACCTTGAACGTGGTCTCTGGCGGCACGGCTCCGCTGGGCTATCAGTGGCGAAAGAACGGCGCGTCCGTAACCGGCGCGACGTCGAGCGCATTGACGCTCGCTGCGATCACCCCTTCCGACGCGGGCAGCTACGATTGCGTCATCACCAACTCTTGCGGGACGGTGACATCCAACAACGCCGCGGTCATGGTCGACCTCGCGCCCCAAATCGTCACGCAACCGACGAACCAGAGCGGCTGCGCCGGCTCGAGCGTGACCTTTGCCGTCACCGCGTCGGGCGCGACTCCGCTGACGTACCAGTGGCGCAAGAACGGGAGCGATGTCGCGGGCGCGACCAACGCGTCGCTGACGATTGCCACCGTTTCGGCCAGTGACACCGGATCCTATGACTGCTCGATCAGTGGCCCGTGTGGCAACGTGATCAGCGACTCGGCTTCACTGACCGTGTGGGTGGCACCGACGATCCTCGGCCACCCGTCGAGCGTCACCGATTGCGAAGGGGAATCTCTGACCCTCGTCGTCACGGCGACCGGCGATCTCACCCTCGACTATCAGTGGCGCAAGGGCGGCGTGGCCATCGGCGGCGCAACCTCGAACAGCTACTCGATCAACCCGCTGACGGCGAGCGACACCGGCAGCTACGACTGTTTGGTGAGTAACAGCTGCGGCGCGACCGCCTCCAACCCGGCGCTCGTCACCGTCGACTCGGCGCCTTCGATGGGCGAGCAACCGTCCGGACAAATCGCGTGCGCGGGGGACGACGTCACGTTCTCCGCCACTGCGACGGGCGCTGCGCCTCTGTCGTACCAGTGGCGCATGAACGGAAGCGCGATCGGCGGCGCGACGGGGTCGTCCTTGACGGTCTTCTCGGTCGAATCGAGCGACGCCGGTGACTACGAGGTGGTGGTGAGCAACGGATGCGGCACTTCGACGAGCTCGGCCGCAACTCTGACCATCGAGATCGGCCCGGCGATCGCAGTGCACCCCACGGCTCAAACGGGCTGCCTGGGATCGGGAGTGACGCTCAACGTGATCGCGACGGGAAGCGGGCCGCTCGGATACCAGTGGCGCCGAAACGGCACGTCGGTGGCAGGGGCGACGTCGTCCATTTTGACGATCGGAACGCTCACCCTGGGCGACGCCGGAAACTACGACTGCGTCGTCTCGAACGGGTGTGGTGCCACGACAAGTAGCGCGGCCGCGGTCGCGGTCCTCGACGCTCCGACCATCACTACCGGGCCGAGTTCGGTCGCGCAGTGCGAAGGAACGTCGGTCACGTTGTCGGTCGACGCGAGTAGCTCGATCGCCCTCGCGTATCAGTGGCGCAAAGACGGCTTGCCGATCGCGGGCGCGGCGTCCGACACTTTGACGCTCGGGTCGGTCACCGGCGCGGACGCCGGCAACTACGACGTCACGGTCTCGAACTCGTGTGGATCGATAACCAGCCCGACGGCAGCGGTGACCGTGCTCACCGCTGCGACGATCACGGGGCAACCGAGTGACGCGGTGGTCTGCCTCGGACAAGACGCAACCCTGACGGTCGCGGCGTCGGGCGCCGACGGGTATCAGTGGCGCAAAGACGGCGCGCCGATTGTGGGTGCCACCGCGACGAGCTTGACCGTCGTCAGTGCGACCGCCGGCGACGCCGGAAGCTACGACGTGGTGGTCACGAACGGTTGCGGCAGTGTGACAAGCTCTTCGGCGCTTGTTACTCCGACGGACGTTCCGACTGTGACGGTCTCCCCGATCAGCCAGACGTCGTGTGAAGGGTTCGACATCACGCTCTTCGCGGCAGCGTCGAGCGATACCGCGCTGAGCTACCAGTGGCTGCAGGACGGGTCCAACATTCCGGGTGCGACGACCTCCGCGTTGACTCTTATCGACGTGACGATCGCCGACGCCGGCCTCTACGAGGTTCAGTTCTTCAACGAGTGCGGATTCGTCTTGAGTGCCGGCGCAACTCTGACCATCACTGCGGGGTCCGAGTGCGATTGCAACGACAACGGCATTTTGGACGGTGACGAGATCACCGCCGGAACCGCGCTCGACTGCAACAGCAACGGAATTCCGGATGAGTGCGATATCGCATCCGGGTCAAGTCCGGACCTCGACGGTAACGGAATTCCGGACGAGTGCGACCCGGTCGTTTTCGTGCGGGGCGATTCCAACGCTGACAGCATCGTCAACCTCGCGGACGCAGTGTTCGATCTCAGCTTCTTCTTCGGAGGAGGCGCCGCGCCGTCCTGCATGGACGCGCTCGACGCCAACGACGACACGCTGACCAATCTCGCCGACGCGGTCTACATTCTGGAATGGCAATTCGGTGGCGGCTCGCAGCCGCCGGCACCCTACCCGCTCTGCGGGACCGACCCGACCGACACAGACCCATTGGGCTGCGACAGCTACCCGATCTGTCCGTAGCGTTCGCAAGACCCAGCTCGCTGAACAGAAGTCACTAGAGCCCGGACTATTCATCAGGCGAAGCCGCGCAGGCTGCGCTTCCCGCGAATCTCTGCGTTACTCCTTCTTGAATACCACTAGGTCGACTGCGGCGTCGTGCCTTGGGCCAAGAGGAAGCACCGCACGGAAATCGCAGCCTGTGTTCCGTTGATCATCCCTCGATTGTCCTCCGCTGTCTGCGCTCGGCGCGATGGGCGCCCTTTCGGGCGCGTAACGACTCCGCCTGACGAGTAGTCCGGGCTCTAGGATCAACGGTCCTCGTGGCTTCTTCTTTTGGAACAAGCTGGCAACCCTATTGCCTTGCAAGTGCGACAGGCATGTCGTAAATCGCCTTCCGTCACCCCACCGGAGAACGAGGATCGTGTGCACCGTTTTTGGCTCGTGTTCGTCGCCGTGGTCATTCTCAGCAGCACCACGTTTGGCGATGAACCCGATCGCGACCTACTCCGAGTGCTGCGTGACAACGGAACCATCACCGAAGAACAGTACCAACGTCTCGCCGCGCAGCGCACTGACGACGGCATCGAAAACAGAGTCGACGAGGGCAACCACAACAGAGTTGTCACCGAGGTACCGGTTACGTTCTCGTTGACCGATGGTGGCCTGAGTGCCAAGACGACGGACGGACGCTTCGCCTTTCGGATCCGCGGTCGTGTGCACTGGCAGTACGCGCACTACGAAGAAGCGACGTCGCAACTCGGCGACGGCACGGAACTCCGCCGAGCTCGACTGGAGTTGCATTCCACCATCCAGAAGCATTGGCACGCCGTCGTCCAGTTCGCGCTCGACGGCGGGCGCTCGTCGCTCAAGACTGCCGCGCTGCGCTACGACGGGCTCGGGTCAACGAGTCGCCCCCTCGACATCATCGTCGGTCAGTTCAAAGAACCGTTCTCGATAAGCCGTCAATCGAGCACCAACTACTTACCGACCATCGAGCGCTCCTACGTCGCGGCTCTGACCCCGAGTCGCGCGATCGGCGTCGCGGTTACGACGCGACGCGATCGGTGGACCGCGACCTTGGGAGTGTTTGGCGAAAGCGCCACGAGCGACGCGGCGGCGGAGGGTGACGAAGGGTACTCCGTGGCAAGCCGGGTAACCGTCGTCCCGGTACACGACGATCGCAACGTGGTTCACTTCGGGCTCTCGGGAGCCCAACGGTGGTTGAACGGCGATCGGACGTTGCAAGTCAGCTCGACTGCGGAAACCGGCGTCGCTGACCTCGAGTTCCTCGACACAGGAACGCTCGCGCAGACCCATTCGGTCGGCCGAGTCGGCGCCGAAGCGGCACTGCGCCTCGGTAGCGTCTTGATCGTCGCGGAATGGGTCGGCCTGCACGCGACTCGCCCGCGGCGTGGCAACCGGGATCCGTTCTTTTACGGGCACTCGGTGGAAGCGACGTGGATCGTGACCGGAGAAGTTCGGCGCTACCGTCGCGACAAAGGCGTGTTCGTCGGGTTGGCGCCAAAGTCCGACTGCGGTGGGCTCGAACTGGTCGCTCGCCACAGTAGGCTCGATCTAAACGACGACGGGATACGCGGGGGCAGCGCTGAGAGCGTCACCGTCGGCGTCAATTGGTACGCGAACAAGAACGTGCGAGTCATGACGAGCTATACGTTCGTCGACCACGACAAACACGCCGACGCCAGCGGTGCGACCGTCGGTCGTCAATCGCCACAGATCTTTGAAGCGCGCGTACAGCTCAACTTTTGACGCGCAGCCTCAAGACCGCTTGCTCCAGACCATCGCGTAGCTCACAGGATGGTGACGGAACTTCTCCCACTTCGGCTTCACCGCAACCCAATCGTCGTCGACCAGCCCCTCGGTGAAGTTCGTGAGCGTCCAACCCGACGCGACGGCGGCCACGAAGTGATCACTGGCCAAGTGCACGTAGCTTTCGATGCCGACGGCCTCACCATCGCCGCGATGGTAGTGAGTGGGAACGCCTTGCATGAGGAAGTGCGGGTGAAAACCGACGATGACGAATTGCCCACCCGGCCGCGTCAAGCGAGCCGCCTCGGTGTACAGCGGCTGGAGACTTGGAAGGTGTTCGTCGGCGAGAGATTGTACGACGGTGTCGTAGGTCGACGAGGGCAACCCGGTATCCCGTATATCGCCCACGGTGAGCGATCGATAGATCGAACGGTCTTTGGCGCGCTCGAGCATCTCCGGCGTCAGGTCGACACCGTCGATGCACGACGCACCGCGCTCTGTCCACCGCTCTGTCAACCAAGCTCCGACTCGACCCGTTCCGCACGCGAGGTCGAGAACGTCTCCGTCCCACGAAAGCGACAGTCCATCGAGCAAGCGTAGGTCCATGGTGTCACAGACCGACGACTCATACTCACCGACCCACTCCCCGTAACCCGACCGAACATCGACGGTCGGGTAACGGCGCTGATCGAACAGCGAAAATTCCATGGGATTTGACTCCGAAGCTGAAGGCGCGGCCGGAATCTCCGGCCGCATCCCTAGTTGGCGTAGCCCGTGACCACCGGATCGGTGCCGACGATTGGATAACGGTAGTACTGACCGCCCGCCGCTTTGACGGCGCCAATGATAGGCAAGATGAGCGCGGCGAGCGTGAGTAGGACTCCGGCAACCCACGCTACCGGTATCAGCACGACCGTAAAGCACATGACGAAGACGCCGACGAAACAGAGAATGATAGACAGGTTGAGAATCAGAGCTTGCTTCGCGATCGAACGGACCACGGGCGAACTGGACGCAAACATGATAACCAACGGCAAGACGATTCCGCCGCCGTCCATGAGGCGACCGCCGAGGCCTGACAGGTGCGCAAGCATGGCCATGGACTGATCTTCAGGTGGTATCGGTGGGGCCAAAACGAGTCCTTCTAACTTGTGGACGCAGTGCGTCCGATCACGTCCCCTGAACCAAGAATCGTACCCGGCGCCGTTTCGACGAACCAGCGCCAACCAGCAGACTTGTCAATTCTAGAGCGAGGCCACCAAGCGGATGATGGGATCGTCGACACGGCGTGGCGTCGCACCTTGACGCGCGAGTCGAGCGTAACCACGGGGCGGGAACGAGGGTTGAGTTTCTTTGCGGCCTTCGCGGATCTTGGCGGCTTGGCGAGAAAAGGCCAAGCAACGAAAGCACAACAATATGCGCACCCAACTGCCGCGCAGCTTCCCAAGAGTACAGTCGAGCGGACTCGCTCCACGATAGATCGGGCTGCGCTCGCTACGGACAGCCGCCGAAGGTGTCGCACAGTAGCGTGTCAACGGTGTCGTCGACGCCGCAGACGGTTGGCTCTGGGAACGGCACCGTCATGGGGATGAAGAGCACCGCCAAGATGTAGACCGGGTCCGACACGTCGAAGGCGCCGTCGTCGTTCGCATCGGCGGAGTCTTCGCATTCCGGAGCGGCGGACATGGCGACGAAGAGCGCGGCGAGTGAGAAGACGGCGTCAGACAAATCGGTGCCGCCATCGCCGTTGGCGTCTCCGCGAGAGAAGGTGAGCCCTCCCTCTCGAACCGAGATCGCGTTGAACAGCTCGCTGTCAACTGCTCCGCCGGCCACGAAGCCGCCCGTGATGGTATCGATGATCAAGACGCTCTGATCGGTGCCATCGGAGCGGATCGCGTAGAACCGTTGTGTGTCGGAATCGACCGGGGCGGCGACGTCTCCGAACGTGAACGTCGCGTCGCCGAGATCCGACAACGGGGTCGCGGTTGCAGTGGCAAAGTCGACGCTCACGAACTGGTGCGGGCAACACTCCGTGATTCCGAAGAGCTCCCCGGTGACGTCGTTGACGCCGATACGCAGCAGCGACAACGTCAGGCTAGGACTCACCGTGACGACGTCGGTAAGCAGATCGACGGCCACTAGGCGCTGGTCGCCGAGCACCACGTCGTTGCGAATGAAGTAGATCGTGTGATCGGCGGGCATGAGCGCCGGCGGGGTCGCGACGAGCGACTGCCCCGCCGCGGCAACCGTGGCGATCGGAGTCACGACCCCGGTCGCGGCATCGACGAACGCCACTTCGCTCGGACAACAATTCGTCAGCCCCAACAGTTGTCCGGATTCGAAATCGTACGCCAATTGGAGAAGAGGCTCGGACAGCGGGCTGCCTTCGACAAGGTCGCCGGTGGCGAGATCGACGGAGATGACTCGAATCGTCCCGCCGGTTTCGGCACGAAGTGCGTGGAGGACGCGAAAGACTGGGTCGACTGTCACCCCGGGTGAAAGGAAGACGGTACCGACATCGCCGAGTTCACCGATCGAGTCGGTGACACCGCTGCCGAGCGAAACAGTGCGCAGCTCGGTGGGACAACACGTCGTCAACCCGAGGATCTCTCCCTGCGCTCGCCCCGACTCGCAACACAGGAAAACGATCGCAAGGGCACCAATAGTTCGAGCGAAGATCGGAGACACGACTCACCTCTTTCCCACGAGCAACCACCATCATTCCCGAAACCAAGCGCTGCCGAACGGTCGGCAAGCCAAGAGTCAGTATCAGCGCACTCCTGCCGCCTTCTTCTTTCGCACGACATCGAACTTCCCGATGTGGTCAACCTTCCCGTTGGTGAACGAACGCCACGTTGCGATGAAGTGATCGTCGTCAACAAACTTGTAGGACGCGTCGTGCATGTGAGGGTCGGTGACCTTCATGTTCGTTCCGCTGATAAACTCGAAGTGCACCGAGCCCGCGGGGGACTCCTTGCTAGCCCGCATCGTGGGCTGATTCCTCATCACGCAGTAGTGAGTCAGCATCAGCTGATCACCGTCTTGGTAGTACATTGTGATCATCTCATTTTCGGTGCCTGGCATGATCGTCTCGAGAACGACACTCCCCCCGGCGGTCAGACGGAACTCCGTCATGACCCTATCGGTCGGCTTGCCATCTTCGCCCACTTGCACCCACTGCCCGACGAGCTTCTTGAACGTTTCCAACTTGGGGGTGGCCGGTGCAGGCTTCGGGGTATCAGCCGTGGCAACGTAGCCAGCACCAAAGAGGAGAGAGAGAACAGTAGCGGTGAGTAGGATGCGGAACATCGGGTTCTTTCAAGTTCGGAGAGGGAAGCAACTCGCATCTTCATCGCCCTGAGCCAAAGTACAAGCGTGACAACGAGTGCGTGAGACGGGCCCCGCGAGTACAGTGCTGGCGAATCCAAGGCTTTTGATCTCGACCAGGAAGGGGATTCCGTGTCGACCGATCCTACTCCGAACAACGCTTCATCCGACCGCAGTGAGCGGGACGACTCTCGACCGAGCAACCTGGGACCGACACTCGTTCCTCGACGCGACCGCTGGATCGGAGTCGTCACATTGCTGGGCGTCGTCGCGTACCTGCTCGCGTGTATTCCCGCGCCGGTCAGTTTTTCGCCCAACGGACGGTACTACGCCTACGTGGCCGTTCCCACTCCGACCGACCCGGGCAAGAGGGCGAAGATCGATGGTGACGATCCACTGCCGGCGCGGTTGATCGTGGTCGATCGCAAGTTGAGGATCACAACCACGCCGATAACGAACTCTCGGCTGTTGCACTCCGTCGACTTTGTGGACAGCGACACGCTAATCGTCGGCCAATTGAGCGACGACAGCACCACCCTCGAGTTCTCGTCAGTGGACCGGTCGAGTGGTAAACAAGACCGGCTCCTGTCGTGCGACATCAGCGGCTTGAAGAAGCAAAATGGACTCGACCATGTCGCAGCCATGCTTCGAATCACTGCGACCGCGAAGCGAGCCGTCGTGAACTTCCCTACCCAAGACCAGATCGCCTGCGTTGAGATCGACCTGGCAACGAAAGAAGCGCGACTGCTTCCGATCCCTGGATTCCTACCGATCCTGTCGGGCGATGGATCCAAACTCATGTCGATCGCAAGTGACCAGTGGGAACCACTAGCGTTCGACGAACCGCGGTCACTCGATGTGAGCAAGCCGATCAGTATCGCCGAGTTATTCCCTGCTCCCAAGGAAACCGAACCAGACGAGGGAGAGAAGAAGGACGAAGAGTGGTGGATCGAGATCTACACGCTGGAAACGGGCAAGCGGGTCCGCGCGCCGCTGACCGACTTCGAGTTCGACGACAACTTGGTGCTGCCCATTCTCGACGATACGAATGATCGCCTACTCTTCGTGGACGACGGCAAGGTGCGAGGCGTAGATCTGACCAGCGGCCGAAACACGACGCTGATGGATGGGCCCGAAGGTAAATCTGCGCTGTGTGCCACCGACGGTGCGACAATTCTCGCACTGGTCGAAGGTGACACGCACCAAGCCCGCCTAGAACGTTGGCACCTGGCTACGGGTGAGCGCAACGTCGTACTCGACGGCCTCGACTCCGGCGATTGGAAAACGTGGGGCGTCTCACCGAATCGCGAGACCTTCGTTTTAATCTTGTCCGACAGCAAGGACGCGAACTTTGGTGCCGCCTCAGTCGAGATCGAAATCTCGTCCGGGGAAATGCGCATCACCGTCCCGACGGCGGCAGACGGGGTGGCATTGCTCGATCGCTGGACGCGACCCGCGATGGGCGAAGACGACACCATAGCGGACCCACTGAAGCAAGCACTGTTCGCGCAGGCACTGCGTAGCACTCGCACCCTTATCTCGGCCAGTCCGGAAACGGAGCGTCGCCGATTCACGACACTTCTCGAAGACATTGTTCAGAGGCCGCACCCGTGAGCGGAGAGTGGATCGAAGTCTACGACGCGGTTTGCAGTTGCGTCTGCTCGCAAGATTCGCAGCGCGCCCTTCACCCGACGGCCGAGCCCATCTTACTCTGCGCGCGTTGTGTCGGGCTGTCCTTCGGCGCCGGCATCGGCGCGGCGCTCGGCGTATGGCGCCGCTGGACCGATCCCCGCGGCGGCGCATCGATGACGTGGGGACTGTTGATCGTGGCCGGACTCGCCGCCGTTGGTCTAGAGCATCTCGCCGGCGTGACGGTGCCGCCGGAATTCCGTGCGACCACCAGTGCACTCGCCGGGTTCGCCGCAGCTCGCTTCGTCTCACCGGCTCTCTGTCGCTCGCTCAACCTTGATCCGCGGCCGGGCCGGTGGCCAGACTCCGCGACGTGCGCTCTGGCGGTCGTTGGTTGCGGAGTCGCCGCCCCGGCAGCCGCGGCCCTCGGTCGCGACGCACTGACTCCGATCGCCGTGGTGTGCCTACCGCTGCTCGCCGTGGCAGCAGCCATCGTCGTCGTCCGAGCCGTCAGCCGTGGCCGCGCGTCGCTCCCGGCAACGCTCGCTCGTGCGTCGGGACTCGCGAGCGTGGCATTCGTGATCGGGTACTGCCTACGCCATTGATCGCAGCCACCACCGCGCGTACGCTTGCGCCATGACAACATCAGAACCAGCACCAGCCTCCGGTAGTCCGTCACGGTCAACTCTGCCCTTGGCGACATGGCAGAGCGAAGACGAACAGAAGCTGGTCGACCTCATCGATCGCCACATCGGATCCGTGCACGCGGTGGTATTCGTTCAACCGACCGAGCTCCATCTCCCCTCGGCCTTGCGGCGAGCGACCGAAGTCATCGGTCCGTGCAGTTTCCGCGTCGATTGCAAAACACTGCCCGCGGAACTCATCGATCAGGTCAGCTCCGTCGCGCGCTCCCACCCGATGGAGATCTGGTACCACCTCGACGGCGATAGCACGTTAGCCAAGAAGCTGCGTCGCGACTTTCCCATCGACACAGCCGAACCTGAGTTCCGCGACGACTACCGCGATTGCCTAGAGGACCTCGAAGTCGTAGCCGAAGAGCTCGGCGACAACGATCTCTGGATCGCAGTGCCGCCAGAGCACGATCGAGTCATCGTCATGAGCCGAGCGTCGTTCTCGGCGGTCGGCGACCACGCCGACTTGTTGAGCGACGACGCCCGTGTCGTGAAGGCGGAGATCGAAGAGTTGCATCGATTCTTCGTCGCTTGGTTCAAAGGAGACGTGCCCGACACCGACTCCGCGTTCGCGAGATTCACTCGAGCCGTAGCCGCAGACTTCGAACTCATCGATCCGCGCGGCACACACCACGATCGCCCCGGCCTCACCAACACGCTGCGCAGCGCCTACGGCAGCCTGGCCGGTCGCGAGTTCAAGATTTGGATCGAGAACATGAACGTCCGATCCGCCAACGAAGACCTCGTCATCGCCACCTACGAAGAGTGGCAACAACGCGACAGCGAAAAGACCGCGCGCCTGAGCACCGCAGTCTTTCAACTGCACGCCCGCCACTCCCCCGGCGGCGTCGAATGGCGACACGTCCACGAAACCTGGCTATCCGAGTAACCGCACGCTCCACCCCCGCCCCCGGGTCCGCTCCACCCCCGCCCCCGGGTCATCTCGCTCGCTCCACCCCCGCCCCCGGGTCATCTCGCTAGCATCTGATGGTACATGCGATGTCCCGGAACCCACGGGTCCTGAAACGGACCATCAACCTGTAGCGAGTCGCTCTTGAACGAGTCCGTCGGAAAATCGCCGCGCTCGACCGTGCGTTCTCGCTCGTTCCTCGGATAAGAGCTGGCTCCCTACTCACTCAGAGCTTGGCGCGCCGGATGCAGCCATCGCCTCTCCAAGGAGGCGACTCTCGTGGCTACCCCACTCGTCATCAGCCCACCCGGCTCGATCCATCAGCTCAGTTTCCGGACCACGACTGGCCAATTCTGGTTTCGCCCCGACGAACTGACGACCCAAAACTTCATCTACCTCCTCGGGTACGCCGAGGGGGCCACGAATGTCGTCCATCATCTTGTGACTCTTCTGTCGAACCACGGTCACAGCTTGCTGACGGACGTCGAGGGAGACCGACTCCCGGAATACAACACTCGCTTCTTCAGTCTCTTGAGCCGCTCGACGAATGCCCTTCGGGGGAGACGGGGCAACCTGCTCGACCCGGAAGGAGTCAACGATGTAATGGTCGCCCCGTTCGCCGAGGACTTGATCGCGCGCGGCTGCTATGTCTCCATGCAGGCGGTCGCGGCCGAACTCGTCTCGCACGCGAAGAAGTGGCCGGGCGTGTGTGTTCGTCCTTGTGAAATGGGCCGCTTACAACTGACCGCGAAACGCTCCGAGACGTTCTACGATCCGGAGGGAGAGCTACCGGAGAGCATGACCGCGACGTTCGCCATCCCGAAGGTGCTCGATTGCTCACAAGAGGAGCTTCGACAGCTGATGTCGGAAGAGCACAACCGTCAAGAGCACGACAAGCGCGAAGAGATGGCTCGTTCTGGAAAGAGTTTCGCCGGTCGCAAGAAGATCCTCCGACAGTTGCCCACGACAAGCCCCAAACAAGACCCGCCGCTGTTCGAGCGCAAGCCACACATTGCGTGCAAGAACACGCCCCTACGCATCTCCATGCTCGAGTGGCGTCGGCGCCGGAATCAACAATATCGGATGGTCCTGGATCAAGTTCGCAGCGGAGAGAAGCACGTCACGTTTCCGATCGGTACTTGGGTGATGCACTTCCGACTCGGGTTCGACCGAGCCCCCTGGACCGAATGCATCTGGAGTGCGCTACTGGCCGCCGAACCGTAGTGACTCGGCACTGATCGACATTCTTGGCGTTCGGCCAAGAGAAGAGGCTTCTCGCCGGCGCTCGAAAGAACGTCGACCGGGAGCCTCGTGACCATCGGAATTGGGACAAGGCCAAAACGGTGCTCAGAACCCGCGCCGGCTTGTTCTTCTATGCCTCAGTCCAGTCGGATCTGTACCAACTCTCGCGATTCACCCACGTTTGTGCGCCTGGCCGTGAGTCCGAAGTGATCATCACGGAAAGACCCGGGGGCGGGGTGAAAAGGAAAGACCCGGGGGCGGGGTGAAAAGAAGGGGCGGGTTAGAGTGAGTGCTCTGCCCTGCCCCTTCTTCAATGGTCGGTGACGCGCGTTACGGGCACGCCGTGTAAGTGTCGCACGTCAAGGCGCCCGGAGTCGGGTCGATTCCGCACGCCGGGAATGGCGGCTGCGGGGCCGGGCCGCCGGTGAAGTTGTAGCTGATCAGGTAGATCACGTCGGCGACGTTGACGGTTTCATCATCGTTGGCGTCCATGGCCTGCATGCAGAGCGAAGGACCACCGACGAACTGCCAGTTGATGATGAAGATGGCGTCGGCGATGTTGCCGGTTCCGTCGTTGTTCGCGTCTCCGCGCTGCATGATGGCACCGCAGAGTTCCGTGGTCACGGTGGCCGGATCACTGATTGCGGTCGCACAATCCGCGGTGACGGCGCAGTCGTAGACTCCGTCCGACGTTGCCGTCGCGGTCGTCGAGTAGGTCGATGACGTCGCCCCGAAGATGTCACTGCCGTCCTTGCGCCATTGGTAGCTGAGCAACCCGGAACCTGTGGCGGTAACGCTCAGGTTCAGGCCAGCCCCGACGCATACCAACGTATCGGTCGGCTGCGTCGTGATCACGGTCGGCGGCGCCTCCGTCAAGGTTACGACGACGGTCGTTGTCGTCCCGCACAAGTTAGTCATGACGCAGTCGTAGTTGCCGAAGTCGGTCGGCAACACGCCCATCAGCGACAACGACGATCCCGTCGCCCCCGGGAGGTCGACTCCGTCGAGACGCCACTGGAACGACACCGGATCCGTGCCCGAGGCGAATACCGAGAACCCGCCGTCGCCACCGACGCACGCTTCCGCTCCGGTCGGTTGGAAGATGATCGTCGGTGCCGTCTGCACCGTCAGGACGCCCGGGGCGCTCGTCGCACTGCCGCATGTTCCTGTGACAACGCAGTCGTACGAGCCGCCATTGAGCAGCCCAATCGACGCGATGCTGTAGGTCGAAGCGACTTCGCCCGCGAGGTCGACGCCGTCTTTGCGCCACTGGTAGGTGAGTCCCGCGCCCGCTGCGGTTACCGAGAAGGTGTGCGGCAAACCGGCGCACAGCGAAACGTCCGCGGGGTCGGCTGAGATGCTAACGCTCTCGAGTACGATCACGGTGACCGGGTTCGTGGCGATCGATCCGCAGCCGTTGGCGATCGTGCACACGTAGGTACCGTTGTCGGCAAGTGCCAACGGGTCGAGCGTCAGCGTCGCCGAGACCGCGCCGGCAATCGCCACTCCGTCAAGTGCCCACTGGTACGTCAGCGGAGACGACCCCGTCGCGAACACCGAGATGGTAGCGGAGTCGCCCGTGCAACCACTCGCCGAACCCGGCTGGAATGTTATGCCCGGAGCGGCGAGCGCGGTAAGTAGTGCCGGCGAACTCACGGCGAGCCCACAGCTGCCGGTGACGACGCAGTCGTACGATCCGGCGTCACCGACCGAAACCGCGGCAACCGTGTAAGACGGAGCCGTCGCGCCGGCCAAAGGCGACCCGTTGCGCCGCCACTGGTACGTCAGCGAGGCGCCGGTAGCCGTGATCGAGAACGTATGGCTCGCACCGAGACACACTCCCGCGGGCGGAGGCGAAGAGGTCACCGTCGCTCCTTCAAGAATGGTCAGCGTCGCCGGGCCACTCACGGCCGTCGCGCACTGGTTCGACACCTCACAGCTGTAGTCGCCAGCATCGAACGCCGTCGGAATGGCCAAAGAGTAGGTCGCCGCGGTGGCGCCGGGGATGTCGACGCCGTCACGCTTCCACTGGTAACTCAACGCGCCACCCGAAGCGCCAATGGAGAATGACACTGGCGTGCCCGGACAAACACTATCGCCGGTGGGATCCACCGTGATCGCGGCCGGGGCCAACGGGGTCAACGTCACCAACGTCGTGAGCTCGGCTCCACAGTCCGCCGTCACTTGGCAGTCGTAGAGGCCCGCGTCACTCACTGCGACCGCGGGAATCGTGAAGCTAGCTCCGGTAGCTCCGCCGATCGAGCCACCGTTCTTGCGCCACTGGTACGCGATTCCGTCGCCGGTGGCGACGACCGTGAAGGTGTGCGGATCGCCCAAACAGATCGTGGCGTCGGTCGGCTCGCCGGTCACGAAGAGCGGATCGTTGACGACGAGCGTGGCCGCCGCGCTCTCCTCCGAGCCACACGAGTTCGAGATCTCGCACGTGTAGTCACCGGCGTTACCGGCGGTCGGCAACAGCAGCGAGTAAGTCGAGGAAGTCGCGCCCGGAATGATCGCCCCGTCCAGCTTCCACACGTAACTCAACGGTGGCGTTCCCGAACCGAGAATGCTGAATGACGTCATTTGACCCGGGCAAACCGTAGCGCCCGTCGGATCCAACGTGATCGTGGCCGCAACGTTGACGATCAGCGAGACCGCAGCCGTCGTCTCGGTCGAGCAGGTCCCGGTCACGACGCACGCATAAGAGCCAGCGTCGGCAGCGACACTCGAACCGATCACGTAGGACGCGCTCGTAGCGGCCGCGATATCGGCCCCGTTTCGTCGCCACTGGTAGCTCAACCCGTGGCCGGTCGCCGCAACACTCAGCGTGTACGCGGCGCCTTCGCAGATCGTCGCCCCCACCGGGCCGGTCACGATCGTCACCGGCTCGCGAACGACAACCACGGCCGACGCGCTCACGTCGGACCCACAACCGTTGGAAACGAAGCAGGTGTACGAGGCGGTGTCCGACACTTCAGCGGCGCCGAGCGACAAGGTTGCGCTCACTTCGCCCGCCACGTCGACACCGTCTTTACGCCATTGGTAGGCCAATGGCGGCGTACCGGACGCCAAGATGTTGAGTGTCAATGAGTCACCCACACACGGCGTCGACCCCAGCGGCTCAAGCGTGATCGTGGCGGCGACTTCCGCCGTAAACGTCGCGCCGCCGCTAGTCTCGGTATTGCACGAGCCCGTTACCACACAGTCATACGAACCGGAGTCAGCGGCCACCGCGGAAGCGATCGTATAGGAAGCCCCCGTCGCGCCTCCGATCGCAGCTCCGTCTTTACGCCATTGGTAGCTGAGGCCGTCACCGCTCGCGGTGACGGTGAACGTGTTGGCGTCACCTTCGCACACGGTTGCCGACGCCGGCGATCCGGAGATCGACACCGGCTCGAGAACGTTGACCACCGCCGCGCCACTGACCGGTGCCGCGCAGTTGTTGGTGACGACACAGGTGTAAGACCCGGAGTTCGCCAATCCGGCGAACGCAATCGTGTAGGACGACGTGGTTGCGCCGGCAATAGCGACACCGTCGCGACGCCACTGGTAAGCCAAGGGAGCCGTCCCCGTCGCCGTGACCGACAAGTTGATCGGGGTGCCGACGCATGGCGTGGCACCGATCGGGTCGACCGTGATGACCGCTGCGACTTCCGCGGTGAACGTCGCCGCGGCGCTCGTCTCGGTCGTGCACGATCCGGTGACGACGCAGTCGTAGGCACCAGAGTCGGCGGCGACCGCGGACGCGATCGTATAGGACCCGGTCGTCGCGCCGGCGATTGGCGTCGCATCCTTACGCCACTGATACGTCAGTCCATCCCCGGTCGCGCTGACGGTGAACGTGTGAGCGTCACCTTCGCAAACCGTCGCGGCCAACGGCGACGCCGTTATGACGACCGGCTCGAGCACGTTGATCACCGCGGCGGAGCTCTCAGGAGTGGCGCAGCTGTTGGAGACGAGACACGTATACGAACCCGAGTCTGCCGACGCGGCGACGGCGATCGTGAACGTCGACGTGGTCGCGCCGCCGATAGCCACTCCGTCTTTGCGCCACTGGTACGTCACCGGAACGGTGCCGGTCGCAGTGACGAACAAGTTGATTGCATCCCCGACACACGGCGTCGCGCTGACCGGATCAGCGGTGATCACGGCGGGAGCCTCGACGACGAGCGTCGCAGCTGCGGTAGTTTCGACTCCGCAGTCCCCGGTCACGGTGCAGGTGTAGTCGGCGGCGTCGCTCGTAGCGGCGGCAGCGATGGTGTAGCTCGTGGCCGTCGCGCCGCCGATCAAGACGCCGTCCTTGAACCACGCGTAGCTCAATGTCGATCCGTCGGCGGCAACCGTAAAGGTGTGCGAGACACCTTCACAAACGGTAGCACCCACCGGAGTAGACGTGATTGCCGTGGTCTGGAGGACCGTCAACCCCGCGGCCGCGCTTTCCGGCGCACCGCAGTTATTGCTCACGACGCAGGTGTAGGAACCGGAGTCGCCCAAGATCGCCGAAGCGATCGAGTAGCTCGATGCGGTAGCGCCGCCGACGTCGACTCCGTTCTTGCGCCACTGATACGAGAGGGTCGGCGAACCCGACGCTGCGACACTGAGCGTGACGGCGTCGCCTTCGCACGGACTGGCGCCCGACGGATCCAAGGTGATAACCGGAGCGGTCTCGACCAAGAGAACGGCGGCCGCGCTGGTCACCGCACCGCACGACCCGGTCACGACGCAATCGTACGAGCCGGAGTCGGCGGCCACGGCACTGGCAATCGAGTACGACGCGATCGTCGCGCCACCAATCGGAGCAGTATCTTTGCGCCATTGGTAGCTGATACCGTCGCCCGTCGCCGTGACCGTGAATGTCTGGGTTGCGCCTTCGCAAAGGGTCGCACCCGCCGGTTGGCCACTGATGGAAACGGGAATCAGAACGGCGACCGGTGCGCCCACGCTGGTTTCAGCACCACAGTCATTGCCGACGTCGCAGGTATAGGTTCCGGCGTCTCCGGCGGCGACCGGGTCGATCGTGAGCGCCGACCCCGTGGCGCCACCGATCGCGATGCCGTCTCTTCGCCACTGGTACGTGATCGGAAGCGACCCGGTCGAAGTAACGCTCAAACTGAGCGCGTCACCGACGCAAAGCGTACCGCCACTCGGTTGGCCCGTGATCGACGGTTCGGTCTCGACGGTGAGGATCGCCGCCGTCGTCATTTCAGCGCCGCAGTTGGTCGTCAAGACGCAGTCGTAGCTCGCGGCGTCGGTCGCGATGATCGGATCGAGTAGGTAACTCGAGGCGTTAGCCCCCGCGATATCGATCGTGTCTTTTCGCCACTGGTACGAGATCGTCCCCTGTGCCGTGGCTGCGAGACTCAGTGTCGCGGCGTCGCCGACGCAGATCGTCTGACTGGCCGGCTGGGTGGTGATCGTCGGGAGGGTTTCGACGGTCAACGTCGAGTCGACCGAGATAGCACTGTCGCAGCCGTTGGAGACGGCGACTGAGTACACCCCACCGTCGCCGGCGGCGAGCGGATCGAGCGTCAGTGTGCTCGACGTCGCTCCAGAGATAGCAATCCCGCCCTTACGCCACTGGTAGCTCAGCGGCGGCGATCCCGTAGCCGTCACGGTGAACGTGACCGCGCCGCCTTCGCACAGCGTCGGGTCTAGCGGGCCGAACGAGCTGATCATGCGGTCGCTGAGGAAGCTCAGGATCGCAGCGTCGCTCTCCAGAGAATCGCAATCGCTGGTGATCTGCACGGTGTAGCTACCGATGTCTCCAGCGGCAAACACGCCGATCGCGTAGCTAAGGCTGGTTGCGCCCGCGATGTCGACGCCGTCTTTGCGCCACTGGTACCCCAAGCTTCCGGTACCGGTCGCGGTCACCGACAGCGTGACAAGGTCACCTTCGCAGACGTCTTGCGTCACCGGCTGCGCGGTGATCACCAGGTCGGGGCCTTCACACTCGTCCGGAACGCCGTTCAGGTTGCAGTCGACGCTGTAGCCGAGCGAAATGTCACACTCGTCGGGAATGCCGTTGTTGTTGCAGTCGAGACTCGTGCCCGCCGCAAGGTCGCAGCTGTCGGTTACTCCGTTGGCGTTGCAGTCGCCGGACACCGCGTAGGCGTACGCAACCCCCATGTTGGCGGTAACGCCATCGCCCTTACTTGCCCCGATTACCAAGTCGATCTTGCTGAGCGCCAAGCTTCCGCCGTAACGCGCGCCCGTAGTCGCGTCGCTCGCCACCAGCATGTCGTCTTCGGTCCACGTTCCCGCAATATCGTGGAAGACGTACGCGGCACCACCGTCGATCAGAACATCGTGAAGCGGCGCCCCTACGACGATGAGATCACTGGCGATCGCGACCGCGGCACCGAAGCGGTCCCCGTTGACGCCATCCGAAGCTGTCAACTTTTGGTCTTCGGTCCACGTCACTCCGCCGAACAAGTAGACGTACGCCGCGCCGGGAGTTCCAGAGACAGTCGCCGAAGCGCCGATCACAATCGCCGCCCCCTGAACGTCCGCCGCCTCTCCGAACCCGTCGCCGGCGACCCCGTCGGACGCGGTCAGCGTTTGTATCTCGTTCCAGGTCAAACCGTCGTAGTCGTGCACGTACGCTTTGCCGGCCCCGTTTCCGGGTGCCCCTCCCACCACGCGCGCTGCTTCCAGAGTCACGGCTGCGCCGTAGAGATCTCCAGCGACGAGAGATGCAGGAGCAAAGGTCTGGTCGAGGGCCCAAGCACTACCGTTGTAGCGATGCACGTAGAGGGTTCCGGTGTCGCTTGAAACGCCGGGCGCCCCGATCGCTAGCACACTTCCGGCGAGATCGACGGCGGCTCCGAAGAGGTCATTGGCGGCGCCCGCGGCCGCTGTCAGCTTCTCTTCCTCGGTCCAGGTCGATCCGTCGAAGCGGAACATGTAGACGGCTCCGGCCATCGCGGCGATGGCGTCGTCCATGGCGCCAACCGCAATCACGTCTCCGCTGACGGAGACGGAGTCTCCGAACACGTCGGAGTCTGTTCCATCCGAAGCGATGAGTTCTTGTTCGAAAACCCACGACGTCCCGTCGTGCCGGTACACGTATGCCGCCCCGCGGTCGACACCACCCGCCTCGCGGTTCGGGGCGCCGACCACCATCACGTCACCGTCGATATCGACCGAACCTCCGAACAGATCGTTGAGGGCGCCAGTCGCCAAGTCGATACGCTGTTGCGGAAGACCTTCGCACTCGTCGGGAACGCCGTTGAAGTTGCAGTCTTCGCTGGTTCCAAGGGAGATGTCGATGTCGTCGCAGACACCGTTGAGGTTGCAGTCGGTGAGAACTTGGCCCGGGTTGGCGATGGTCGGACAGTTGTCACACGCGTCGCCGACCCCGTCCCCGTCGCCATCTTCCTGAAGCGGGTTGTCGTCTATCGAGCAGTTGTCACAAACGTCGCCGACTCCATCGCTGTCGCCGTCGGCTTGATCGCTGTTGCTCATGGTCGGGCAGTTGTCGCAAGCGTCGCCCACCCCGTCGCTGTCGGAATCGGTCTGCAGCGGGTTGGAAATGAACGGACAGTTGTCGCAGTCATCACCGACGCCGTCGCCGTCGCCGTCAGCCTGCGTCGGGTTGAAGGTGGAACAGTTGTCACACGCGTCCCCGAATCCATCCGCGTCGGCATCTTCTTGCAGCGGGTTCGCGGTCCCTGCGCAGTTGTCGCACAGATCCCCGACGCCGTCGCCGTCGACGTCGCTTTGGTCAGGGTTGAACACGGTCGGGCAGTTATCGATGGTGTCGTCGACGCCATCCCCGTCGCTATCGACCATTGCGCCCATCATGAAGATGAGCGGGCTCATCGCTTGTGTCACGGGGGCAAACAAGCAACCGATGCACAATACGAAACCGACGATCCAAAGGGATCGCTGACACTTGGCGTTACCCGACATATTGATCACACTCCAGGGAGTCCTCGAAAAACGACATATCCCCCGTCGAACGAACGCACCGGTGGCGCTCGATCTACGTAAAGTCATGATTCGACAGAGGAAAAGCCCGTACGTTCAGCCCAAACTACAACCGTTGAGCATAGTGATCCCGAGGGACCTGATCAAGGATGTGGGCGCGTGCAACCTTCGCCGTCGCAGAGGAACGTAGACAGCAGCACGACTTACAGCGGCGCCACCGGCGCCCCTTCAGAAGAGACGTGAGAGCCGGCTAGTCTAGGGTCAAGTACAGACTGCCCGAGAAGTCGTGCACGTCGACGCGAATCTGCCAATCGCCAGGGGTACCGATCCCCGTGAAATCGACCTCGGTGAACTCGTGGTCGCAGTCGCAGTGATAACTCGATTGGAAGTATTCTTCGTCGAACACTTTGAGCCCGGCGTCATCGTAAATACGAACTTTGGCCCAGCCTTCGGTGAAGTGGCGCACGCGGAACTCGACGCGTGCCTGGTCGAGCGTCGTGCTCCACCCGTACCAGTCGGTATCGTGCTCACTGTGAAGCTCTTGGCTAAGGGAGAACCTCTGCGGTTGGTCGACGACCGTGGTGTCTTTGCTATGACGGTGGCGACAACTCGCCACGGTCACCACGAGTACCATCGCTAGCGCTAACCCGAGTGTCCGTCGAACTGCCATCGGTCGCTCCTCCCGCGGCCGGTGCGATTTTCGGCCGAACCTGATTCTACCCCCACGTGGACGAGACGGAAGTTCTGTTACTCCGTCGTCGTCGCAACGCCGCGCGAGACTCTCGACCAGCGCATCGAACAGCTTTCCTTGAAAGTGTTGTGGCGGTTCGAATTCGGTGGAGCCCGACGCGACGATGATCCCAACTGGTACGGGGAGATGATCTCAACAAGTACACGGAAGAGAACTCGGACGCGTGGAAAGAAGCGGTTAACCTGGCCTGACACCTAAACCGCGGAGGAAGCCGTGTGCCGTAACATCAGAACACTCTTCAATTTCGACCCCCCAGCCACCGAGGAAGAAGTCCGCGCGGCGTCTCTGCAGTTCGTGAGAAAACTGAGCGGGTTCACCAAGCCGTCGCAGGTCAACGTGGAGGCGTTCGAACGCGCGGTCGAGGAGACCGCCGCTATAGCAGAGCGTCTCCTGAAAGAGCTGACGACGAAGGCACCGAGCCGAGATCGTGAGGTCGAAGCGGCCAAGGCTCGAGAGCGCACCGCGAAACGGTACGGGGTAGGCAGATAAGACAAGCCGGCAGCTCGGAGACGCGCCGCACTTTGATGGGCAGTCGAGAGCTACTGAACCGCCGGAGACAACGCGTCGGCCGTCCCGCTTGTCACAAACCGGATCACGCCGGATGCGTCGCAAAAGAACCCACGAACTCCGGTACGGCCGGGCGTCACGGGCTCGGCGTGGCAGTCCCACGTGAACGGCAACCCGGCAAGCGTAAAGCTGTATCCGGACTTCGAACCCGCTCCGAGCACGTTGTCGATGTAGTCCGCCGACTGGAGATCGGCCAAGTTGGCGCTGTAGCTCCCAAACCTTCCACGGTACTGCTCGTTCACGGTGTGTATCACCCGCATGGTGGAAATCGCCGCGGCCTCGTTCGATGACATTCGACTCGCGATCAGGCTGGGGATCGCGACTGAGGCTAGGATTGCCATGATTGCGATGACAATCATCAGCTCGATCAGCGTGAAACCGTTCTGCCGGTGGAATCGTGTTCGTATCATGGAGCCCCCCGGCTACCACGATGCAAACTTGGATCCTGGGTGGGCGCTGATTCGCTACGGCTCAGAACTCCAACCAACACCGGACCATCGGGAGTTTTGCGGAAGCGTGGCTCGCGGCACGCGCTGCGTCCGCGCGGGAAAGTGGCGCCGCAGAGCGTCACTTCGCCGGCCAGCGCGACTTTACGAGAGCCGTCCCCCCTTACCGGCGTAGTAACGGTGGAGGTAGGTGCGGCGGGCCTCGTGGAACTTGCGAAGAATGCCTTTCGACCAACTGCGACCGGGCACGCCGCGCGACGCGTAGTACTGCTGCATGTCAGCGTCGTAAGTGTCCATCGCGCGGAGCATGGCTTCGTCGCTCGGGTATCGGTCGTCGAACAACACCGCGTCGAGCGGTAGTCGCGGCTTCGGCTCCGAGCGCTCTTCGGGAACTCCGACGCACAATCCGTACAACGGCATCACATGCTCCGGAAGCTCCAACAACTCGTCGACCGTGTCGAGGTCGTTACGCAATCCACCGATGAAACAGATCCCGTACGCCATCGACTCGAACGCCAAGGCGAGGTTCTGTGCGAAGAGGGAGGCGTCGATCACGGCGACGAGATACGTCTCCAAGTTCCGTTCGTGCGTTGAGCCTTCGCGATCGAACAGCAGTCGATGACGGCGTTCATCGGCACAGACGACGAAGAACGCGCCCGATTGCTCGACGTACGGCTGCCCCCCCGTCAACTCGACCAACCGAGCACGTGTCTCTGAGTCGGTGATGCGAAGAATCGAGTAAGCCTGCACATGACTCGACGTCGACGCCATCTGCGCCGCCGTCACCGCCGACGTCACGTGCTCGTCGGGTATCGGCTGGGGAAGAAACTTGCGCACCGACGCGTGCGACGCGAGAAGGTCGAAGAAGTCGCGCATGTCACTCCTGAGTCATGAAACAAGCACAGCCGAAGCAAACACAGTCGGAACAAGCACGCGGAAGAACACAGTGACGATTCAAGAGTGTGGGCAACCGCGCCGCGACCGCTCGAGAGTCTTCGCCGCGTCGCTCGCAGCCCGAGACTCGTCCCACTCGTCCTTTGCAGTACACCAACCCGACATGTGGCTAGCGACCAGATCGGACAGCGCATCGAGATGATCCGAACGATCGTTGAGACACGGGATGTATCTAAATCGACCGCCGCCCGCCGACTCGAAGACCTCGCGATTCTCCATGTCGATCTCTTCAATCGTCTCCAGGCAGTCGGCGGAGAAGCCGGGGCAGACCACGTCGACGCTGCCGACCTTCTCGCCGCCCCACTGCTCCAGCGTCTTGTCGGTGTAGGGCTGCAGCCACGGCTCTTTGCCGAAGCGAGATTGAAACGTGACGAAGCAGCGATCCTCGCTCAACCCGAGACGCTCGGCCAACAAGCGCCCCGTCTTGCGACAGACGCACGGATACGGATCTCCGTCGCGGTGGTAGCGTTCGGGGAGCCCGTGAAACGAAAGCAGAAGTCGCTCGGCTTCGCCGTCGCGTTCCCACACTTCGCGCACACTCGCCGCCAACGCGTCGATGTATCCAGCGTCGTCGGCGTACTGATTGACGGTTCGCAGCTCCGGAATCCAACGCCGCTTCTTGAGCGCATCACCGAGCGCGTCCACGGTCGACGCACTGGTCGTCGCGGAGTACTGCGGGTAGAGCGGAAGCAGAAGGACGCGTCGGCAGCCGTGATCGCTCAACTCTTCGAGCGCCCGTTCGATCGACGGGTTGCCGTAGCGCATCCCCAACGCAACGTGCATCGGATTGCCGAATCGATCGCGGAGCCGCTCTTGCAGCCCGGCGCGCTGCTTCTGGGACACGACCAACAGTGGCGAGCCCTCGTCGGTCCACACCTTCCGGTAGGCGGCGGCCGACTTGGACGGACGAGTCGTGAGCACAAAGCACTCGAGGATGATCTTCCACTTCCAACGAGGCAGTTCGATCACCCGGGGATCCGACAGGAACTCGCGTAGGTATCGCCTTACCGCCGCCGCAGTGGGCGCGTCCGGCGTGCCGAGATTTGCGAGCAGCACTCCGGTCGCCGCGATCTCGTCGTGGCGATAGTCCGGCTCACCGATGAATTCCATGTCGTCTCCGTCCAAAGACTCTCGACCCCGCGAATCACTCCAGCCGAAAGCGACCGGGATCGATAGGAGCAGCGTGAGTCGCGTTGGGGCCTTGGTGCCGCAACTCGAGCGACTCGACCCCGCCCGCGTCAAAGTAGCCGAGTCGAAACGGGTGATACCCCGCCTCCAGGAAAATCACACCGCTTTCCGCGCGAGATTCTGATCGTCGCCCGGGATTGTCGACCACCCGCGTGTCGTGAATCCAAAGTGCGCTGCCGTCGGCGGAGTCGACCACGAATCGGTGCGGTCCCGCGGTATCGACACGGATCACACCTCTAAACTCGAGCCCGAACTCGTCGCGTCGCGGCTGCGCGCCGGCCAGGCCGACCGTCGCCAGCGTGCCCGAGGCGACCGGTTTGAGCTTCGCGAAGTTGGGCACCTTGTCCCACTTCCCGTGATAGGCGCGATAGTGAACGCCGGCCTTCCCTGAGGATTGCACCGCTTTCCGTTCGGTAAAGTCCAACGCGTCGAACGCGGCGAGCTGACTGAGGCCGAGTTCGATGCGCTCCCCGGTGGCGAGAATCAACTCACCATCGATCGAGAACTCGTGACGTCCGCCAGCCGGCCAAGGGATCTCCACCGTGGCGCTCGACGGAACCGAAAGCGCGAACGATCGCGGCGGGTCCAGTCGATCAGCCCGAGTCCGCCGCGCGACGCTCCCCTCCACCCGGCTCACCGCGGCCCCGAAGAAGTGAGGATCATGGCAGGTGAGTGAGAGCCGCAGCGGCGATCCGGCGCTGTAGTACGTGCGACCAAACAGCTCTCGCGTCACCCCGCTAACTTCGGCCGTGATCGGTAGCGCGGGGCTGCTGTCGAAGACAAGACCACGTCGGTCGATCGCGCGGTGAAGGCGCCGCTTCCCGCGGATCTCGGTTTCGATGAAATGGTTCACCGACAGCAGGGTTTCGAGATAGTCGCGCCCGCGCCGATCTACCGCGCGCCGAGTCGAACCCCACGCGCCGTCGCCCAAGTAGAGAACGCCGCTCGCCCGAGTGCGCTTGTAGGCGTGGTCGTGATTCTCGAACACTGCGTCAACTTGGTGATCCGCGAACAGCGGCACCCATTGCTCTCGGATTGCGGCGTTCGTCTTGCCCGAGAACGAACGGACCGACGGAAACGCGGGCACGTGATAGGCAGCGAAGAGGTGCGGCACACCGGAACGCTGCTCGAGTTGCTCGGCGAGCCACGTCGTCTGGGCGCCTTTGACCTTCGTGGTGTGCGCCGAGTCGAGCAGCACGAAGCTCATGTAGTCACCGAAGTCGAGCGTGGCGTAGCCGTCATCGCGAAACTGATCGAACAACGCGTAAAAGTACGGCGCGGCGTGACGCCCGAACGGCCGCTTCGCATCGACCTCGTGATTCCCAATCGTGACAATCAGCGGAATCGTCAAGCCGTCCGGCGTCACCATGGTCTGGTTCCACAGATTCAGAAACTCGACCCACCGCCCGTGCTCGCGGCCATTGGCGTAGGCGAGATCCCCCCCGAGCAGTGCAAACAGCGGACTGCGTTCAGCCGCGAGCAGGTTGATCGTTCGACTGATGTCGGATCGCCCGGCATCTCCGCCAGCCACGAACCGCAAAGGGCGCGTCAACTGCCGAGGAGCGGTACGGAAACGGTGCACCACTGTGGGGTCACCCACCCGCATTCGATAGACACCATCGGGCTGCAAGCCTCGTACGACGACCCGGGCCACGTTCAAGTCCGACGGGCCAAACGGCACCCGAACCCCTTTTCGACGCACCCAAACGGCATCGTCGTCGCTCACCCACACTTCGGGCGTGTCACTCTTTCGAGACAACCACTGCACCGTCACGGTCGTCGTCGGATCTTCGGACCAAGTGAAAAACAGGGTAGGCGGCAAGGGAAGGGCACCGACACTGTCGGCGGCGGACACCTCAACGGGTACGAGCGCTACAACTGTCGCGACAATCAACGACAACCGAATACAACGGATCATGTTCTTCAACGAACGCCTGTCTCCCCGGCGGGCGAGAATGCGCAACGACCAAAAGTGTACGCTTAACCCACAGCGCGTCACGATGGCACGATCCCGAAAACGTTCAATCTCTCGTCTCCCTTACGAACACGAATCGATTGAGCCGCGGGGTTGTGAGATGCATCCTATGAGTTGGCTCTCATGTCGTACACCGAAGAGCATAGTGAAGGTCGGCCCCATGCGATTCGACATCCGTCGAGCAACACCGGGGTGCTGTTCCGATAGCCCAAAACACTTCAGTCGAAACGTGCTCTTCTTGTCGCTCGGCATGCTATTCGGCGTGCAAGGCGTCGACGCCCAATCTCGCACGGCAACGCAAGCGGCGTCACCGCCGGCTGCCCTCGATCTCAACATCCACCTCCGCGCCGGCGTGTTCGACCCCGGCGTCGCGGTGCCGACCGTGCCGGCCGAACTCGCGAGCGTCGCCGGCTCGGCGGTGCGCATCGTGCAACTCCACGATCTCTACCGAGAGTCGACGGGGACGCTCCTGCGAGACGCCGCCGCCGAAATTCTCTGGTACCTCCCGCAGCGATCGTTCGTGGTGCGCGTGCCGGATCTTCGCGCCGTCGATGCGCTCAACGCGCTCACGGAAGTTCGCTGGGTCGGGCACTACCACCCAGCGTATCGCATCGACCCCGAGCTTCTCGTCGCGGCTGCGTTCGACCCGACTCAAACCGGTGGTTCGGCGCGGATACGGTTGAACATCATGGTCTTCGAACCCCAGCAACGCGCCGCCGTCGCCGCGCGACTTCGCCGGCACGGCGCGGTGATGCACGGCGAACAAACCGGTCGGCGACTTCTGCAAGCGTCGCTCGATCGTGCGCAGCTCGTTCGCGCAGCCGCCTTCGACGAAGTCGCCTACATCGATCGATACTACCCCTACGAAGCCGACATGAACGTGGTCCGCGCCGTGTCCGGCGCCGCCGTACTCGAGACGATCGCTGGGTTCACCGGTGAAGGCGTGCGGGGTGAGGTGATCGATCTCGGATTCAACCTCACCCACCTCGAGTTCGACAGCAACCCGCTTATTGCGCACACCGCGGTGAGCGGCGATAGCCACGGCGCCGCGACGACCGGAATCCTGTTCGCGGACGGACTCGCCGACCCCACGGCACGAGGCATGTTGCCCGACGCCCAAGGGATCGTGGCGCAGTGGAACGACGACCCGCTGTTCGACCGGTACTCGCACACGCAAGAACTGGTGGATTACCCGTTCTTCGCTTCGTTTCAAAGTGCCAGCGTCGGCACGGGGCTGACCGAGGAATACACCACCATCACCGCAGACTTGGACGCGGCCCTGTTCGACTTCGACTGCCTGCACGTGCAATCGCAGTCGAACACCGGCAGCCGCTCATCGCGCCCGCAAGCGTGGGCGAAGAACGTATTGTCGATCGGAGGGGTGTACCACTTCAACGACGAAAACCCCGACAACGACTGCTGGGACTGCGGGTCGGGAGTCCCGGCTAGCCACGGCCCCGCCGCCGACGGCCGCGTCAAACCCGATTTGTGTCACTTCTACGACAGCATCCGTACGTTGACGAGCCCCGACCTCGACGCCTACACGAGCATCTTCGGAGGCACCAGCGCGGCCACGCCCATCGTGGCGGGTCTCGCCGGACTCGCCATCGAAATGTGGTCGAGCGGAGCGTTCGGCAACGCCGTCGACTTCGCATCCAGCGTCTTCGACAATCGCCCGCCCGCGAGCACGACGCGCGCCCTCTTGATCAACACGGCGACCCCGTACTCGTTCGACGAACCGACTGACGACTTGGCACGATCACGCCAAGGGTGGGGACTTCCGCACATCACCGATCTCTACGATCAACGACGAGAGATCCTGGTCATCGATGAGAGCGAGCCGATCGCGCCGTTCGAGACGCACATATACGAGGCCCGCGTTCCGTCCCTTTCCGAAGCGCTTCGAGTCACGCTCGTCTACGCCGACCCGCCCGCGCTCCCCTCGGCCGCGATCCACCGCATCAACGACCTCACCCTACGCATCACCTCGCCATCCGGTGTCGCCTACTGGGGCAACCACGGCCTGAACGACGGTGTCTGGTCACAACCCGGCGGCGCCGGTGATTCGATCAACACCGTGGAGAACGTCTTCGTGCACGATCCCGAGGCAGGGTGCTGGTCGGTCAAAGTGGTCGCCACCGAGATCAACAGCGACGGACGCCCCGAGACACCCCACCTCGATGCAGACTACTCGCTAGTCATCACCGGCATCGATCGCCCCCCCTATCAGCAAGTCGATTGCAACTGCAACGGCATCCCAGACGGGGTCGAACTGATCGCAGGACTCGCCCAAGATCTCGACGAAGACGGCGTACCTGACGACTGTCAGTGCGCCACCCCGCTGTTCATACGTGGCGATTTGAACAGCGACAGCATCGTCGACATCGTCGACGTGTTCGAACTCGTCGACTGGGCGTTCGCGGGGCTAGCCTACGCCGCCCCCTTGGCTGCGGGAGACATCAACGACGACGGAGTCATCGGAATCGCAGACTCCCTCGCACTGATAGCTTTCCTCTTCGACGAGGGCCCTCCCCCGTCCGCGCCGTATCCGGGCTTCGGCTGCGACTCCTGACCGATCAGGCCAACGGGCTGACGGCAACCCAGCAGCTGACAAATCGCCGAGGGGCGCGCCCCATAGAGTCCCGCCGTCCGGCCAATTGCTCCAGTGGGTGTTGCTCGGACAGGTCGGCGCGTAGTCGCGGGCATCACCAGAGACAAGAACTTCGGCGAGCTGACGGAAGGTCTCTGACCCGCGGGGTCGGTGCTCGTCGTCGACCACGTCTGGGTGGTGCCACTCCTCGAGCTGCATGAGCTTCTTCAGTTCCGGCAGCATGTTCGCTCGACGCTCGTCTTCCGTGGCGAGCACCGCATCTCGGTTCAAGTCTGCCAGAACACGGCAGAGTTCAAAGACACACGGCCGCTCGGCCCGGTAACACCTTCGGCAGACTCACCGTCTCGATCCGAGGGCTCCTCGAACAAAACACTTGACTCCTTCTCACTGCGAATTTATCACTACAACGGTAGTGCGTTCGCAACGGAGGCGACATGGCGGCGAAGAAGACGAACCTCTTGGGTCCCCTCGAACTGGCGGTCATGAATGTGATCTGGGAGACCGAGGACGCGTCCGTGGCCGAGGTTACGGACGCACTCCGTGAGCACCGCGACTTGCATCACAACACGGTGATGACGGTCATGCAGCGCTTGGCCGAGAAGGGTTACCTTCGCAAATACGCGCGGGATGGTCGCACGAATGGGTTTCGACCGAAGGTCGCACGTGAGGACGTTTCTAAGCGATACCTCGATCTAGTGAGAGACGAACTGTTCGGCGGCTCGGTTCGTGGTGCCATGTCGGCATTGCTCGACAGCAGCAACGTTCCGCCGCGCAAGCGACGCGAACTGCGTCGGCTTCTCGATGAACTTGGGGATGGGTCATGACGGTCTCCAACTCCACCGATACCGTGCTGTTCCTCGAGCATGCGCTCGACTCGGTATTCGTCGCTGCCGGTGACTTGCTGCTGCTCACCGTTGTGTTTGCGGTGTTTCGAGTTCGAGCGGTGCGGCTGCGTCGCATCGCGTACGGGGCGACACTCCTCCACGCGACGTTGGCCTTCGTGGGACTCTCTCCTCAATCGCTCATCTCGATCTCGCTCTACCACCGCTCGTCGGCCGAACTCTCGAGTTCGCTCGGCGCCCTCGACACCGTGGTCCTATCGATCTGGGTCGTCGGCGCCCTGATCGCGTTGGCGCGTCGAGCAAGAATCGGCCGCCGCATGCGAGCCGTGGTCGAGGGTTGGCTCGCGGTGTCAGAGTCAGACATCGACGAAACCGCGGCTCGAGTTCGCGCCGCGCTGACACGCTGCGGTGCACCTGCAACGCAACGCTTCGCACTGATTCCGCTATCGGTGAGCCCATGTGTAGTCGGCGCAAAGCGCCCCGTCCTTTTGTTCCCCACCGAACTGGCCCCCCGCTTGACGGATGACGAACTCGACGCCGTCGTCGCTCACGAGCTTGCGCACGTCGAGTCTCACGATGCCGCGCTACATCTCGGGCTCGATCTGCTGACTGCGACTCTTTGGTTCAATCCGTTCCTGCGATGGGGCGTGAGCGCGTTCCGAGGCGAAGGCGAGAAGCTTCGCGACGCGAGTGCCGCGCTACGTTGCGGACCGCGCTCACTGGCCGGCGCGATCGTGAAAGCGGTCGAGTTCACTTCGAACGCCCCTTCGCCGCCCTTGGCGTGCACGCCCCTCGTTCACGGCGGTTTCCGAAGAACCCGGAATCGACTTCGCACACTGGTACGCTCAGCACCGACGGCGTGGACCGTCGTGCCCCAGCTCGTCATCGTGCTGACGTTGGTGCCGTGGTACCCGGCCACCACGCGTTCGGTCCAGATTCGCGAAGTGGCCGCGGTCGGCGCAAGTCACGAGCATCACAGTTACCGCTTGGCCATAGCAATGTCGTCGGCCAATCCTTGGATCGCTCGACCCGTGGCCGCCCTGCTGCGCCGCATCGACGGCTGGCCATCACCGGGCGCGGATTTCTTGGCTCCAACCATCGACCACGAGTCAGCTCCTCGCTAACCACGAACCCAAAACGTAGAACCCAAACGCCCAGAACCCAGAATCGAGACGACATGAAGCCTTTCACGCCAGTTGCTCTTCTCTTCGCAGCCCTCGCGACCACGGGCTGCGCGTCCGGAGAGAAGCCGCTGTTATCGCGCGGTTGGATCGGCGGCGAGTACGAGAGCTATCGCATCAGCTCCGGTCTGACTTCCCTCGCACAAGTGGGTGCCGATGTCGCTGACATCGACGACCGCTGCCGAGCGGTGCTAGTGACGCAGAGCTACGCGTCGACCCCCGCTCGAGCAAGCGGCCTCGAAGAAGGAGATCTAATCGTCGCCGTCGACAGCCAACCAGTGACGTCGAAGCGCGCGCTCTACGCACGGCTCGACGACACCGCACCGGGAGACGCCCTTCACCTGACCGTCCTCCGAGACGGCGCCATCGTCCGCCCGACTGTTCGCGTCGGCGAGGAGAAGTACCGAGTGATGACGACGCTGTCGCTCGGCCTTGGACTCTCGTCCAAACTAGATCTGATACCGAACCCTGACTTCAGCGTCCTGGGACTGCTGCGGTTCGGCAACGAAAGCGAGCGACTGGAGTTGCGAAGCCCCCGACTGCGTCCCAGTGGTCCGTCGCAACGGGGCGTCAAGAGCCGCGAGGGGTGGGACGTGTTTCTAGGGATCATCGGGCTCGGGCGCTCGCTCGATATCGTGAGCCAAGAAGCGACCCACTCGAATGCGTCCGCCAGTCTGTGATCGGGGCGACTCGTCGGTGGCGCAACCCCGATCCATCGACGAGAATCGGGCACTCACGATGCGTTGTGAAGACCCGCGAAACTCGAGAGGACACCGAACGTGCTCACCTCAATCTTGCTATCAGCGTTGTGCTTCCCGGCGGCCGGCCCTGCGGTCGGTCAAGCCGACTTGGTCGATCGAGCGCTCGGTTTGGAATTCGCCGTCCTGGAATCCTTCGTCCGCCGTTCGATCGCTAGCGGATCGAAGACGCGGCACGGACTCAAGATCAAGACGGTGCTCCCGCACTCGTCGGCAAGCGCGGCCGGCTTGAGGGCGGGTGACATTCTGCTGGAGTTCGCCGGTCAGCCCCTTCGCAACACGACTCAATTGAAGAGTTGGATCACGGCGACCGAACCGGGAAGCAAGGTTCGTATCAAAGTCGCCCGGCATCGCAAGGTGTCGATCTTGTCACGTCGCCCGTGGAAGCAGCTCGATATGGAGCTTCAGGTGTTCCGTGAAGAAGAGCTCTGATCACGCTCGGCTCTAACTCTGACTCTAACGATGGCTCAGCAACCCAAGACGTCGGCAGTGGGATCTCCGCTCGGCAGTGGCCACGGGTCGGGCGGAGCCGGCGCGGCTCCGAAGAGATGACCGAGCAGCGAGAACACATCCGAAAACTGAACGGCGCCGTCGTCATCGAGATCGGCCCCGTCCGCGCACGGGAGCGGGCCGTCTTGAAACAGGTACCCCAGCAGAACTAGCACGTCGGTGATATCGACCGCGCCGTCGTCGTTGGCGTCACCGCGTATGAACGTGCCGACCGACGTAAGCAGCTGCAGCCGCCCTGGCTCGAGATTGGGTACGCGCACCGCGGATCCGAAGAAGACGGTGGGCGTTTCCGAGTCACCGGTAAGCGCCGGAAACTCGAATCGGGATATCCCCGTCGCCGCGCCGCTCGAGACTTCGAACACCGCACTCGCAATCCACGCCTCCTGCGACGCGGGCAGAGGATCACTGGCCGAGAACTGCACGAGTACCGACCACGCCGAGTCGGCGGGATGCATCTGGATCGCAAAGAACTCGGCACTCTCCAACGCAGAGCCTGGCTCGACGTCGATCAAGTCCACCGGGCCGTCGGGATACACCGCACCAAAGGTCAACGCGTCGAGCGGCTCGTCACTGTGAGCGCGAACGTTGTACGAAACGATGCTTCCCGCCGTCGAGATCACGTCGCTGCCGATCAACCGCGTCGTCGGCCACGCGGTGGCCAAAAGCCGGCCGACGTCGAGTCGCCCCCACCCCATGTACTCGTCGAATCCGACGGTGTCTTCGGACGGCGGTCCCACTCGATCCGCGGATGTCATCATTAAGCGGGACTCCACCTCGGCCACGGTCAAGGTCGGATCGACCGCCAACAAAAGCGCCACCGCGCCGGACACGAGCGGCGCCGCGGAAGACGTCCCTCCCCAATCGACGTAGTAGTCATCGAGCGAGAAGCCGAAGAGACCACTGAGGTCAGTCGTCGGAATGTGGACGCCGGGCGCGACAAGGGTGAGTTCGGGTCCATGGTTGCTGCCCCACGCCGTCTCGCCATCGCACGACGACGGCGACTTGCGTTCGTCGCACGGACTACTAGCCCCGACGGCGATCGTGTTGGAGTAGGCAGCGGGATAGGCGACGTCGACGTCACCGTTCTGTGACGAGAACACGACGACACAACCGAGCCCGCCTCGCCCCACGTCGCGCGCGTAGTCGATCGCGGACTCATGAGCGGCACTGGGGGTGACGTCACCCCACGAACACGACAGCACGTCGGCGCCGTTGTCAGCTGCCCACGTAATGGCATCGACCACCCACGCCGCCTCTGTCCAGTACGTGCCGTATCCAACCCGCACCGGAAGTATCTTCGCACTCCACGCCATCCCGGCCACACCGATCCCGTTGTCCCCGATCGCCGCCGCCACTCCGGCGCACGCGGTACCGTGCGGATCGTCGTTAAGCGGGCGACCCGGGACTCCACTCGGCGATGGTTGATCGGTCGCGTCGTAGCCGACGAGCATGTTGGCGGCGAGATCTGGATGGTCGACGTCGACCCCGTCGTCGATCACGGCGATGACGACTCCTGAGGCGTCGATCGACATGTTGAACGCGTGGAGACTGCCAGCGTCGGCGCGCGGGGTGCCGCCGTCTTGCCCGGTGTTCTCGTGCGACCACTGAAGGTCGAAGTGTGCATCGTCGGGTCGCCCGGCGGTGGCGCGTATGTAGATGAAGTTGGGCGACGCGTTCCTTACGAACGGTAGCCGCTCGCACCGGGCGCACTGATCGAAGACGTCGACGGTGCAGCCCGCATAACGCACCCACGCGATCGGCGACGACCCGGGAAGCAACTGGATCAGTTCGAGCTGGTGTTCATGCCACGCGAAGGAAGCCCAGCCAGTGGCGGGAGGGTCATCGAGGACCAGCAACAGCTCGGGCTTGGCTAGATGTTCGGCATTGCGGTACCGGAACACGGGCGAGCACGACTCGACGTCTGGATTGCTGCTCAATGCGCGGGAGAAGTCGGCGATCTGTGTCTGTGATAGGTGATCGGCGAGGACCAGGGTGGCGCGGTTGCCGTCGAGAACGACGGATAGCACGCGCGGATCGGCTGCGAAGGGCGGGTACGCTTCGCTCGGAGAGCCGGGGTTTAGCGTCACGACGATGCGGGACGTGATCTCGAGGGCGACTCGATCATTGCCGTAACGGTACTCGAACTCACCCGCGACGGCGGAGGCAGTCATGGCGATGCACGCGAGTAGCGTGAGAGTGATCGAGGAGATGGGACCGGTGGTGAGCATTCGACAAGTTTACCCACTCAAAGCGCGCCTGCGGCCGCGAAGCCAAAGTCGTGGACTGGTCGCGGGTTCCTTCGATGGAAAAGAGCCGCCGCACTGGGCAAGCCGGAAAAGGCCAACCCGTGCGGGTGTGCGGATGAAGCGGATGAAGACGAGCGGATCGTGGCGCGGCTCGAAGTCCAGTGGATTGGGGATGGTACCGTCGCTGGCTCGCCGCCGACTTTGAGCCACGGGTTGGTCGCGGGGGCGAGGATTGGCGAGCAAGCACGGGATCGAACGACGGACGGGTACATCGGGGTTGGTCCGATTCTGTTCCGGGCAAGCGGCAACGGGCGGGCCCGACTCCGTTGCGAGTTGGAGGGGATAGTTGGATGTTGCCGCCGGCTGTGTGATTCCTGCCGGGGCTGGGAATGGGTGACCTCGTTTGGACGCGTTTAGACGAGGTCGAATTCGTTCGTCGGTGGCAGACACCTCGATCTTTCAGAATCCAAAAGATCTGTTTGCATGGGTGAAGTTGCGCACCTAGATTTTTGGGTGGACCAAAATGATTGTCACGTTCCTTGGGGCTTGGCTGGCGGGACAGGAAACTTCATGAAAGCGCTGGTTTGGTGCGCGTTAGCCGTGGCGATAACGATAGGTTCGACTGCTGTTGTGATCGATGTGAATCGGCAGAGTCAGGACTTGACGGAAATCGACCGCAACTGGAATGAGCGATTCGACCACCGCTCCGAAACAATCGACGCGGAGTTAGTCGAGTTGCGTGAAGCGGATCGTCAGCTGCGTGAAGCGGTTCGTCAGCTAACTAGCCATCCAGCAAGCGCGGTGAACCCAAGCTCGCCGACCGAAGTCTGGGTTCCTCTCGCTGAAAAAGAGATCAGCAACGAGCCTACTAGGAGGCCGGAGGACGTGGCTCCGGAGGACGTCCCTCCGGCGCCTCCTGGGCTTTTCGGCTACTATGACGTATCCGAGGAAGATAGAAAAAACGCGAGTCCCTACTCAGTGTTCGACTACTTTGAAAACGGTGTTGTCGCAAGCTTGTCTCTCAGGGCAAAGGACGGCGCAGCTCCAATAACTCCGGAGGCAGCGGATGTGGCCCACATCATCATGGATTACTTTCGCGGTCAAAGCGACATAGTTCGCACCATGGCAGAGAAGGGATATCAACGCGGACAGTACGCCGTCATAGATGGTAATACTCCAGAGTTCCACGCGGTCACCCTTGGGAGTGGAGTGGTAGTCGGCATTCCCCATGACGAGTACGAACGAGTGTGCAAACAGTACAGCGAGGACCAGGGCTTCATCATCAAGGAGGCAAGGTCCAAATTCCGAAAGCTAGGATACCGAGGATATTCGTTTTCTAGTTCGTAAGGATCCTCCTACTCAGCTCGCAGCACAGCTACATGGCTCGCGCACCGATTCGCCGACACCACGCCCAGCAACGCCCGAGAACCCCGTCACTAAACATGACAAAGTTCTGAGATTTATCGCGCGAGACCGAATTCGACGAGCAAAGAGCATTGGAAAAAATCACACCTCGTCCGGACGAGTTCACCCATTCCCAGCCCCGACAGGATTCACACAGCCTGCGCAAACATCTACATATCCCAGCAGACACGCAACGGAGTCGGGCCCACTCGCTGCCGCTCGCCCGGAACAGAGTCGAACCAACCCGATGCACCCGTCCGTCGTTCGATCCCGTGCTTGTTCGCCAATCCTCGCCCCCGCGAGCAACCCCACTCCCGTGCCTCAAAGTCGGCGGCGAGCCATCGACGGTCCCATCCAGGACCCACTGGACTTCGAGCCGCGCCGCGATTCGCTCGGTCTTCATCCCGACGTCTTAAGCCCGGCGAGACCCACCGTTGGCGAGAATCGAAATCACCACACCGACGACCACGCAAACAACCACGCCAACTGTGTTCAAGTACAAGAACCCAATGGCCTCCGTCGGCTCCTGCCATAGGAACTCGTGGATGGTCTGCCAGCGGTCGACCACGAACACCGCGCTGATCCCGGCGAGCAAGCCCCAGAACGCTCCGGTGCCGTTGGCGAAGCGCACTGCCACCGCGAGCACGAAGACGCCAAGGATGGATCCGTAGAAGTAGCTACCGATCTGGTTCACCGCTTCGATCACCGAGTTGCCGACATCTGCAGAGGCGCTGAACCAGTACGCGGCCACGATGACGCAGCATCCGATACCGAAGGTCGATCGCCTGGAGTTGCGGATCTCTGCGTCGGCATCGATCTGCTTGCCAAAGGCGAACCGTTCGACGTCGACCACCCAGACGGTTGCCATGGAGTTCAGCTCGGAGTCGATGCTCGACAACGCCGCCGCGAAGATTGCTGCGATCAATAGCCCAACGAGGCCGATGGGCAGCGCGCTCAGAATGAAGTAGGGGAAGACGTAGTTGCGTTCTCCGCCCGGCTCGGTCCCGGCCCGCGCGGCGACGCGGGTTCGTATTCCCTGTCGGTGGCTTTCGGCTCGGTCGATGGCCGCGCGGAGAGTAGCAACCTCTTCGTCCCCCGCCGCGAAGCGACGCGCTGACTCGTTGACCGAGTCTTGCAGTTCGCTCAATTCGACGAGCGCTTCCTCTTCGGCGCGATCCGCTTCGATGGCGGTCTGTTCGGTGGTCATGAAACTGGCTGGCGGCGGCGAGAACATGTAGCCGACGAAGAGCACGGTTCCGAGAAGCAGCACCGTCATTTGAAACGGGATCTTCGCCACGGCGTTGAGCATGAGCGCGCCGCGACTATGGCCGAGCGACCGGCTGGACAGCAGGCGCTGCGCCTGGCTCTGGTCGGCTCCGAAGTAGGCGAGGAAGACGAACAGCCCGCCGAGCAAGCTACTCCAGATCGTGTACTTCTCGCTCGGGTCCCACCGGGTGTCGAGTAGGGTCGTACGTTCCAGTGCGCCGGCGATGCTCCACGCGTCGGTCAGTCCGACCCCTTCGGGCAGCGCCTTCACCGCGTAGGCGAGCGCGGCGCCGAGGCCGATGGCCATGACCGCCATCTGCTTCACGTCTGTGGAAAGCACCGCTCGCATGCCGCCGATGGTGGTGTAGACCATGGCGAGCGTGCCGATGACGAGGATCGTGGTGTTCTCGGCCCAACCGAGCAGTGCCGACAACACCACCGCCGCGGTGTAGACGACAATGCCGGCCGCGAGGCATCGCTGGATCAGAAACACGGCAGCGGTCAAGATGCGCGTCTTGCGATCGAACCGGAGGCCGAGGTACTCGTACGCAGTCGACACTTGGTGGCGATGGTAGAGCGGGACGATCGTGAAGGCGAGAATGACCATGGCGATGGGGAGCGCGTAGTAGAACTGAACGAAGCGCATTCCGTCTTGCCAGCCGGAGCCGGTGGTGCCGACCATGGTGATGGCACTCGCTTGCGTCGCCATGATCGAGAGACCGACGACCCACCACCGCGCGGAGCGGCCGGCCAAGAAGTGATCGGTCGCGTCGTGATTTTTTGCCGATCGGCGGACACCGTCGTAGACCACGTAGCCCAAGAATCCGACGAACAGGACCCAATCCAGTGCATGCACGTCGTTCGATCTCCTCTGACCAAGTGGAGCGCGAAGAGAACACGGGGCGGGGCGCGCGGCAAGCGCAGTTCGTCAGAGAGTTCACGTTCGGGCTGATTCTGCTTGCGACGCTGTTTCTACTGGCGACACCGTGGGCGCCGCTCTCGGCTCAACCGTCGGCGCTGGCCCCGGCGATCGACGACGCCAAACGCCTTCCCCTTCTCTTGCGGAAGCTCGATCGCACGGCGCGACTGCTCTACGTCACCGCCCATCCCGACGACGAGGACGCCGCGTTGATCTCGCGACTCGTGCACGGAGAAGGGGTCGAGGTCGCGCTGCTGACACTGACGCGCGGTAACGGCGGACAGAATGAAATCGGCGGCGAGCTGTTCGACGCGTTGGCGGTTCTACGAAGCGCCGAACTCGACGCGGCTCACCGATTCGACGGCGCGCGGCAACTGTTCGGCTCTGCCGATGACTTCGGTTACTCGTTCTCGGTCGAAGAGACGTTTGAGAAGTGGGGCCGTGACAAGGCCATCGATTCGATCGTGGCGGTGATCCGCAGCTACCAACCCGACGTCATTCTGACGTTGCCGCCGAGTGGTCCCGGCGGCGGACAACACCACCAAGCGTCTGCACAAGCCGCGATAGTTGCGTTCGATCGCGCCGCTGACGGGCAATACCGACCAGACCTCGGTGCTCCTCACCAGACGCAGCGGCTGTTCCAAGTGCTCTGGCAGCGGGCGCGCGGCAAGAATGTCTGCTCGGTCCCCGTCGACGATGTCGACCCGGTGCTCGGGTGCAGCTACGCCGAACTCGGAGCACGATCGCGCGCGCAGCACAAGTGCCAAGGCATGGCGCGAGTTCACCCGCCGTTCCCGCCGCGGATGGCCAAGCTCGATTGGTTGCGATCCTACGAGGAAGAGCTTCGCCCGCTCGATCACCCGTTTGAAGATCTGGTTGATCAGGGGCTCGGCGATCGCGGACTCGGAGCGAACGACGACGCCGCCATGAACCGCATGGAATTGACGCGGCTCGCCACGTCGGCTCGCAACGAGTACCGATCACTCGACCCGTCGAGCGTCATGAAGAAACTGATCGCGGTGAGAGCGTTCGTGCAAACGCTGCCCGCCGGTGTGCACCGAGAAACACTTTTTCGCCGCGCGACCGACGCCTTGATCGCCGCCATGGGCTTCTCGGCCACGGCGCGCGGAGCGAACGACTTCGTCGCCGCCGGCGAGACGTTCGACGTTACCGTCGCCGCGCGAAACGGCTGGCAACACCCGGTGTCCCTGCGTTGGACGTTGAGCGGGGCAGCTCTCAACCAGGAGATCACGGGGGAGTGGGTGCTCGATCCCTTCGCGCGTCACGCGGAATCGTTCGACGTCACGGTTGCGAGCGGCGCCCCCACCACGATTCCGTTCGCACCGTTTACTGCGACGCCGTTCACACTGACACCGCGCCCCACCCACGCGTGCCAACTGCGAGTCGTCATTCGATCGGGATCATTGCACTTGGAACTGCCGCCCACCGCGCTCGAGTCTCATCGGGTGGACGCGAACTTTCCCAGCGTGCGCGCGACCGACGTCAACGTGGTACCGGACCCAAGCGTGCGACCGGCGCGCTCGGTCGTCGCCACTCCGCACGCGGAATCACTACCGTCAGCGGAGGTGGAGTTCTTGATTTCGACGCTCCAGCCGGGAGCCGTCGACGTTGTCTTCCGTTCGAGCGATGCAAGCTGGACCGCCGAGCCGGCCCGACTCACCGTCGAGTGTCCCGGGCAGGGACGCGAGGTCACCATCCGCACGCGCATCACCGGAGCGAAACGGGGTAGCACCCCGATCGAACTCAGGGCCGAAGCGCGTCGCCGAGATTCGACTGGTACCACGTCAACTAGCGGCTATCGCGTCATCGACTATCCGCACATTCGGCGAACGGCTCTCCTACAACAGAGTACCGTGCGCGTCGTCCCGTTCGAGTGCGCACGCACGAAGGATCGCCAGCTCGGGTACGTCGCCGGAACCGGCGACGCGATCCCGGTCGCCATCGCCGCTCTCGGCTACCCGCTGCACCGCTTGTCCAGCGACGACCTGCTCAATGGCGATCTCGATCGATTCGAAACGATCGTGCTCGGCGTCCGCGCGTACAAAGTGCGCGACGACTTGATCGCGGCGCAGCCGCGGCTGAACGAGTGGATGAAGCGCGGGGGGCACCTCGTCGTTCAGTACAACAAGTTCGAGTTCAACACGCAGAGCGAACCACCGACGAGCCGTTACGTGCCGTACCCCGGCGCTGTTGTCTCGAGCAAGCGGGTCACAGTCGAAGAGTCGCCGCTGTCCGTCGACGTTCCCGACCACGGCTTGATAACCACACCCAACAAACTAACGGCGGCTGATTGGCAAGGGTGGGTGCAAGAGCGCGGCTTGTACTTCCTCGAAGCGCGCGGGGAGCAGTACCAGAACCTGATCACCGTGGAAGATCCGTGGCCGTTCAATCCGGGGCCGAAGACCGGCGCGTTAGTCACGGCCGAGGTCGGCGAGGGGCGTTGGACGTATGTCGGGTTGGGGCTGTTTCGCCAACTCCCGGCTGGGGTGCCCGGAGCGTACCGTCTTCTCGCCAACCTGCTCGCCGATCAGGCGCGGTAGCCGTCGTCGCTGTAGTTGCGGTCGATCGTCGCACGCCACTCGGCCACTTCCGCGCAGCCAACGAGTTCGCGCTTGACGCGCTTTGCGTCCGGATGGCGTTCGACGAACTTCGCCACGAACTTTCGCATGAACCGTGGCGCGAGCCATTCACCGTAGAGTGCTACGGAAAGCTCGAGGTGTTCCAACAGAACCGCGCGCTGCACGGCCGCGGTGGGCTCGACGGGAATCCGCCCCGCCATCAGGTCACGCGCGTGTTCGAAGATCCACGGATTGCCGATCGCCCCGCGCGCCACGGAGACCGCGTGCACACCCGTCACGTCGAGCATGGCAAAGATGTCTTCGGCCGTCCAAATGTCGCCGGACCCGAAGATCAGTCGATCCGGGTAACGCTCGGTCAACGCCGCAAGCGACGTCCAACGACTCGGCCCCTTGTACTTCTGCTGAACGGTGCGGCAGTGCACGGTCGCCCACGAGTAACCAATTTCGTAGGCGCGATCGAAGATCACCTCGAAGGCGTACGCCATCTCGTCAGTCTCATCGTACGCGCGTCGCAACTTGACCGTCGTGGAGATGGTGTCGGGAACGACGTCGCGCACCGCTTGTAGCACCTCGGTCGCTTCGAACGGCGCGCTAAGGAAGTGACCGCCACGATGCTTCCGGCTGATCTTCTTCACCGGGCAGGCGAAGTTGACGTCGATCGTGTCGTAACCCAACTCGACAAGGTGCGTCGCCGCCGCCGCCATCTCATCGGGTTCGCTTCCCATCAACTGACCGGCGATCGGATGGTCGTCGGCCTCGGAACCCAACACGCCGCGAAGATGGTTGGGGTCGTCACGCGACGATCGCCCCGCCGCCTTGGTCGGCTCGAGGTCGAGAAGGAAGCGGTCGAGCATCGCTTCGGTGACGCAGTACGGGGCGCCGTGACGGCGCGCCACGATGCGCATGGCGGCGTCCGAAAACCCCGCCAATCCAGCCTGGAAAAACGGCGCGTCGAATCCCGGCGCGAGCGCCGTGACCCGGGGATCGATGGTCGCGTCGCGAGCGATCTCGTCGATCGGCCGGGACGTGGCCGGGCGGTCAATTCCTGAGGGTCCGAGTTCAACTGACATTCGTATGAGGGTACCACGGACCCCACTGCCGGTGACAGTGACCGTACAAAGTGCTTTAAGAAAGTCACTTACGGGGATAAGAGCTCGATTTCAGAACTGTTGGTTGATCTAGTGTATTACTTAGGTACAACACTAGTCATGTTCCTACCGATCGACCCCAACAGCGGTCTGCCGATCTACCGACAGATCATCGAGCAAGTGAAACGAACCGTCGCCGCGGGCGCCTTGAGTTCGGGCGAACGCGTGCCCTCGGTGCGCGAGCTTTCGTCGCTTCTCGAGATCAACCCCCTGACGGTTCAGAAGGCGTATCGCGAACTCGAACGCGAGAACGTGCTCGAGATGCGGCGCGGTCTCGGCATGTTCGTCGCCGCCGCGGCCGAACGACAACAGGAGGCGGAGAAGTCCGTGTCGCAGCTCGCCGAACGGTTCGTGCTCGAGGCGGTGCAAGCAGGACTCAACCGTCGCGAAGCGTTGGACGTCATCGCCACACAGTACGACCGACTCAAGACATCCCGCAACGAGGAGGGCAAATGAACGACTTCGTACTCGACCGAGATGAAGAATCCGTGTTGGAGTTCGCCGGCGTCGAAAAGCGGTTCGACAAGACTAACGCGTTGTCCGGACTCACGTTTTCGGTCCCGCGCGGATCGGTTGTGGGATTCGTGGGTCGCAACGGTGCCGGCAAGTCGACGGCGATCCGCTGCCTGGTCGGATTGCAGAAGCCGACCTGCGGACAGGTTCGTCTGTTCGGCCAAGACCCGTGGAACCTTCCGGTCGCGGACCGACAGCGCGTCGGCTATCTGTCCGAAACCGAAGTGCCGTTTCAGTGGGCGACGACCCGTGAACTGATTCGCTTTTGCAAACCGCTCTACCCAAACTGGGACGAAGCGATCGAAGAGAACGTGATCAAGCGGTTCCGCGTCGACGTCACCAAGAAGTTGCGCGCCATGTCGCTCGGACAGCGGCGCGCGGTCGGGCTGCTGCTGGCCATTTGCCCGCGCCCCGAGGTGTTGATTCTCGACGAACCGGCCGCCAACCTCGACGCGGTGTTACGTCGCGAGTTCCTCGACCAAGTTCTAGAACTCGTCGCCGACGCGGATCGCACGGTGTTTTTCTCGAGCCACCTGCTCACCGACGTCGAGCGAGTCGCGGACCGACTAGCACTGATCCACGATGGCGAGATCCTTCTCTACCAAGAGCTCGACTCGCTCAAAGAGAACGTGCGCCGCTTGCGAATGGTGTTTCCTGACTCGGCACCGTCCGAAGTCAAAGTTCCGCGGGCGCTCCGAGTTCGCCGGCATGGCCGCGAAGTGCTGGCCACGGTCGTCGGCTACTCGGACGAAACCGTGAGGCAACTCGAAAAAGACACCGGCGCGACGATCGAAACTCACAGCCTCGGTCTCGAAGAGATGTTCATCGATCTCGTCGGCGACGACAGCCCGGTACTGGCGGCCTGAATGAATTCGACCACCATCGCACCACCGCACGGAGCACCTTCTTTCGGGCGACTCCTGCGATTCCAGGCGTCGAGCACGATCGCCTCGGGCACCATCATTGGCCCGCTAGTCAGCAGTGTCGTTTCGGCGTGTGTTGTCGCCGGGCTGAGCCAAGACGTGAGCAACGCCGCTCGTGTCGGCCCGATCCTGCACCTGATTCTGTGGGTGGTGTTTGGCGGCCAGATGGCACTCTTCGTCGCCCTAGCCCGCTATCAACGAACGGAGACGCGAGACTTCCTCAAGCGTTTGCCCATCGACGGAGCACGTCGTGCGCGGTCGGAAGTGGCGCTCGATACGCTCATCGTGCTCGTCCCCGCTCTGATCGCATTTTCCATCGTCGGCTTTCGTGACCCTTCGCTCGGTCTCATCATCTTGACTGTTCACGTCTGGGGTCTGTTCTGCGGAATACTCTTGTCTCGAGTCGGCCGCCGAGGGCTGGGGCTCACACTCGCCTACTTCGCCGGCGCACTCCCCGCGGCGCTGGTCGGCGTCGCACTAGCGCTCGAGAACGGTGAGCAGCACTTCCTCATCGTCACGATCGCGGTGCTGATGGCGGGTGTGGTGGGTGTCGTCGTGATCTACACAAAGGCGGCGGCGTTAGAGGTCATCGAGTCGAAACCGACATCGACCCAGACTACACACGGCCCGGGATGGCGCCTCCCCACCGGACTTCCCAGCCACACGCTCCCCGGACTGTTGAGCCACGGGAACCCATTGTTTTCGGTCTGGTTACTCGTGGCCGTCGGCTTCGGGGTCGCGGCGTATTTCGCTCCGAGCGAAAGCTTCATCGTTCTGTGGTCGTGGATTCTGTCCCTGCAGATGGGAACCGCGTTCGCCATCAGTCTCACCCGGGACGTCACGGAGTTCCTGCTCACTCGGCCGATACCACGATTCAAGCTTTACCTCACTCCGGTTGTGATCGGAGTACTCGGGGCATTGATCGTGCCCGTCATGGGATTCATCGGAACTCGATCCACCGAGTCGTTCGAGCCCCACATGCACGAACGACTCGGGTTGAGCCCAAAGCGCTACGAACAGATCACCGAGTCTGCCGAGCCGCCTACCGACGGAATGGTGAACGACGCACGAGTGTGGGAAGCTCTCGAGTCTCGGTACCGCACTCGACTCGCCAAGAGCTTCTGGGTTCACGAACTCCCCGACGGGGCAATCCTTCGCGACCAACCGTTGCAGTTCATAGACAACCAATGGATTCCGGCGTACGGCGCGTCCCTAGCAAAGCAGTGCCGCACCGGCCTGCAAGCACGATGGACGTTCTCCTTGTTCGTCGCCTTGGCTTGGTTCTTCGGCATGCTGATCCTTCTCACACGAGGCACGGCCGAATCAACCAACGCCAGAAGACAGTTCCGAACGTTGTTCGAACCGAGAGTGTTCGGGACGCTCGCGGTACTCCTAGGGCTCACCGCGCCTATCTTTCAAGACGCCCCATGGCGTCCGGCGCCGCCGTGGTTACTCTCCATTCTGGTCGTTACGCTCGCCGTGATCGGGTGGCGCAGACTCATGAAGTACGAGGTACGGTAGTGGCAAAATTCTACGACGCTTTGACTCCAGCCCTGACAGAGTTCATCAACGCCCAGCACGTCTTTTTCGTGGGGTCGGCCGCTGCCGAGGGGCGAGTCAATGTCTCCCCGAAAGGCACGGATACGTTGCGCGTGCTAGACGACCGCAAGGTCGGCTACCTAGACATCACGGGAAGCGGCAACGAAACCGCA
>JAJFFE010000244.1 GCA_021776775.1 Planctomycetota bacterium | reverse complement strand
TCGCGGTGCCGGTGGCGCCGACCCACGTGGGATTGCCGAGGCCAATAGACGAGCCGTCGACGGTGGCGCTGACCGTGGTGACTGCGCTGCCCCTGAGGTCGGCTGGTAAGACATCGATCAGAGACGTGTTGTAGGCGGGTGCGTCGCCACCATTGGTGACGGTCAACACGTAGTCGACGGTGTCGCCGCCCGACACGGGCGCCGTTTGGCCAGGGGCGAGAACGAGGACTGCGGTGAGAGCAGGCTGATCGACCGTCACATCGCTGGTCGAGGCGGCCGTTGCCTGGGCACCGTCCGCCGCGTCGAGATAGCGGACGACCGACGAATTGCTCACCGTCTGCGTGGTTCGCGTGGTCGCCAAGCCGCCGGTGTCGAGAATGCGTGCTCGGTACACGAGCGTCAGCGTGTTGTTCGTCCCGTCGTCGTCGCCCGCGTTCACCACCGTGCCGAGGCTCCACGTCAGCACCCCGGTATCGCCGGCGGAAGGTAACGATCCTCCCGTTGGCTGCGTGTAAGTGAACGCCGCGCCTCCGCTGGCCGGCGTGATCGACTGGGCGTCGAAGAAGGCAAGTCCGGCGGGAAGAGTGTCTTCGATCTCGAAGCTGTCGAAGGTTCCTTCGCTGACGGTGGTTTGGATCGTGAATGTGACGAGATCACCAATGCGAAAGTCGGACGGTACCAGTGTATCGCCGCTCTCGGCGACGCTGATCGTTGCGGTCGCGGCAGAGGTCGCGGTATCCGTGTCGCTTGCCGCGAAGTCGTTGACCGCGCCAGCGCCGCCGTTGCGTTCGCCGTCGGCGTCTCCGGCCGTTCCCAATGTGACACCGAGATCAACTCCCGGGTCGCCGTCGATCGAAGTCCAATCCAAGTCGAAGTCGCTCCCCATCGCTTGGCTCGGCTCGACGCTGTCTTCGACCAACACGTCGTAGGTGAACGTCAACGTTTGACCGGCGGGTAGATCGATGTCTTGCGGGACGCCTTGCGTTCGACCCCACGTGATGGCGCCGCCGCCCGTATCGGGTTCGCCGAACGAGGGACCCGATGTAATGTTGGTCGTGCTCGCGACGTAGCTCAAACTCGCGGCCAGCGTCTCGACCATGTTCAGATCGTAGGCAGTGGCGTTGCCCGAGTTCACGACTTGCACGGTGTAGGTCAGCGTTGCGCCGGCGTCGAAGCTCGCGTCGGGGGAGACCGTCTGAGTCACGGCGATCGACGGTTCGCGCACAGTGACGGTGGTCGTCATGCTATTGGCCGGCGATCCGGTGTAGCTGTAGGACGCGGTGTTGGTCAGCACAGTACCTTCGACGTTGCCGACTACGTTTTCGATCTGCGCCGTGTAGGTCACGGTCACGGTGCGCTCCGCCGTGGTCCCGGCGGCGACGATTCGACTGCCGAAGTCCCAGTTGATGGCGAGCGGACTGCCGGAGGCGGGCAACGCGCCCGGGGTGATGGTCGGCTGACCCCCTGGGATGGCGGATCCGAGCGTAACGGCCGGCGTCGCGACGAGTGAGAGCCCGGCCGGGAGCGAGTCGTCGATCTCGAGCGCGGGCACCGTACCCGACGGCAAGACTACCGACAGTTCGAAGGTGATCTGTTCGCCGATGACGACGTCGGTCGAGGTATCCGCTCCCAGCGCCGTGGCGACGATGGTTTTGGCGAGCGCGACTGAGTCGACCGTGACGTCGATGCTATCGCTGTCGGTCAGGCTCAGTTCGCCGTCGGTCGCACCGCTGACACCGGCGGACGACGACTGAGATCCGCTGGCTCCGGGGAGGCTGGTCGTGGTCGATACCACATTGTTGGCCAGGACTTCCTCCGGGTTCACGCCGGACCCGGCCGTGACTCGATACAAGAAGACCAGTGACTCACCGGCGTCGAGTTGCGCCAAGGTCTGCGAAGGCGACCCCGACGCGAGCACTGTTGACGTGTGGTCGAACGTGACATCACCGCCGCTTCCGACCGTGTATCTGCCCTCGGTGGCGTCGTCGATACTTCCATCGCCGTCGTTGTCGATACCGTCCGACGCTCCGTCGACCATCAACAGCTCGCTGGTCGCGAGCGTGTCGACGATCGAAACATCGAGACCGGGGAAGTTGCCGCTGTTGTTGACGGTGACTTGGTATTCGAAGGTGTCGCCCGCTTCGCCGGCCGCCGACGTCGCGAAACTCCCGCTGGTCGTCACGTTGCGGACCAGCTTCGCTACGGAGATGTTAGGTCGTCTGACGGTGACGCTGTCGTCGGCGTGAAGATCCGACTCCGCTCCGGCGAAGGCGTCGGCGGCGGCATCGGACGCGTAAGTGTCGCCGAAGGCGTCGAACGTGTATCCGACGTTGTTGGTGAGCGACGCGCCATCGGTGCTGCCCGCGACGTTGAGGACTCGCGCGATCAGATCGACTTCGAACGTTCCTACCCCCGCGAAGTCACTCACCGAAAAGTTGATCGTGCCCGAGGTGACTGCGGTGTCCCCGGTAACTCCGGAGATCGTGACGTCGTGACTCCCGACGGTGGCGTGTGAGACGTAGCCGAGTTCGGTGGGCAGAGTGTTGCGAATCGAGACCGCGGTCAGCGCTTCGCCGCCGAAGTAACGGCCGGTCAACCGCCACGTGATCTCTTCACCGACCGCCACCTCGGCGCCGGTCGAGAAGGTTTCACTGGTGGACTGGCGGGTGAGCGTCGTTTCGAACCCCACCACTCGTACTTGGGTTTGGTCGAGGCTGTAGTTCCCGCCGGTGAGGCTCCCCGTCACCGCTCCGATCAACTGCAGGGACCCTGCGTTGTCATTGGCGACCGCTGTCACGGTGACTACGGCGGACGCTCCTTGGGCGAGCGTTCCGAAGTCCGTCAGCGAGCACGATCCGCTGCACGATTCACCAGATCCGCCGGTTCCCGGCGTGGTGATGGAGCTATTGACGCTTGTCCAACCGGCGCCCGCCGTCAGGGTGAAATCGATGTTGCCCGCGATGGAACTCGCGTCGCCGTTGTTGGTGATCGTGAATAGGTAGGTGACCGCTTCGCCGTCGGCGACGACTTGGGAAGATGGAGAAACGATCATGTCGAGATCAGGCGTGGCTGGATTCAGCGTCGAGGTGTCGACGTCGGAGTCGGCGTCACCACACGACGAGTCGAACGACAGCGTCGCGGTATTGGTCCCGCCCGCGGGTACCGCGGTATCTCCGGAGCCGACCGTTTCGGGGCTTGTCAGCGGCAAGACTGTGGTGTCGAAGTCGGTGACCGGTAGAACGCGAAACGTCACGCGAGCATTCGTGTTGTTGATCAAGGTGCCGGTGAATGTGAACACGGGTGTTGTCGCGTCCGCCGTATTCACCGCGACATTGGTGACGTTTCCGGTACTGGTAAGCGTCGGCGTGAAGGAGGTGTCTATCTCGATTCCAGCGGGGAGCGCGTCCGTCAGCACCAAGTTCTCGGCGCGTCCGCCGTTGTTGGTCATGGTCAGACGAACTTGGGTCAAGCCGTTCTCGAGCGCGGTGAAGCTTTGAGTGATCGCCGAGGCTTGCGTGAAGTCCGGAACCATGACGAAGCTCGCGGTGTCGCTGTTGTCGGTCGGTGTTGAAAGCCCCGACGGTGTCGTCGCACCGAGATCGATACACCCCCACGTCACAGTGGCGGTCGCCGTTGCGTCGACACAGCTGGAGCCCAGGACTTCAGTGATGGTGAACGTCTCCGTGGTGCCGGCGGCGATGTCGGTAACGGTGATGACTGAGTTGTCGGTGTAAGGAGTTGAACTGAACCCCGTACCGTCGATCACCGTCGAGGTGGGAGTGCTGTTGGGCAGGTTGACGACGAAGCGAACGTTTTGCGCGTCGTGATCCCCCGAGTTCTGTACCGCGACCTGCCACTCGACGGTGTCCCCGTTGCCTCCGAACGCCGAGGCTGCAAAGCTGCCACCGTTCGTGAGATTGCGGGTGTTCATGGTGACTCGGATGTCTGGCTTCTCGACCGGCAACGTGAACGGCGTTCCCGGAGATGCCACCGACCCGCCGCACGCCAAATCGCCACTCATTCCGGCGAGGATCGTGGGGTCGCCTAGATTGGCGGTTTCGTCGGCGGTGACGCTGAAGCGCAGGAGGATTTCACTGACGCCAGCGCCTTCGGTGAGAGGAGACAAGTCGACGAGATCCGCGATGTCAGTCGAGTCCCACGTGTAAGGAGATCCGGCGCTTCCGTCGCCTGAGGGGTCGCCGGCGGGATTCCACGAGCCGCCGCCGTTGGTCGAGAACTCGGACGAACTCGCGACGTAGTCGACGCCACTCGTCAGCGGGTTCAGCACCTCGGTGATTTCGACATCGAAGACGTGAGTGCCTCCGGTGTTGCGTGCGGTGATGATGACCGTGCCGGTATCGCACAGTCGGGCGCGGCTCTGCGTCGTGTCGTGGTACGCCTGAACTCCGGACTCGAGGAACAGCAGGTCGGGGGAGTTCTCACTGAGCGTTTGGTGGGGAGTCGCGTCGCAACCCCAGGTGGCGGTCGCTGAATTGGATCCCGGCGTGAACGAGCAGGCGATCGCCGAAGTCACGTCGACCACGACTTCGATGGTTCGAGTCGTTCCCGACGCCATGTCGCCGAGATCCCACGTCATGTCCTGACTTGCAACCACGACGGGGTAGCCGGGATTCAGGGCGTCGCTATCCGTAGCGTCCGGTGTGAGTCCCGCCGCTACCGTCGCCGTGAGTGACGCGTCGACCGCGGCGCCGGCGCCGGTGTTGGTGACGTAGATCGTCCAACTCGCCTGGCTCCCGGTCACCGTATAGCTCTGCGGCGTGACGATCATGTCGAGCACGCCTTCGCGGACGAGAATGGGAGTTGCAGACCCGCTCGTCGAGAAGTCGCGCCCGGCGGTGTCGGCCTCTTGGTGGTCGTCGTAGTCGAGCGTGACGTCGAGCGATGTCGGCGTGGTGCCGGTCGCCGCGGCGCGGTGCATCTGAAACGTGATCGTGCCCGCCGCGGTCAACTCGGTCGACGTCGGCGTCAACTCGAACGTAGGGTTGCTGCCACCGTTCTCGACGTAAGTGATGTTGCCGTCGGTGAACGCGCCCCCGTACGTCGGAGTTTGTCCCGTCGGGTAGAGGTAGTTGCCGCTAGTGTCGATCGTCATGAGTAGATTGGACGGGAACTCGCTGGTCGAGTTGTCGACGGTCAGCGTCACCGTGAAGTCTTCACACACGGAGACATCGCTTGGCATCGCTACCGAGATGGTCGGCGCCGCGCGAGCGATCGTGACGAACGCTCCCTGGGTGAACGTCGATCCCACTCCGGCGCAACCGCCTGCGCCGCCGTCGAGGTCAAGCGTGACGAGTTGCGTGAAGGTGCGGCTCGTCGCCCCTAGCAGGTCACTGTCGGGGATCGTGGTTTGGTACGTCAGCGTTACTGTATGCCCGGATACCGTTGTCCCGCCGGTTTGAGCGGTGAGGAAGCCCAAATCTATCGACAGGGCGCCGGGTACAGCTGTGATGTCCGCCGGATTTACGCCGGAGAATCCGCCTCCATCGACTTCGTATTGCATGGTACCCGCGACGTAAGTTTGTCCGGCGAGGCCACCGAAGCTGTCGCTCAACGTCGTGTTGGTCCACACGCCCGCGCTACCCACTCCGAACGTGTAGGTCACGGTGTAGGTGAGGAACTCACCCTCTTGGAAGTTTCGGGTTCGGTCTCCGTCATCCGGGTCTCCCGTTTCGAAGGTGCCCGCCGCGACGTTGAAGTTCTGCGTGACGCCGGCATCGGGATTATTGATGAGGAGCGTCGTTGTGCTGACAGACGCGTTCAGCGAGCAGAGCTCGGTGCTGCTGGCGGTCAAGCTTGCGGCATAGGTCAAGTCGGTGCCGCCCAAACACGGGTCCGCGGGTGCCGTGAAGTCGATCACCAGATCGAGCGTTCCGCCGATGTCGCTCTGGTCGATCGTCCACGTGACGGTGTCGCCACCCGCGCAGACGCCACTGCACCCCGAGGAGGTCGTGCCGGGAGCGCTGATCGTCACCGCGGTAACGTCTGTCGGCAACGTGTGCGTCACGACAATCGGATCGGTCTGGATCAGCGCGAGCTGCGTGGCGTCGAACCGGATTCGATAGGCGCTTGTCGCTCCGACTTCCAGGCGATCGTCGTCGGGAACGATCGAGAGCGCGATCGACGGAACCAGCGACACGGCGTTCAGCGTCGAGATTTCGATGGGAGTCAAGTAGCTCTGCGCGCAGGCGTTGTCGTAACTCGACGACCAAACCACGGTGCCTCCGCCGAGCGAGACGCATACGTCAGTCGGAGCGATGTCGAACGCCAACGTCGACGATGCGCCGTTCGAAAGGGTTCCGCTTCCCGCCGTCAGCGTGAAGTTGCCGTCGAGAGAGTTGTAGCTCCAGTCGCCGGAGACCGCCGTGACCGTGACCCCCAACAACTCCAAGTTGGTCTGCAGAACAATGTCGTCGGCGTCGCCGAGGCCTAGATTGTCGACGTCGAAGCTCACGCTCCCGGTAGTGTCGTAGAGCAGCGTCGTCGTGGGCGGCGTGTATCCGATGAGCGGCTCAGTGAGGTCGAGCACGACGTGGGCGGTGGTGCTCTTCGCGGTGGTGGTCGTGCGGTCGGTGGTCGACACTTCGTTGTCGATCGTGTCGCAACCGGTGACCGTTGCTTGCACTGTCGCGCGCAGAACTTCACCCGGCGCCAAGTAGGCGAGCGTCAGGGTGTCGGCGTCGCTGGTGGCGACCGGCGTCACCGGCAACGTCTGCACGATCGAAGTGATCTGAAGCGAGCCGCTCGGGTTCGGGTTGATCAGCGCTTCCTCGAGGACGACATCGAAAAGCCCGCCCACCCCCGAGTTCGTGACTTCGACGGTCCATGAGGCGGTGGCGCCCACGGCCAGCGTTTGCACCGGTCGATCGACGGTGAGCACCGTGGCCCCGGCCGTGACACCGAGGTTCTGGTAAGCAATCACGCTGCCGTCGGTCGCGCCGTCGGTGGTTCCGTAGCCGATGGTGTAAGTCAACTCATACGTACCCGAGGTCACAGTGGTCGCGGTGACCACGCCGTACGTAAGGGCGAGCGACGTACTCGGCGGGAGGTCGGTATCGGCGGGTACCGCGAACGTGAGAGTCTGACCCACTTGCGTGGCGGTCAGTCCGACGACGCCGTTCGCGCTCCCGGTCACGTAGTTGAAACCGACCGGTAACGTGACCACGAGCGTGAGGTCGTAAGCGGTGTCTGATCCGGCGGGGCCGCTCGCGTTGTTGTCGATGGTGATGGTGAGCGTGTCACCGGTGGATGCGGAGGCATCGGCGGTGCCGTCCCACGCCCCACCGACGTCGAGAGTGGTTCGCGCTCCGTCCGCCGCAGTGAACGTCGTCGACGGATCGAGATCGGCCGCGGCCCAGACCGGTGGCGCTGTCGTCGCCAGGAGCCCGAGTGTCAGTAGCGCTACGTGCGTGCGCAAACTCATGCCGGTGCCGCCGTCTCAAGGGTCACCTTGTTATCGGCGGCTACTGCACGTTGCTGATCGGATGCCGGAGCCTCGTAGTGGGTAGTATTGAAACGAGTTGCGAGAATTTCTCGCGAGCGGGGCCCGCCTTCGGGTTCCTGAAACTACCTAGTCGGTGTTTCGTGGTCCGATAAGTTGCGACTTCGCTCGCGGCGAGCCGGTGAAACGGTGCCTCAGTCGATTATTACGAACATCGAGTAATGCAACGCTTCACTCGCTCGGCCAGCCCCGCTTATCGCGAATCGTGCAACTACTTTTTTTCTTCCGGCCAGGTCGAGCCGTCCATGAACTCGATCGATTCGAGCTTGATGGTCATGCTTTCGGTGCCGTCCGGTCGGAAGAACGCGGTTTGCTTCTTGGTCGTCGTCGCCCCGGGCTCGGCTAGCGGTTGCGTTCCATTCATGGTCATGTCGCCTTGAATGGTCGCCATGTGGTCGCCGAGCTTCTTACGCTTAGCATCGACATAGACGAACGTAGCCGTGGCCGATTGGATCAGCTTGTTCGTATGGTTCGTGATCGTCAGCTTTGCCTCGGGGAACTGGTTGCTGGCGTTGTGAAAGCCGTCGAACGTCATGGTGATCGGCTGCGATCCGGTGAACGTGAGCGATTCGAGCGCTTCAGGCATCTCCGCGTGACGATCCAACGCGATGTCGGAGAACGACCACGGGTACTCGAGGACCTGGGATCGCGTCACGATCTTGAGCATGAACTTGGCGGGACTGCCGTCGGTGTTCATGCTGTAGAGGACCTTGTCTCGACCCCATTTCGAGGCGCTGTCGAACGAAATTTCCATGTCGTTTCCGGAGCTGTCGAGAGCTCGGCCGAAGACCGCGACTTCGTCGATGTGCTCTTGCGAGCCTTCGATCTCCGCCGAGAACGACGCTCCTATGCTCTTGACCTTGACCGTGTAGTCGCCAACGCGCCCTGAATCGCCGATCTTCGGCGATTCGAACTCGATGGACTCGACCGTCTGCGGGAGTCGGAGGCGTCGTGAGCCCTCGGCAGTGCCGATGCTGTTTACGCTTCGCAGCATGTTCTTGAGTTCGACTTTGGTTGAGCTATCGAAGGACGTCCCGCGTTGAGTGCCGCCACCCCAGAAGCGGATGTTTTCCTGCGCCATCAGGCTCGCGCCCGATGCGTCGCGCACATGGTCGATGACATTGGTTTCGCCGAGGCCGGTCAGTGAGCCGAGCACCCCGATATCGAGTCCGAACGCCGACGTGGTCAGCCTGAGTGATCCGCGGGCGTACGGGACGTTCTGCACGACCTCGGTGACCCGAACGGCAAACGGTCCCGCGAAGGAAACGTGGCGGTCGTCGCTGGCCGGTTCGAACCGAATGCGATCGTGTTCTTCGGTCGACTCTCCGGACATCTCTGCTTGCAACGCCATCTGTACCGAAGGCCACACCGGGGCCAGCGAGACTTGGGCGCAGAGTCGTTCGATCGCCTCGATCTTACTGAGACCCGCGACCTCGGTGTCTACGGTGGCTTGCAAAGACGACGAACTTGCGGCGGTCTCGATCTGTAATCCTAACTCGCCGGCGAGCGCGGTGACCGCCTGCTCGACGGTTTGACCGGAGAAGTCTGTCGAGTTTCGCCAAGACTGTTCGAAGGTCGCGTTGTCCAACCCCCGGAGTTGTTCGAAGACCTGAACACGTTGGGCGATCGCGTGCGCCTTCTGGCGCTCCAGCGCTTCGTTCCAAGAGTCTTGCATCGACGACGCCATCTGCTCGGCCATCATGTTGGTCATGCGGGCCATCTCTTGAAAGTCGATGGTGATTTCACCCTCGGTGCCCGCGCTCATGCGGATCCCGTACATTCTCCATTCGGAGTCGACCTTGCGCAGGAGTAGGGTCATCGATTGCGCTTCGCCGTCGTCTTCTGCGGTGAGTGGCACCGCCGCTTCGTTGCCCGTGACGACGGCCTTGCCGATGTTCGTCGCAAGCTGACCCCCGGACGAGAGGTCGAATCCTTCTCCTGCTTCGAGCGCCTCGCGAGCACCGCCGGTCAGGCAGGCGAGGAACGCAGCGCGATCACTGTTTTCGATGGCCGTTACGATCGACTCGGCCGCTGACTGAGGCGAGTCGAGACGCGCCGTGCCGTGGGCGACACCACCGGTGCAGGAACAAACAAACAACGACAGTGCGATGGCGCAGGCCGCGAAGGGGCGTGAGAGCATTCTGAGGATCCTGTTTCGACGTTCGGGGAATACACGGAGTGAGGGAATAGGTCACTTCATCAAAAGATAACATCCGAGAGCTGAGACGGTTACGTGTGCCGTTGTCGGACATCGCTGCGCGTTCGAAGTGATTGATGGGTAGGGGGTTGGGTTGTCGGCCCGCGGCTCGGCCTCGGTTGGTTCGCAGTTCCGACTTGGTCCACGGGTCGCGTTCTACGGGCCGCGGGACTCCGCCGGATCTCGACTTGGCGTGCAAACTCGTCTCGGGAGACCGTGCCGCGTGTACCGCCTCTTGTTATCTGGCGGACGCGACCTCATGGTGGTGGAATACATCACTCCGGAGAAAGGGACGATGACATGACTCTCGTTCGTATCGTGTTCGTCGCATCGTGCTTGCTCTCGACAGGCGCCGTGTATAGCCAGGATTCACGGCCAGCCAAGATCGACGCGCGCGCGGAGTTTCAACCGTGCACGACGTGTCACGGTCGACCCGACCCGGAGCTGTCGTCTGACCAGTTATGGATCGATCGTGTCTCGGAGACGACGTGCGTGCAGCCACTCGGCAAGAAGAGTGCGCCATTGCGCGGGGCGCTTCGAGCGTACCTGCTCGGCAAGGATGACGTGCCGAAGCGGGAGTCGACCGTGCGTGACGCCGCAGCCGGAGAGGGCCAGATCGCGCTCTCCGAGCCGGAGAACTTGTCGGTACTCCTGACACCCATAGCCTCGGACGGCAAAAGCGCGACGCCGATTCGGCTGGTGTGGAAGGCCGAAGACGGCAAGGCCGCACGTACTCTTCCTGCGGGTCGGTATCGCGTTCAGCATTACGCGATCACGCGTCGCGACACGCAAGGCACCGAATGGCAACTTTGGGGATCGGGTGCCAAGGGTCGCACGATCGTTGTCGCTGCTGCAGAAGAACCAACACGCCTGAACTTCAACCCCGGTGTTCGTCTGGCGTCGACGGCCATGTGGACCGACGTGGGCTTGCAGGTAGGCTTGGCTCCGACGGGCGACGGGGGCATGGGCGTGACGATCATGAGGGCCGGCAAGCGCATCAAAACGAAGTACCGGCTATTGGGGACGGAAGGCGTCACGGCGAAAGGGCCGATGAGTTACGGCTGAGGTGGGGCAGCTGGCGCTTCGGTGAAGCGCCCAGGCGACGCCAATGTCGTGATGTTCTCGTTCGACACCGGTCCATTCCACGGCAGTGGCAAGCACACGGCGAAGGTTCCGGCCAAGTAGTCGGCGTTTGTCGGTGATTCGTTGCTCCACGAGAAAGAACCCGCTCCGCGTCCGGTGACGCCGAGCGGGTTTGTTCAAGAATCGTCGGGTTGCAACTGCGTTCCCAACGTGGCCCGCAGCTCTTCGGCCATGTCTCCCCGGCCGAAGACGAACGTCGCCTTCGTTCCCGCGAGGATGTCCTGCAAGAGCTCGAGCTCCTTCATCCGCGTGAGAACCGGGTTCTCCGCCAAGAGCTTCGCCGTGTTGGCTTGGCTCCGAGCCGAGGCCGTTTCCTGGCGGCGACGGATTTGGTCCGCTTGCGCCTGCTTCTCCGCCAGGATCACCTGGTTGAGCATCGCCCGCATCTCACCCGGCAGCACGATGTCCCGCAGTCCGACCGAGTGCAGAGCAAGACCCAGGGTCGTCGCCCGCTCGGTCAACGCTCGCCGAAGCTCGGCGCCGACCGACTCTTTGTCGGTCAACAGGGCATCGAGTTCACGCGTACCGACCGCGGCCCGCAGCGCGAGCTGCGCTTCTCGGTAGAGCGCTTGCGAGTAGTCCGTCGTCGCCGTCACCGCGATCTCCGGGTTGGCGACCACGAACTGAACCACGAGGTTCATCCGCAGTCCAACTTTGTCCTGCGTCATGATCTCTTGGCCGCTGACATCGAGAACCTGCTCTCGCAAGTCGATGGTGCGGATGTTCAGCGTGCCGCGTCCCAGCCAGTGAACGTACCGACCCGGACCAACCGACTCGATAAGGTTTCCGTCCACGAAGACGAGCGCGACCTGGTAAGCGTCGACCATGAACGTCGTCAGGTGCGACGCGCTTCCGGCGACCTTCAGGACGGTGTCCATCTGATCGTGTACGAACCGGCCAGCGCCGACGGTGTGCCGCTCGATGCGGATCTTCCGCGGCTCCCGCCAGAACGCGTGCAGGCCGGGCCCGAGAATCGAGTCGAGTCGCCCGTCGATCCATACGAGCGCCCGTTCGTCATCCTTGAGGTCGACCACGTCCAGAAGCTCGGCGAGGGCCGGCTTCTCGACGAGCGACCGCAAGCGATCGTTCTCGAACCGCGCGTCCTGCCGATCGTAGACTTCGACGGAGTCTCGCGTTCCGTACGGCCGCAGGTTCCGCCACAACCGGTACAGACCGGGTTTTAGTACGCGAACGAAGTCACCGTTCTGGTAGAGCAGTCCGTATTGATCCTCGAGGATTCGGACGAGGAGCTTGTACATGTCATAGCCTCCTTCAGAGACTTCCGTGATAAGAGGGAGAGCGCCCGGAGCGTCGGTACCGTCGTAGCCCTCGAGTCTCGGCGGAGTCTTCCTTGAGTCGGCGCTCGAGTGTCGGGGTGAACGATCGGCCTCACGCGCTTATGCGCGTTCGCCCGATCGAACTCTTTCCGATACTGTTACTCCGACGGTATCCAGAAGCCTTCGAAGCGTTGACTCGAGTGCGCAAGCGGAGACGACTAGATGCTCTAGCGACTCGCATGCGCTGGCTCGGAGGCAGCGACTGCTCCGAACGACTCTCGAAAAATGAGATGGTAGTGCTAGCAGGATTCGAACCTGCGCCCGTAGGATTGCCGTCCTATGCTCTATCCACTGAGCTATAGCGCTAACACCAACTGCACGACGTTTCGAAGCCTCCCGTGGAACACCGTGAGGGCATAGCCCTTGGTGCCACTGGCGCTTCGTGTCGTTGGTGGCAAATGAAAAACGACCGCGGCCTCCGCAGTGGAGCCCTCGGTCGTTTGAATTCGACGTCTCTCGATAGAAAGACATGACTCAATCGTCCGCGGAATACTCCGCTCGCTTGTTTGCTCCAAACGTTATTCCACACCTACCGCGCAACCCGAATGAACGGGGCGGGCGGTTGTGGGTTCGCGATCGTGATTGCGAACGAGGTGGTTTGGAGTTCATGTCGGTCCTACTTCATAGCGTTCATCAAATGGGTTGAGTCAGTAGGACGGTGTGCCTTCGACGATCACGCACTGCTATCCGAGAAAGTTTTCCAGCCTGCGCCGCTTGGCTATGTGCGATCTCATTATCCGCTCGGCGGCTTGCTGAGAGACCGCTGTCGGACGCGCTCGTCCTTGACCGGGCGAAGCGCTCTGGCAGTTGGGTACGTTGATCGTTGTGTTCTTGTCGCTTGGCAGCTTCTCGCAAAGCCGCCAAGAACCGCAAAGGCCGCCAAGAAACTTGATCATCGTTTTCCTCGCGGCGATACGGCTCGACTTGCGCGCCGAGATGCGACGACTCACTATTGGCTATCCCATCATCAGCTTGGGGGGACGGCGAGGAATTTCTCGACTCGGGCGGGTCGAGCCGTGACACTTTCCGAACGAGTCCGGCCCGCGTGTTACCCCGGAAAGGCTGCAGCGAATGCACCACGCCTGTTGTCGAGCGATTGTCATCGTGCTGTTTGCTTTCCCCGCGGTCGCGAGCGGACAGATTCTGTTCGAGTTCGCCATCGCCGACCAGACGGTGTCGTACGTTCCGGGTCTCGCGACGGAGTTTACCGTTTCGGTGACCATCGAGGAGTTGAGCGGTGTTGTGAACGACACTCAAGGGTTCTCGATGGGGGTCGCGCACGACGACGTGTTCGTGGTCGCCACGGAGTCGAATCAGGGGCCGATCATCGCTGCGTTGAACAGCGGAGCGGGTCCGGACTTCTGGGGAGACTCGGTCACTGACTTCGGGGTGACACTGGGGTGCGTCTACAATCTGACTTCGCTTGTGTTTCTGACGTTCCCCTCCGCGGAGCCGGTCCTCGAAATCACGTACGAGGTGCAACCGACGCTGAGCGGTGGAGTGCTGTCGACGAGCCTCGAATTCAGTGAGGCGTTGTCCCGCGTCCCGGGGGGGCCGGTTGTGATCAACCTGGTGACCATCTTTCCGACCTTGAGTGCGCCTACGACGTGGAACTCCGGGACACTGACCCTCATGCCCTCCTCCGGCGTGTTCATCCGTGGCGATTGCAATGACGACGCGTCGTACGATATCTCCGACGGGGTGTTCCTGCTCGGCAAGCTGTTCCCGAGCGGCGCGGCAACCGTGCCTCCGTGTGACAGTTCGTGCGACGGCAACGACGACGGCGCACTGGATATTGCCGATGTCGTGCGTCTACTCGAGACGTTGTTCGTCGCTTCGACGCCACCTCTCGAGCCGCCGAGCGATTGTGGTGGCGACCCGACTCCCGACAGCCTGTCGTGTGATTCGTTCGCAGGGTGTGAGTGAACCGCCGGTAGCAACGAGAAGGGGCTAGCGGCGCGGGTAGGTCGTCTTACAGGTGGGGCACTTCATGCCGCTGAATTTGGCAGCAGCGCACTTCTCACACACGGCGGCGGTTTCGACGCAGGCGACGAGGTGCTCGTACTCTTCGATCGCTTGCGAGTGTTGCACGGGATCGGTGAAGGCGACGTTGCCGACCCAGCCGTGACCGCAACGGTCACACCAGATCGTGGCGTCGGAACCCTGGCACGTGGTGCACGGTAGGGTTTCACGGGTTTGTGGCTTCCCTTGCGCGAGCAAGTACGACAGCTTCGAAAAGTAGAGTTGTCCCTTGGCGAATCCCCACCGATGTTCGGCGCAGAGTCCATTCGTCGCGGACGCCTCTCGGCAGCCTTGGCAGGGTAGCGAGCTCGGGTTGTAGGTATGGCCGTGCGCGTCGAGCAGCTCGAACAGCATCTCCGACGGGATCTCGAGTCCGGCCACATACCGGACGCCGCATGTTTTGCACTCGCGATTGCTGAGGCGCGCCAGGGCGCAACCATCGCACGCGTGCGCCGTAGGCTGATCCGCGGCGGGTAGATCTGATGCGAGAGAGGCCCCCGGTGCGTTCGCACCGGAGGCCTCTTCGTTCGTCGATGCGCGTTCGGTGCAGCCGAGAAGGCCGACCACGACCAAGAGCGCTATCAACGAAAGCGACTTCATGGACACGCGGGCGTGTCACACGTCAGGGTCGATCCACCGGTGGGATCTTCGCCACACGCGGGGAACGGCGCGGGCGGCGCGGCGCCGCTGACGAACAGGTATGTCAACTCGAAGATCGCATCCGAGATGTCTGCCGAGTTGTCATCGTTCGAGTCGCCGGCCAACGCGCACGCTAGCGGCACGCCGCCGAACAGTGCATCGAGAATCGAGACTGCGTCGGCGATTTCGATGCCACCGTTTTGGTTGGCGTCGCCACGAATGAACTCGGGCCCGGTCGGCGGGGTGAGCGTGACCGAGCCGGAGTCGCCGGCGAAGTTGGTCGGGCTGTTGACTTCGACCACACCGTTTCGATCGAGCGAGTTGAGTCCGTCGAGCGGGAGCTGCCCAGAGGTATAGGTCATGGTCGCACCGGCGTAGAACCAGTAGTCCAACGTATCCGCGTCGAGGCTAAAGAAGTTCTCCGGAATGATGTAGTCTGGGGTGGGCGCACCGGGCAGCGCTGCGAAGGCGGCTGTGGCGAGCAGCAAGTGCATGTTCGCAGTGGAGCCGGTCAGGCTGGCCGGGAAGTCGAACTGCATTCCGGTCGCGTCGCTGAGGACCCACTTGCCGCCGATACCGGTTTCGCTCGGGGCGCCGCAGCACTCTCGCATTTCGATGAACTGCACGGTGCCGTCGGCACTCGAAAAGATCTCGTTGATTTGCCAGAGGTGTGACCCCGCGACGGCGGGACTCACGAGGCAAAGGGACAGGGCACAAGCCAACAGTGAACGGATGATCATGCGATCTCCTTGTCTTAGGGGAAGCCACCAGTATAAGCAGCGACCGGTCTTGCGACGCCTTTGATTTGGGAATTCCCAATGATCGCCGGCTGGTCCTACTCGCCGACTAGCTGAACTGCCGGGGCCGGCGATTCGTACACGGCAAATAGCGTTTGGGTTTGGCTCGCGAGTGGCGGTAGCGCGCGTGTCCTAGCTAAGGAGCTTCGCTCCCGAATTTCTCTGAGAGAGGTGACATGGCAAGCGCTATCCCCCCCGCAATGGATGACGTACTACGAGAACGGTTCGGTTTCGACGGCTACAGACCCGGACAACGGGAGGCAATCGAGACTCTGTTCGAGACTGGACGGCTGGTCTGCATTCAGCCGACGGGCCACGGGAAGTCGTTGCTCTATCAGCTGCCCGCGGCAGTTCTCGAAGGCATGACCCTCGTGGTCTCGCCCCTCCTTGCGCTCATGCGAGATCAAGTCGGGCAGCTTAAGACTCGTTTCGACATGGCCGCGGGGTCGATCAACTCTGACCAAACCGAGGAAGAGAACGCGGCGGTCATGACCGCGGCCCGCAAGGGCCAGCTGCGCATCTTGTTCGTCGCCCCGGAGCGGCTCGACAACTTGGAGACGTTCGAGTTCATCACTAGCCTCCCGATCGATCTCTTCGTCGTCGATGAAGCGCACTGCATTTCGACGTGGGGGCATGACTTCAGGCCGTCGTATCGGCAGATCATGCACGCGGTGCACGCGCTGCAGAACGTACGCCCCGAGCTACGCGTGCTCGGTCTCACCGCGACGGCCAATGCTCGGACCGAAACCGACATACTGGTCCAGTTCCGGGCAGAGGACGGCGGCGAATCGGCGATCCAGCGTCAGACCATGGACCGGCCGAACATTTCGCTACGGGTCATCCCGACGCCCGGCCTCGACGCCAAGCTGGTTCGCTTGTCGCAGCTGCTCGAAGAGTACGGACAGGCGGGGAAGGCGTGCGGAGTCCTTTACTGCTCGACGCGAGAGAATACCGAGATCATCGCGGGTTATCTGTCGTCCGTCGGGCACAACGTTGTCGCCTACCACGCGGGGCTGGCGCCGGATCTCAAGCGAGACCTGCAAGCGCGGTTCACGACCGGTGAGCAGTGTGTGATCGCCGCCACGAATGCGCTCGGCATGGGCATCGACAAACCGGACATTCGCTTCATCGTGCACGTCGACGTTCCCGGTTCGATCACCGCCTACTACCAAGAAGTCGGCCGAGCGGGTCGCGATGGTGATCCCGCCACCGGAATCCTTCTCTACGACGAGCGCGATCGAGAGGTACAGGAGTACTTCATTCGCTCCGCGCAGCCGACCGTCGAAGACTTTGCGACTGTGTTGTCGTGTATGCCGAAGGAGCGACGTGGCGCCGAAGACAACGCTCCGGCGCGTCGACAGATCGGCGCCTTGACCGGGATGCACCCGACCAAGGTGACGGTCGTGATTGCCGAGTTGGTCGAGCAAGGCTTCGTCGTCAAGCGGCTCGCGGGACGCCGTCAGGTGTATTTGCAAACCGATCGACAAGATCGTGCGGACCTGTCGCGCTACGAACGACAACACGTCGTGCGGACCGAAGAGCTAGAAGCGATGCTCGAGTATGGTCGCTCGTCGACGAGTTGTTCCATGCAGCGGTTGCGCTTGGCGCTCGGCGACACCGAAGCGACGGAGTGTGGTCGTTGCGGAAGCTGCCAACCGGGAGTTGCCGTCGAGCCGATCGCCGAATCCGAACTCGCCGCCGCGCGTCGTTGGGTTACGCACCGTGACATTGCAATTCCGGCGACCCGCGCGCCAAAGATGGAAGCGGGACTGTCACTCCTCGACGGGCAAGTGCGGAGTCCGCAGTTCGTCGCATTCATGCAGTCGCGCGCCGAGCAGGACGACCTGAGCGATGACCTCGCAGAACAGTTCGAGGCAGCGCTCCTGCGCTTGGCTGAAACGACGACGTTCACGTTTGCCGTCATGATTCCGAGTCGCACCTGGTCTCAGCGGGCCGCGATCGGTCGCCGAATCGAGCGGGTCCTGGGCATCCGGGTGTTCGACGACCTGCTGGAGTGGGATCCCGAACCGGAGTCGCGGCAGGGCGAGTTGTTGAACAACGACCAACGCCGTGACAACGTGCACGGCAAATTGACCCCCGCGCACACACGACTTCCCCAAGGCGCCATGTTGATCGTGGACGACTACCTGGGCTCCGGAGTGACCCTCAAGGAAGCGATTCGCGCCTTGCGCAAAGGGGCGAACTTCAAGGACGATATCGTGCCGCTCACGATCGCTCGAGTTCGCTGGCGACTCGGCTCGCGTGGGATGATCTAGAGGAGGGTTGTTCCGTGTTGATTCTCACATCGTTCTTGGTCTCCGTGTTGTCAATCGCGTCGTCCGACACGGGCGACACCCCGAAGCTGAAGTTCGACTGGCCGTCCCCAATCTCGGGCTGGGTCATCTTGTCCGAGTCGCAAGAACGCGAAGGGGTGCAGACGACGTTCGAAGTCACGGCGTCGCGCCTCGAAGACGGCACGTGGTCGGTGACCTACGGAACTCCGAAGTTTCTGTGCAATACGCTCGACGGCCATCCCGACAGAGGCGACGACGAGACAACGCGGCTCGTCGATAGGCTCGCGTCGGCCTCGCCGCCAGGCGTAGCGTTCACGGTTCTTGCCCCGTGACCCTCCAGGGTTGAACCACACGCCACGATGGTGCGTCATCCGGCAAGGGCGCCGCGACGGCGCTTTTGCAGGCGCATCGTGGCGTGGCTCGAACACCAGTGGGTTGGGGATGGCCGAGTCGATGGCTCGCCACCGACTATGAGGCACGGGAGTGGGGTCGGTCGCCGGGTCGCGGGTTGGCAAACAAGCACGGGTGAGAACGAAGGACCGGCGCATCGGGCGTGAACCATTCTGTTCCGTGCGAGGGGCAGCGAAGGTGCCCGACTCCGTTGGGTGTCGGTTGGGGTATGTGGATGTTGGCAGGGGCTATGTGATCCCTGTCGGAGATGCGGCTGGGCCATCCCGTCCGGACGAGGTTTGGCGTTCGCAATGGGTCCTCTGTTTTGGACTCAGTTTCGCACGATGAATCTTAGAACTTTGTCGTCTTTCGTTTGACAGGGTTTTCACGCTCTGCTGGTCACGGTGTCTGCTGCTCGTTGCGCGAGTGTTATGGCAGTGCTGGTTCTTGCGTACGGGGGTTGTTGCTCGTCGATCGAGGCGTTCCTCACCGACTAGCGATCTAGCCCGATGCGTCAGCAAAGACACTCCGCCTGCGAAGCCGGGGAGTGGGCACGGTTCGCGTCACATCGTTTGCACGATGCCGCACCCATCAGCGCAACCGGCCGAGGCCCCGCGTTTGCCCATGAAGACCGGACCCAGCCCGGTACGGATCACGCCGCCTAGCGCACATTTCTCATCACCCAACACACACCCGCAAGCATCGGGCATCCCCGCTGCCCATCGCCCCGAACAGAATCGGACACGCCCCGATGCGCCCGTCCGTCGTTCACACCCGTGCTTGTTTGCCAACACGCAATCCGGCGACCAATCCCACTCCCGTGCCTCATCGTCGGTGGCGAGCCATCGACTCCGCCATCCCCAAACCCACTGGTGTTCGAGCCACGCCACGATGCGCCCACAAAAGCGGGGTCGCGGCGCCCTTGCCGGATGACGCACCATCGTGGCGTGTTGTTGTCACGGGCCCAAGAACCTGAACGCCATGCCTGGCTACGCCTAAACTTCAACCTATGAGTCCGGACTATTCGTCTTCGTCTAGGTTCTCCGACGACGGGTAGATCGTTACGGCGAGTTCGATTCCGCGAGCGGCCAGTTCTCCGAGGAGTCGCGGCTGTAGGGCGAAGGTGCCTTCCGGCCGATCGGAGGACGCTTGCCAGCCGATGTTCATCTCTTTCGACTCGCAGCCCGCGATGAGCTCGGCAATTGCGGGGTCGATCGCGTCGAGGGCGGCTAGGATACTTTCGATGTCCTGCGTTGGTGTGCGGTGCTCTTCGCCGGAATCTGCCGCTTCGATCGTGGCGTACCACTTGCCGTCTTCGTCTCGCTCGCAGTGCAGTAACTCGACGTGCGAATCCAACGCCGCCGGCAGCGCGGCCAGATCGTTGGTCGATGTCAGCAGGTAGTCGGTGTTCAAGTAGTGAGAGGGAATCGTGCGTCCTGTCGTGTCATCTGAGTTCGAGGGGTGTATCCATGGCCGATCGAAAATGCGAACGGTGCGAGACGGTGTTGACCGCGTCCGAAGTGACGCGTGGGTGGAAGCTGTGCGACAAGTGCCGGGCCGAGGTACGCCGGGAAGAACGTGATCGTTCTAGTTGATCGTGCAGTGCGGTTGCAAGAGTTGCCGTTGCCGAACGCGCCAAATTCAGGGGCATGAAGACGACACGCAATCGAGCCCGCCCGGCGTGGGGTCTGCACCGCAGGATGGGTACGGTGCGGTCGGCGGCGCACCTGCCGAGAATAGCGCGGCAAGAGCGTGCACGGCGTCGGCGATGTTCAGCGACTCGTCGTCATTGGAATCCAAGGCTGATCGGCAGTTCACCGACGCCGACTGAAACAGGTGGCCGAGAATCGTCACGGGGTCAGCGACGTCGAACGCTCCGTCGTCGTTGGCGTCGCCGCGGATGAACGCTCCGTTCTTGCGAATCACGAACGTATCGGCAATGGCTGAGTTCGACCGTAGGAACCGTCCCTGAAGTTCACGTCCGTCGATGTCGAGTACGACCGAGCCTAGCTCTTCGAGGCTCACGATCATGGCGGGGTGTGCGAGCGTCGCGGAGCTGGTTTTCCCGGACGACCCGGCGACCACGAACACCGCGCCGTTGTGCGAGGTGACGCCGGCGGGCTTCTCGTACGCCCCGTCGCCGGTGGGATCGCCATCGCCGCCGTCGACGGTCATGCCGGCAGTCAGCGTCGAAGAAACTCCGTAGTGGGCGTCGAGAAGAAACGAACGCTCGTAGGAGTGGCTGTGACCACATAGGACCAAGTCAACGCCACCGTCTTCGAGAATGGGAAGCACGTTCTCTCGCATGTCGAAGAGACGACCACTGCTGTCGGTCGGGTCGTCGGAGTCGTGAGACCCGTCGGTGTACGGTGGGTGGTGCCAGAATGCGATGATCCACTCTCGGTCGGTGCTGGCGAGATCGTTCTCGAGCCAGGTCAGCATCGCGCTTCCCGGGGAGCGGCTGCTTCCTTCCGAGTCGAGACAGACGAAGTGTACGTTGCCGTGGTCGAAGGAGTAGTACGCTTCGGTTCCCGATGCCAAGCCGCCGTTCTCACCGAGCGTGGGCAAGTCGAACATGGCGTAGTACGGTCCTTCGCCCGTGATACTTGCGCTGCGCCCGTCGTGATTGCCGAGCGTCGGCCACACCGAGAGCTCGCGCAGGAACGTCGGGTACATGTCGAACACTGCGCCTTGGTACTCGGTGTCGGTCCCGGCGTCGTATGCGTTGTCGCCCAGCATCAACCAGAGATCGGTCGCGTCGCTACCGGCCAGCCCGAGGTAGGCGTCACGAACCGCCGCGGCGTTGGCGTCCGCGGTACCCGAGTCGCCGATGGCCCACACGCGTATGGGGCCGGGGTCGCTCGGGGCGGGCGACGTGGTGAACTTGTGGCTAGCGTCGGCCCCGGCCAGCCACGGTGCAGCGGGCGAGTTCGTTGTGCCCACGGCGTAGAAGTAGGCCGTCGACGGCGACAGACCCGTGACTTCGACCGCGTGGTCCGACGTCAACGCGGTGTCGTCGACCACGGTCGTCAGGTTCGTCGGTGAGTCGCCAAAAGCGATTCGACTGTCAGTGAAGGCGTTCGTGCGCCAGCAAACGACAGCACGATCGGGCGCGATGCGTTGCAGGTAGGGGCCACGGAGAACGTTGATAGGATCCGTGGACAGATGACCCACCAATTGCAGGCGAAACGACGTGTCTGAGCTGTCCGGTTCTCGTTGGTGAATCTCGACCGCAATCGTGTTCGAACCGGGGTCGAGGATCGCAGGGTTGACGATCGCGAGGTTGAACAGCGTCTCCTCCGAGCCGCCGATCGTGCTGACGGCAAACGTCGTGGAGGTGATCGTTCCCGCGTGCATGTTGGTTCGAAAGACCTCCGTCCCGTTGATGTAGACCACCGCACCATCGTCACGAACCAAGCGCAGGATCAGGCTGTCGTAGAGTGACGGGTCGGCGACGACGGCTTCGTGCCGGTAGTATGTCGTGACGTATTTGTTGTCCGGGTCGGGGCCGAAGCTGACTACGGTGGATTCGTCACCGTCTCCGTATCCCAGTTCGGCCGGTCCTTCCGCCCAGCCGGCGTCGTTGAACCCACCCGTTGTCCACAGCGGTCCCGGGTCCGTGCCGTTGTCGAGGTACTTCCACGTCGAACCGAATCCGACGAGCGTGTCCGCCGCCGAGACCGTCGTACTGAAGAGCATGAGCGTCAACAGCTGAATCACGAGCCGAGTCATGGTTGCTTCTCCAGGTTGAGGTGCGATTCGATCACGACTCGATTCGCGCGTTCAAGAAGTTGGGTTGTGAGTTTGGAGCCGGGACGCCGCTTCGACGAGCCGAGTGATTCGATCGCGAGTGCCGCGTCGTTACGCGCCAGTTCATGATCTCCGGCCGCTAGCCGAATCTCGGCGCGAAGAACAAGCCAACGACCGGCGCGGGTGGACTGTCGAAGGAGAGTATCGACCCGCGCTTCGGCCACTGCGTACAGTTCCGATGCGACCTCGAGTTCGATCAGAGGAAGGACCAGAGAAACGATCGGGCCGAGCCGTTCGACCCCCGCTTCCAAACTCCACGCGGCGAGATACGGGTGGTTCGGAAACGCGCGTCGGGCGACGCGAGCTTGTTCGAGGAACAGGTCTGGCGCAGGGCGCGGCAGCAACTCGATCACCCGCTCGTAGCTGTCGAACGCTGACTCGAGTTGTCCCGATGCCGTTAACGCCCGGGCCAAGATGAGCGTGGCGCCAGCATCGTCGGGCGAATGATCGATAAGGTCGCGACAACGATCGATGGTTTCGTCGTACCGCTGACGGGCGAGCGCCAAGCCAGCTCGCGCGAGCAGCGCATCGTGATGTCGATCGTCCAAGGCCAACGCATGATCGAGATCGCGTTGCGCCGAATCGAGGTCTCGGTGCTCGCGATGCAGCGATGCTCGCATGACCCAAAGCGATGGGTCGCGAGGAGACGTCGCGAGCCGCCCGTTCACTCGAGCGAGCCGGGTGTGAACCGTTCCGTGCGCACGCACGGCGGCACCGTTCACGTTGGTCACCCCTACGATGACCAGGGCACTCATCCAGAGACGCAGCGTCACTACTCGACTCCTCGGTTGGGTGGGGGGAGGCGTCATCGTACTCCGGGGAGCGCTATCCACGAAGACCGAACAGCCGGCAACCGCGGCCTCGACCGTCGGCGCCGCCGAGTTTATCCCGGCGGAATCTGAGATAGCGCTGCTCGAGGAACGGCGTTGTGCTGTCTGCCGTAAGCGTAGCTATCGTTGTAGCTTATCGCGGTTGATGCCGGACAGCAGCGGAGGCGCAACTCCCCCACAATTCGAGGTTGTGCGTGATAACCCGTATCGGTGTGGGTTGAATGGTCCACCACTGCGTCTCAGAAAGTTACGCTCCGTTTACCAGTCGAGGGTTGATGCTGCCGGCGTGACGCAGAGAATCAGTGAGGAAGTTCACCTTCGG
>JAJFFE010000243.1 GCA_021776775.1 Planctomycetota bacterium | reverse complement strand
TATCCAACGTGTGACAGCCAAAGTCGCCCAGCATGCCGCAGCCAAAGTCGTAGAACGCTCGCCAGGTGTACGGCAGGTAGTCGCTAGAGTACGCCCGCTTCGCCGTCGGCCCGAGCCACAAGTCCCACGCGAGGCCATCCGGAATCGACGCCGCCGGCGGTGGCATGACACTGGGGTTCGCGAAGTGCTCACCGCCCATCTGCGGGCCACCATTCCAAGCGTGAACTTCCTTGACCTCGCCGATGACTCCCGCTCTCACCGCCTCCACCGAACGGCGAATGCCCTCGCCCGCGTGGCCTTGGTTGCCCATCTGCGTCATGACTTTGTATCGCTGGCGAGCCTTCTCGAGCGTACGGACTTGCCAAACGTTGTGGGCGAGCGGCTTCTGGGTATACACGTGAATCCCACGCTCCATGGCCGCCATGGTCGCCGCGAAGTGCGTGTGGTCCGGGGTGGAGACGACGACGGCGTCGATCTGGTCGCCCATGGTGTCGAACATGACCCGAAAGTCGTCGAAGAACGGTTGCTTCGTGCGCCAGTTCTTCATGTTCTCGGCGCTGTGCTTGCGGTTCACGTCACAGAATGCGACGAGGTTCTCTTCGCCACAGCCGCCACCATGAGCGTGCCGCGCAATCCAACCACCAGACCCGATGAACGCTATGTTCAGCTTGCTATTGGGCGAGACCCCTTTGCCGAACGAGAAGCTTGGCAAAATCAGGCTGCTGGCGACAGCCGCACCGGCTTGCACGAGGAATGTTCGTCGCTTCATCATCGATTCACTCTGCTGGTGTTGACCCGAATGCGATTCGAGGCGGACGAGCAGCGCGAGAGAGTCGTCCGGAATTGATACTGCCTAGCCAAACGACCGTTGCCGTAGCGCTAGCGAGTGTATCAAACCGTGGCTTCGTCGACGGGTCGGCTGCGCCCGCGCCGTTGCCGCCCTGCGAGTTTCGGTTCCCGAACGTTCGACTTTGGTCGTCTCTACCCCACCGATCGAGATGCGGGATTGTCCGTATCCAATATTTGTCCTACTTTGCAAATGGCGACGGGTGCAACTGCGATAAGCCCTATCTCCCGAAACGCTTGCGCATGTCGAGGCACTTTCTTCCCGTCGGAAAATATCACCACAGAAGGGTTCCGATACGCCGATAGAGGGAATGGAGCGCCGACCTTCCCAGAGCTGGGAACGTCGAGATTCACCCCCGGCAAGCGTGAGGTGATCCGTGAACTTTCTTTCATCTCTGTTCGATACGACAGGCTTCCCCCCCCGTTGGCACTGCGGGGTGTGGAGCGATTCCCTCGGCTGGCTCCACATCGTCTCCGACACTGCCATCTGGGCCGCCTACATGGCAATTCCCGCGGCTCTTCTCTTCTTTATCGGGCGTCGTCCGGACGTCCCCTTCCCCAAGTTGTTCTGGCTCTTCGGTGCGTTCATCTTTGCCTGCGGCACCGGCCACCTCTTGGAAGCCATCATCTTCTGGGAGCCCATCTACCGCGCAGCCGGAGCCCTCAAGGCGTGTACCGCAGTGGTCTCGTGGACGACGGTGATCGTGCTGATCCCACTGATCCCGAAAGCGCTCGGCATTCCCAATCTTCAGCAGGTCAATCGAGAGTTGGAAGCCGAAGTCGAAGAGCGACGCGCGATGGAGTCTCGCCTTCGAAACGCCAACGAGGAACTCACCCAGTTCCACGATGTCGCGGTCGACCGGGAACACGCGCTGATCTCGCTCAAGCGAAAAATCAACGAGCTGAATGAGCGGCTCGGTGAGCCGCCGCAATACGACCTCACATTTGCGACGTCGGACGGTCCATCATGATGGCGACGCGGCCGCTCATCAGTGGACTGGGATTCGCGCTCCTGTTGAGCGCGCTTTCATTGTTGACGTGGTCGATGCTCGAAGATCAGCAGCATCGTCAGGTCGACGCACGAACCGACGCGGTGCTCGAACTCACGCACGGGCTACTTCGTTCGACCGCTCAGCGGTTTGAGGACGCTCTGGATCGATTGGCCGCACGGGCATCGACCAGCCCGAACGAAGCGTCCTGGCGCAGGGACGCGAGCCGCTATTGCAAGGACTTCGACGGACTGGTTCGCCTCTACTGGAAACGGCAGGACGGTGAGATCTGGTGGGAGGACTCGAGCGAAACTCGCGCCGACGACCTCGAAGTCGCGGAGCCGACGGCGCCGGGAGATTCGGTCACGGGAACAAGTTGGAGACTGTCTGGAGAGTCGGCCATAGTCACGATCGAACTCGACAGCGGGGTCCTGGCGGCGGAACTGAACGTGCTTCGCGCCTTCGGACCGGCGGTCCAGCAGCCGGCGAGCTCTGTCGGCTACGCCGTTGCTGTCGACCCGCCAAGCTCAGAGCCACGCGCCGACAGCGACAATTCTTGGTCACGAGCCAACTCGATCGAAGAGCCGTTCCACGGCACGCTCGTCGCCCGGCCGACGGCACGAGAACTCGACTCTACTCTCAGTGGGTTACCGCTGGGAATCCTCCTCGCGTTGCTATCGCTCTCTTGCCTCATCGGGGCCGGTGCCTCGCTCTACGGATCGCTCCGCCGCAACAGCCGTGATCTTCGAACAGCCAATGATCAACTCCACATCTTCAACACCGGACTCGACGAGATCGTCAAGGACCGAACGGTTCAGGTAGAGCGGTCCCGAGTTGCCGCGCTCAACCTCGCGGAAGATTCCAAAGCTATAGCCCAGGACCTTCGCAACAGCGAAGGACGATTGCGGGCCGTGCTCGAAAGTGTGGCGGACGGGATCGTCATTCTATCCCCGGATCATCGCATTCAGTCGGCCAACTCCAGCGCGCTCGAACTCCTGGGAGTCGATCTAGAATCGATGGTTGACGTTCCGCTCGATCAAGTCCTGCCAGAGATCCCCGCGAGCAACACGCTCTCGATCAAGCCGAACGCTGATCGAAGACTGTTCGATGCCAACATCACGGTGCATCGTCCGGACGAGACGGTACCGGTCAATGTGGTGATCACAGAAGCCAGTGGCGCGTTCCGAACAGCCGTCTTTCACGACCTCACTCGCTGGATTGCGGCTGAGGAACGGTTCCGCAGCGTGGTCGAATCCGCTCCGAGTGCCATGGTCATGATCGAACGATCCGGGGAGATCGTCCTCGTGAACTCCGAGACCGAGCGGCTGTTCGGTTACGAGCGCCACGAGCTTGTCGGGCGGAAGATCGAGATGCTCGTACCGACAAAGTATCGAACCGATCACCCGGAGCGCAGAGAGCGGTTCTTCCTGAGCCCCCACAGTCGTCAGATGGGCGAAGGCCGCGACCTCTTTGCCATGCGCAAGGACGGAACCGAGTTCCCGGTCGAGATCGGGATCAACCCGATCGAAACCGAGAGCGGCATCATGGCGCTCGGAGTGCTCGTGGACATCACGGAGCGGAAAAATGCAGAAGTTGCGCTGAGAAACTACGCTCACCAACTCGAGGAGAAGAACGTAGACCTCGACGCATTCGCCCACGCCGTGTCCCACGATCTCAAGGCTCCGCTGCGCGGCATCATATCCCTCGCGGAGTTCACACTCGAGGACTACGCCGAGGCCCTCGAAGGCGAAGGCCGAGAGAACTTGGAAATGGTGATTCAACGCTGCCATCGCCTCGACAATCTGATCCACGGAATCCTGGAGTACTCACGACTCGGCCGCTCGAGCTCCGATCCGGTTCGCCTCGATAGTCAGAACGCAGTCGAGCAGGTGATTGACTTGCTCGAAACTCCGTCGGGTTACGAAGTGACCGTCGAAGAAGCGCTACCGCCGATTCTCTACGACGAAGTCCAGTTCGCCCAGGTCGTGCAGAACCTTGTCTCGAACGCATTGAAATACATGGGCAAGCCGACGGGCAAGGTAACGATCGGAGCCGACGACACTGACGGAGAGTGGGTGTTCCGAGTCTCGGATACGGGACCGGGCATCGACGAGAAGCACTTCGACAAAATCTTCGAGGTGTTCCGCACGTTGCAGTCGCGCGACGTGATCGAGTCGACTGGCGTTGGCCTCTCCTTGGTGAAGAGGATCGTCGAACGTCACGGTGGCCGTGTTTGGCTGGAGTCGGTACAGGGCGAGGGGTCAACGTTCTACTTCTCGGTTCCGAAGGCCCTCGGGGAGACGATCGCTCCCCGCGCCGTTGCCTCGGTGGAGATGGCTTCGGAGGCGCTGGTCGCCGCCGGTGATAGCCGGGTCTCAGCTTCGTCCACGTGATCGACGCCGCTTGCGAGGACGCGACACGGATCACCGAAAGACTCGAACGCTCGAACCGCGCGGCCCTGACTCACCTCGCTGTCGCTTCCTCAGTTCAGCGACGAAACTGGGGCCGCACCAACCCAACCTTCGACTCCCCCACCGCTGATGCTAGCCCGGACTCCGAGCGACCGCCGCCCCCATACAAAGTCGCGCACGAGTAGCGCGCCGCGGAAGCGGTGCAAGCTCCCACTACAGGCAAGCGGCGTCGCAGGTTGGCAAGTCATCCGCGACTGGATCGACGCCGCAGGCCGACGGTTCGGCCGGACCCGGAAGCGATTGGAACACGTGCGCGAGCAGCGCCACCGCGTCTGAAATGTTGACAGCTCCGTCGTCGCCGAAGTCGCCGCTGTCGGGACAGCTGTCCGTCGCGCCGTTGAACAGAATTTCCAATAGTGCCATCGCATCGTCAACTTCGATGACCCCATTCCCGTCTACGTCCCCGCGGCGAAACGTTGGGGCCGTGGTGCGGTTGAGATAGAGCTGCACCGTCCCGTGCGGAAGTCCCTCCCCCTTGTCGACGATCACGATGTCATCCAAAGCGTCACCGTCGAAGTCTCCCGTGATCAGAAAGTCGGGCGAGTACCCAAGATTGATCGTCGCCGAGTACCCATGGCTAGTCGCGCTCAATCCCCACTGTATCCGGAGGGCATCGTCGCCGGCGATCGTGACCGCCAAGTCTTGTTCCCCGGTCCCTGAAGTGTCAAGGGTGCGGACTAGCGTCGGGTTGTCGCCGATCGGGATCTCCTGATACGCCTCCAACAAACCGAAGCCAACACCTCTCAGCAGAGACACACTGTCACCGTCTCGGTTGTTGGCGGCCACGTCCTTGATACCGTCTCCGTCGTAGTCACTCACCGCGACGAACCCCGGATTGTCTCCCACGTCGTACATGACAGCGTCGAGAAACTCGCCGTCACCGACTCCAATCAAGACTGCAACGAGGTCCTGCAACGGGCACGGCACGATCAAGTCGAGGTGACCATCGTCGTCGAGGTCTTCGACGGTGATGGCTTCCAGTGAGTCGTCGATTTCTATGAAACTGGTCTGCAGAGACCCGAATCCGCCGAGACCGTCCCCGACGAGTAGACCGACGGTGCTGTCGATCTGATCGACAACCAGCAGGTCACGATGGCCGTCCTCGTTCAAGTCTTGTGACACCAATCGCACCGGTCGCGATCCCGTCACCATGGATCCACCCGTGACGAACCCGGTCAAGGTCGACAAGAACACCGTTACCGTCCCTAGATCTCCGTTGGTGCAAGCGAAGTCAGGCTGTCCGTCCTCGTTGAAGTCGTCGGCGACCACCGACACCGGGTGGCCACCGACGAAGATCGAAATCGCATCTTCGAACGTGCCATCGCCGTTGCCGTGCAGGATGTCGACGCTGTTGGAACCCAGTCGGGTCATGACGACATCGAGGTTGCCGTCGACGTTCATGTCGGCGGCAGTGACGACGCTGTAGCCGTACCCGAGGAACGAACTGCCGAAGATGATCGGCGACGAGTCGGCCGGCTCGAAGACCGGGTTCTCGGCGTACGAGGGTGTCGAAGCGTGAGTGACGGCGAGCAGTAGGACGCCGATCAACGGAAGTGAGTGCGTACGAGTTATCATCGGGCGTTCTCCAAGTTCGAAGTCGTTTGCAACTGAACCGAGACGCGCTGCCGCTCGGCCCCGGACAGTGTGAAGTGTCCCACCGTGTGCAGCTCATCCAGTGACATCGCCAGCCGTCGTTTGCCGGTCTTTCCGAACAGCTTCTCTGCGTCGCGTGGTGTACATAGCGCGTATCGGCCCGGTCCAAGCTCTGTCAGCACCAAGCGACCCGCCGCGTCGGTCGATCCAATCGGGAGGGCGGCCAACGGAGTGAAGCCCGGTAAGAGCGGCGCGGCCAATAGAGGCATCGGCTCGGTGACATCGATCTCCAGCACCGGCGGTTGTTCGAAGTGCGGGCTCAAGGTGAATCGTACTCGACCCTCGCCACCTCGCTCGCCACGGAGATCAACCCGCACCGTCTGCCAACAGTAGCCACGACTCATCACGGTCAGCTGGGCATCGTCGAGAACCGCAGCATTGGGCAGATGGAAGGGTTGGCCGTCCACGCCGGCGAAGTCCTTCATCGTCCAATCATTGGGAGAGACGATCAGCACGTTGCTAAAGGCTCGCACCCGGCGGCCGTCCCGGTCGGTGAGCTCGAACCTGATGCTCGGCTGTGGTCTCGGCTCCGCGACAACAAGATGGAGTTCCGACCCTACTCGTGCCTTGACTGTATTCCGTGATCCGTAATGAGCAGGCTGCGGAACAACTTTGTCGTTGGCGCTCAGTAGCTGGTAAGGCAGGAACAACTCAGCAACCAGGTTCGAACTCCGACTTGCAAGCGGGGCTTCCTCACCGTCGAGCGCGCCCCATCTCAACACTCGGCGTCGCGGCCTATGTTGTACGGATCCGGAAGGCAAGTGCTCGATTCGGAAGCGACCGGCGGCATCGGTGTAGGTGACTCGTCCACGCAGTTCATCGCCGATGATCGTTCCGATCTTGATCGGCACTCCAGCGACCGGACGCCCCCGCTCGGTTTGCACTCGCCCGACGATGGTTGCGCCGTTGCCAAGCTTCAGCGTCGTCGTACGTTCATCCGCCGTTGTCACCATTTGCTCGGCGACAGCAAAGTCGCGGTGCTCAGCCCTGAGCACGTAGTTTCCCGACGCGATCACAGGCAACTGAAACCGACCGTCGGCATCACTGCGCGTGCGCACCACGTGGCGGGAGTAGAACGAGCCTTCCGGCATCGCAAGAATCGCGGCTCCGTCGCACGGAAAGCCTTCAGGGTCCACCACTCTACCTCTTAGTTGATGCGGCGTTTCGAGCGCGATGTCTCCCAGGTCCGCGCACGGTAGCACTTGGCTGACTCTGCACTGTGGATACGAGGAGTGTTGAATGTGCAACTCGAGCGTGCCGCTCTCCGCGAGCCCGAAGGTCTCGAATCGACCGAGGTCGTCGGTGGTCACGGTGTAGGCGGGACCACGCCACAACGTGCTGCGCATCGATACCACGGCTCCTGCGACCGGTTGGCCCATCGGATTGACGACCGTCCCGATCGCCGGTCGTCCGCTCGGCAATCGTTGCCGATGCCGAGGGCTCGTCAGCAGACCTTGAACGGCAGCGAACCCACTCGCGCGAAAGCTCACGAGTTCGACGTCGTCGTGCGAGGTGTGTCGGATCGAAACGTCAGAACTACCCGAATAGCGCACGATGCCGCCGCGACCCGTCACCGCCACGGCGCAGTTGTGCACTGGTTCGGGGCCTTCTGCCTCGACTACGATTTCGGCGTCGACAGCCGGTTGCAGTACGACGGTGTAGACACCGGCGTCGAACTGACGATGCGTGGGACGCTCTCGCGCAGTAAGACGTCCCTTGGCCGAGACCGCGAGCGACGCGCCTTGTAGTTGCGCGGTGGAGATCCTGCGTGTTCCGTTGATCGACGTCTTCCCGAGCGCCTCCGGACACGGCTCCACGAGTAGGAACTCAAACGTAGAGGCGTACCCGTCAGCGATTTGATCGAGTGCAAGGCGACGTTGACCAACGGTGATTTGCGCGTCGGCGACGGGACGTCCCAGCGGGTCGACGACTCTCAGTTGGACCCACTGTGCGTCGCCCACAAACGGAGAAATTTTCGCGTTCTCGCCGGTCGACGAGGACGAGGCGCGCTGCGTCAGCGAGCCACTCGCTTCGTCGCTATCCCCGACCCCCGACCCGGTACCGCGCGACGTCTTCGGCTCTTCGAAGCTTGACCCCGCCACGCCGGCCTGCCCCGGGCGACTCGGATCACCGAGGAGCCACGGAACCGTGAGAGCAACCGCGACGATCACTCCCAGCCCAACGGTTGCCGCCGAACGCGTACGAAACGAGCCGCTAGCCTGCGTGCTCACCGCGCCGACAGTGCCGTTCAATGTCGTCGAGCCGGTCGACGATGTAGTGGAAGAGGCGGTGGCAGAGCCCGGGAACTCGACACCGGCAATCAGGAACAGAACGGAACCGAGCTCTTCGCGCTTGTCTTCGAGTTGTTCTCGCAACCGATCGAGGCCGCGCTTCAAACGCACACGAACGGTCGCGGCGGGTATCCCCTCGAGACGGGCAATCTCCGCGGAGCTGAGATCTTCGTAGTAGCGGAGGATCAGCGTCGCGCGAAAGGGTTCGTCGAGCGCGAGAAGTGCCCGAACGATTTCTCGGCGAAGCTCGAGCGTTTCGAGGTCGAACTCGTCGTGTTGCGCCTCCGGGCGCGCCGCGGCACGCTCACGTTTTCGGCGCCGGCCCTCTCCGCGAAAATGCATACGAACGAAGTTGGACATCACCTGGCGCAGCCACGCGGGGCCCGCTTGCTGATCTCGGGGCGGCTTGCTCCACGCCTTGATCCGCGCTTCCTGGAGGGCGTCATCCGCGAGATGCGTGTCATCGATAAGACCGCGTGCCAACCCCCGCAACCAGTGCGAGCGGTTCAACATCCCTTCGAGATCTGGCACGTCTTCCCTACTCTCTCCGCTAGGTGGTCCCGTGATTGGCCCGACTGCAGGCATCTCCGACTGCAGGCATCCCCGACTGCAGGAATCCCCATGCGGCGAGGATGCCGCCGCGGATGCGAGTGTTCCAAGAAATCGACGGGACTTGTGAGCCGCAACCCGCGCGATGGTATCCACGATCGGCGCCGTTGGCGCGGATGCCGGGAAAGCCGGTCGCTCTTTCTGGGCGGGCCGGGAACGAAACCGATCAGATCGGCATCCTCCGAGGTCTGCCGGTGAACCGCCGGCTTCGTCCACTCACTTACCCCAGGAGGTCTCCGTGCGCTGTCTCATCGGAAGTCTGCTCGTTGTCATGTCCCTCGGGCCGCTAAACGCCCAGGTGCAGTTCTCCGTCGACCAAACCATCGATCTCTCATCTACGACGCCGGCGCTCTACGGAGACTACCTGCAACTCGTAGACGTGACCAACGATGGTGTCCGCGATTTGTTGACGGTCGACTCCGGCAACCTCACGTCGTACGAACGTCAAAGCACCGGGGCGTTCGTCGAGCTTGCGACCACTGCGCTGATCGGATCAGGAACGCTGGCGACAGTCGCCGACCTCGACAACGACGGCAATACCGATGCCGTCGTTCGGCTGACGAACGGATACGTCAGCATGCTCGGCGATGGATCCGGGAGCTTTACTCAAGCGGGCTCGTACCTGGCTTCCGATGATCTTGGCCAAGTGCTGATCGGCGACTTCAACGGCGATGGAACGCCCGACGTCGTCGCCGCGCGAACAACCGGAGGTACGTTCGGCAGCTCGCTCACCACCGAGATCTCGATCCGCATGGGTACCGGAAGCGGGACGTTTGGCCCGCCGATGCAAAGTGATCTGGCCGGCGGATTGAACTCCCCTGTGGTGATCGACCTAAACGAAGACGGCACCGACGATCTCGTCCTGGCCGGCTTACTCCAACTGACTTTTGTCTTCATCACAGACGGCCTGGCCACGAGTTCGGTCGACTACCCCGCCGGGGTTGGTGACGCGCCGCAAGACATTCGAGTGCAAGACTTGAACGGCGACGGACACCTGGACGTCGTTTTCACCTGCCCCATCATGAACCGGGTCGGAGTGCTAGTCCAAGATGGTACGGGCGGCATCGGGAGTTTCCAAGATTACGAAGTCAGCGACACCCCGGTGACGGTTCGAGCCGAAGACATCAACGATGACGGTGTGGCAGATTTGCTGACCACCACGAACAGTGGTTTCGAGTGGCGACTCGGACTCGGCGACGGCAGCTTCGGCGCACTGCAAAGCATGACCTTGGCCACCTCGGAAGCTCGTTTCGCCGTTGGAGACTCCACGAGCGACGGTCTCGCCGAAGTCGCCATACTCTCGGGAGACACGGTCTCCATCCTCCTCAATACGACGTCGACGACCCCGCTGCCGGGTGACTTTCGGCGCGGTGACACGAACAACGACGGGCAGGTGGAGATCACCGACGCCATCCGCCTGTTCGAATCCTTGTTCCTCATCGGCAGTGCCCCGCTCGAATGCGCTGATAGCGGCGATACGAACGACGACGGCGCGGTCGACGTGTCCGACCCGGTCTACCTCTTGTCCTATCTCTTCGTGGCCGGATCCGCGGCACCTCCAGCTCCGGGCGTCACCGCCTGCGGAAGCGACCCCACCGCGGACCCGTTGGCAACTTGTAGTGCCGGCGCGACCTGTCCATAGTTATGCTCACCCCCCGGCTCTCGAGCAGATCTGCGGGCCGAGTCGCCCGACAGGTCTGCCCGCTGGGCCGGAAGAACCACGTTTCTTCGTACGCTCGGCAGCGCTGCGAGCGGCTCGGAACAGTTGAAAGGAAATCGAATGCGCAGTTCGTTCGTAGTCATGATCTTGGCAATTCTGTGGGGAGTTCCCTGCCGGGCGCAGTTCACACTACCGGGCGTCGAGGAGTTCGACGTCACGGCCGCCGACATCACGGTCGCCGTTGGCCAGTCGTTCTCGCTCCCAATCATGATAGAAACCGACGACCCGGTCACCTGGCTCGGTCTCTTCGTAAACAACGATCCGAGCCAATGTGAGCCAACCATTTTCGAACCCGGCGCCGGCGTGTTGGGATACGAAGCTCAACACGGGTCCGTTCCGTGCGACGTTGGCATCTCCCCGGATCACGTGTTCATCAGCATGGGTGGCTTCTTCCCACCCTACGACAGCGACGTCTACGGCTCCGAGCTCATCGTCCTAGAATACCAGATCACCGCGGCGGAGCCGGGTACCACGACCGTCGAGATCTTGGACGCCTACACCATGCTGCCGGCGGCCACAGTCACCGTAACCATCGTCGACGAAGCGAGCCGGTTCGTGCGTGGTGACCTCGACGGCGACAGCTCGTGCACGGTGGCGGATGTCATCAACCTCCTACAACTCACGTTCGTTGCGGGCGAAACAACCGACTGCTGGGACTCGGCGGATGTCGACGACAACGGCAGCATCGACATCGCGGACACCGTACGCCTTCTCCAGGAACTCTTCGGCGAACCGTCGACACTGATGGAGCCGTGCAACCTCGATGAGACGAGCGACACCCTTCCCGAGTGCGAGCGAACCGACTGCACGTAACCGAACGTTACGGCGATGAGGAAGAGCCACGGGGACCGCCTCGTGGCTCTCTCTCTTCGAGTTTGATTCGATCGGGCAAACATTCGAACAGCTGCGCGGGACCGGCGCGCGGATCGAACCGTGCGGGTCTGACTCACACCGCGTCACACCGACTTTACGCCGGCAACTACCCGCTGATATCGCGACATGGCGATATGTGTGTCGTGACCTCCGACGCCTATACCGTGTCCGTTCGCTGGAACGCCGTACACGGTTCCCATCTGACATGAGCGGAGTTGATCGCGAGGAGTGGAACGGCCAATGCACTCTGGGACCAACAGACGAAAGGAGGTTCCCGAACACGTGCAGAGTCCAGTGCAGAGAAGGGCGTGGGGTCTTCCCTCCAAACTCGGACTCGATCGCATCAGCAAGGACGCTTCAAGTAGGTTTGTTGCGTCGTTACCGGTGTGCATCACCCATGAATCGTGAGGTCTGCATTGTTGCGACTTAGAATTCTCGCCTTCCTGTCACTCATCACCCTTGTGAGTGTGGCCGGTGCGTCCACGCTTTCTGCGCAGTCGTTTCTTCGCGGCGATGGCAACGGAAGCGGAATGGTGGATATCGCCGACGCGGTGTTCGTTCTCGACTACTTGTTTCAATCAGAGCCAGCGGAATGTCTCGACGCCATCGACACGAACGACGATGGCGGAATCGACATCGCAGATGGAATCGCGCTCCTGGATACGCTCTTCGGTTCGGGCAGTATTCCCGCGCCGTTCCCAAGCTGTGGGCCCGACCCGACCGTCGACACCCTTGGCTGCGCGTCATCCGGATCGTGCGTCGAACCCCCGACGGACCTGGTGTATCTGGTTCCCATGGCGAGCTACGTCGTGGGGACTCCGATCGTGCCGAACAGCCCAACTTCGAGCGGCGGCCCGGTCGATCTCTACACCGTTTCGCCACTTCTCCCGGCCGGACTCACGCTCGATCCCGTCACCGGAGTCATCTCCGGCACGCCGATCGTGGCGTCAAGCATGACCGACTACGCGATCGTCGCTCAAAACTCGGGCGGCAGTGCGTTCACGATCGTGTCGATCGCCGTGAACGTCGGAGCCCCGGAACTCGCGGCAAACCAATTCTACGAGGGACCGTCACTGCAAACCCACCGGTACGGCCATACGGCCACGACCCTTGCGGACGGGCGCGTCCTTATTTGTGGAGGTTCCGACGAGAACTTCCTTTCGTCACTCGACACGTGCGAACTCTTTGATCAGACATTGACGGCGACGCCCGTGCCGGACTCTTTGAGCGGCGAGTTCATCGACACGGATTTCGCCGGAGATCCGATCGTCATGCAGCAGGGTTCGTCGGTGTTCCACACCGCAACAAAGCTAGCCGACGGTACGGTCCTTCTGTGCGGCGGTACGACTGACATTCTCGGAGCCGAGACCGTGGACGTCGCGTCGCGGTTCGATCCGCTCACGCGAACCTTCACCACCATCGGTGCGCTGCAAGCGTCGCGCTTCCGGCACACCGCCACGGCGATGGCGGACGGCACCGTTCTCATCGTCGGCGGACAGCGCGCGGTCGTCGAGACGATCATCGACCCGAACTTCCCCCCCGGCAGCCCGTTCTTCCAGTTCGAAATCACCACCTTCCCGAGTACCAACGACATCGAAAAGTTCAACCCGCTGACGAACACGTTCTCGACGGTGCGGGCCGAACTGTCGACTCCTCGAGGACGAACCTCCCACACCTCCACGGTGATCGCGGGATTCGACAACACGCTCGGCACGGCCGACGATCTCGTCATCACCAGCGGCGGCGTGCAAACCCTCGGTAGCATCTTCGCACCCCAGAACAAAGGTCCGGGCGCGGCGGGAGCGGCACTGGTGCATAGCGCTGAGTTCATCGATCCGGCCCTCGGTTTCGCCGGTGTCCTGCCGGGAATCGATCTCGACGGACGCGTTCGGGGATCGATCGTCAACCTCGGAGACTTGGGGACGACCACTTGGGATGGCGTCGACGGACTCGGAAACGTGCTTCTCGCGTTCGGTGGCGATCTCGACTCGCCAACGTGCGAGATGGGAGTGTCGAGTTCGGAGCTTCTTGTGATGACGTTCAGTGGATTCGGTCCGAGCTCGGGCTTGTCCGCCGTCGCGGTATCTCCGGATACGGCGCAACAGGGCGCGGAATCCGCGTTGTGCTCGGCGGGTACAGGACGCGCGCTCGCCGGCGGCGTGTTGCTCCCGAACCGACGAGTGCGTAACGGGATTGCCAGCGACGGAGCGTGGCTCTTCACCGCCGGCGGTGTCACGAGTATCGGACCCCCAGACCCCATCAACCCGTGTGCGGTGGTTGACCTCGTCGGTTGCGGCGACGTCGTCCGCGGTGGAAGCTTCTTCGATCCGCAGTACAACGCCGCCCTCGCCCAGCCGTGGGACCTCGACGCCACCCGTTCTCCATCGAATCCGACGGGTGTCGCCGGATCGTGGTTGACGACAGACGGCGCAATTCCCGACGACTCACTGGAGGGGTACGGCGACGGTTCCCCCGTCGTCACGCTCAACGCCGGAAGGCTCTTGCACACCATGTCGGCCATCCCCGGACTCGACGGAGTGCTCGGCACCGCGGACGA
>JAJFFE010000242.1 GCA_021776775.1 Planctomycetota bacterium | reverse complement strand
CGCCGACACGTTTCCGCTCGAGGGTTTTGCGAAACGCCGCGTCACACCACCCCGTCAACGTGACAGCAGCGGTGACGCATGCCGCGCGCGGGGGGAGTCGGTGGGGACACGGCTGTTCCCGCGACTGGGGGCGGGCTTTGACCCCGCTGCTGGGAGGTGGTGGACCCCACGCGGCGGAGACTCCGGGTGCGACCGCCGGTTTCGGCCTCGGCTTCGGGACTCCCGCCGAGCTCACCGACCCTCAGGGCGCGTGCGACTGCAGCAGCAAGAGCCAAGCATCGTAGGCCGAGGTGTCAGTCGCCCAGGCCTGGTGGAAGCCGGAGGCATTGCCCAGGCGTCCGATCACCAAAGTGTCCGCGGCGGACGCCACCACGGTCACGGGGTCGAGGGCGGTGCCGCCGGGCCCGATCGACAGGCTCCAGCCGACGCGGCCCTCCACTTCGCCCACCGAATCAAACTGGGCAGCAATCGCGGATTCACTCGTGTCCGGGTGGTACTGGACGTGCGTGCTGACGTCGGCAGCCCTGCCGGAGTCGCCCTGGAAGGAGAAGGACAGATCGCGGGCGAGGAACAGGTCTTCCAACCGCTCGTCCAGCACCGAGTGGAACTTGACCCCGCAGCGCCCCTCGGCGTCGACGTTGAACTCGCCCTTCAACTCCGTATCGGGGATGGCCAGCCAGCCGTGGATCGAGCCATCCAGCGGGCTCGTCGCCACGGTGTCGGGCAGGAGCTCCGCGGTTCGAGCCAGGTGGCGAATGACCTCGTTCAGCGACTGCAGGTCGGGTGAGTCGGTGAGGAACGACTCGGTGGCGCGGTCCAGCGCAGCCAGGAGGCCGCTGGGCACCGCCGCCGCGAGCGGGAGCTCCACGACACCGGAGCCCTCGGCAGCGACCTCTTGCGGGGAGACCACGGGCACCTCCTGCGGCACGGCCTCCGTCGGCTCGGTGGCCAGGGGGAGATCGCTCGCGACGGGCAAGGCCTGTGCTCGCCGCTGACGGGGAACCACGGCCGCGGTGGGGTCGGGCGCCGGGTCGTCCAGTGCCTGCCAGGCGGTGACGGCGACGGCGGTCACCAGCCCCGCGGCGAGGGTGACCTTGACGGCCACGAACGGAGTGATCTTGGCCATGACGAGTCCTCCGAGTTGCTTGCAGATGGTGGCCTCCGTGGCGTCGCGCGACCACGCCGCCGGCAGGGCCAGGGGGCCGAGGGCTGCCAGCCAGCGGTCGCGGTCGGGGCCGACGTCCCTCGCCAGACGCGCGCGCAGGCGGCGTCGGGCACGCGACAGGCGCTGCCGGACCACGTCGCGCGACACGTCCAGGCGCGTGGCCATCTCGGCGACCGACAGTCCTTCGAAGTAGCGCTGGGTGATCGTCGTCAAGTCCGGCTGGGAGAGGCCGGTGACGGCATCGACCAGCGAGTGCAGGGCCTCTCGGCGCGCGGCCACGTCAACCGTCGCCGGCAGGCCCTCACGGCGCGCGGCCCCCTCCTCCCGGTGGCGGCGCCGCGCCTCGCTGCGCCGCGAGTGGCTGGCCAGCCGGCGCGTCACCGTCGACAGCCAACGGCGCAAACCCGCCTCGCCGCTCACGTCGCGCGGCGTCTTCTCGAGGGCCAGCAGGCACACGCGCTGGAGCACGTCGTCGGCCACGTTCGGGTCCACCACCAGCCGGAGGGCCAGCGCCTTCACCCAGCCGAGCTGCGCCAGCAGCTGCTCCGTGCCGATCGTGTCGCGTGGGGTATCCATGCCTCTACTCTGACGATCCCACTCCGAGGGGAATCGTGACAGGATTCGGTCAACCCCCGCCAGGGCCAGCGGAGCGGACACCTCGGCTGCAACAGGATTCCGTGTGCGCCATCGGAGCAACTGTTCCGTGACGGCCAGCCCTGCCCCGGGGGACGCAGGCTCGATCCAGCGCTCCCTTCACCCCTAATACGTGAGGAGAGCCAAATTAAGGCAGCGCCCCGAGCGAAGTCATCTTCACCGTCCAGGTGTCGCCCGCCGTCCAGGCGCAGACACCGGACGGGCCAACGATGTCGGGGTCTCTCCGAGCGCTCCCCGCGTCCCAGCGCCGCTCAAGCCACGCTCGACCCACGCGCGGGCTCTTCGACATCCTCGTCAAACTGACACTCTGTGCACCGCTGCGTGCCCTTCGCGGCAAAACGCTCCCGCGGAGCCGGCAGTCGTTGCCGTTCACCGCGGACCAGAAGCCGTGCGCGAGCACTGTGAACTGTTCCGCCGTGCGGGGAGGGGGTGAGGGGCACGAGGGGCTTTCGGAAGGAGGGCGCAGCCTCGCCCAGGCACCCCACCCGATAGGCGGCGCCAGCCGCTAACGGACACCGAGTTCATGCACGCACGGCCTTCCGCGCGCCCGTCTACGCACGCTTGCCCCTCGTGCCCCTCGCCCCCTCCCCGCACTGAGCGCTCAAACACGGCAGTGACCCGACAGGCTCCAGCCCCCCAAATAAGGCAGCGCCCCGAGCGGAGCCCTCTTTAAGTCACCCCACCCCCGTTCCGATCCACCCCATCGAGAACGGCCCCACGGGGCCCGAGGAGACACCGCGAGATGAACACCTTGATTCCCCGACCCAGGTTCGGGCGCAGCATGCGCTCCGGCCTGGCCGTGAGCGCGATGACCGCGCTTGCCTTCCTGATGGGCGTCGTGGCCCCCACCGCGCGGAGCGACGCGTTGGTGGACCGCGTGGTCAGCGACGTGGCCCGGCTTCGCCATGCCGTGGCAGCGTATG
>JAJFFE010000241.1 GCA_021776775.1 Planctomycetota bacterium | reverse complement strand
CAGGCTGCGCTTCCCGCGAATCTCTGCGTTACTCCTTCTTGAAGACCACTAGGTCGACTGCGGCGTCGTGCCTGGATCTTCACGGAAATCGCAGCCTGTGTTCCGTTGATCATCCCTCGATTGTCCTCCGCTGTCTGCGCTAGGTACGATTGGCGCCCTTTCGGGCGCGTAACGACTCCGCCTGATGAATAGTCCGGGCTAGCTAGGACAGAACGGGGATCGAGGCGTCACGCCGCGATCCCCGTTTCTTTGCAGCTAAGAGCGAGCTACAGCTGTGACAGTGGCAAGCGCTGTCTCGAGCGCATCGACTCTTGCAGCATCCGAGCCCAAGAGTATTGGGGCCATGCGAAGTGGCTGGCCCAGGCGGTGGCTAGTGTCCAACCCGGCGGGGGCGTGACAACTCTTTGTTGTGCTGGTCGCCGGAAGTGTCGACGTCGAGTAGAGATGATTCGTCACTGTCGGTCGAGCGTCGCGCACGGGCGAGGCGCCGTCGGCCGATGTCGGAGAAGGCGAAACCTCACGCGCCGTTCTAGCGAATACGGCTTTGGCATCGGCAATTTGGGTCGGGTCGAGGCTGACGTTCGGTATGATCCAGAACACTCCCCATTCTGTAGCGATCCGGCCGGTTGGCGGGGTTCTTTCGATCGAGAGTGAGCGATGGACAAGGCAGATTCGATTCACGTGGTGGTCGTCGGCGGTGGGTTTGCCGGCCTCCGGGCCGTTCGAAATCTCGCGCTCCGAGGTCCCCGGGGGCTCCGTATCACGCTCATCGATCGTCGCAATCACCACTTGTTTCAGCCGCTCTTGTACCAAGTCGCGATGGCAGGGTTGAGCCCCGCCGATATTGCGGTGCCGATTCGCACGATCGTTCGTCGCTATCGCAATGTAGAAGTGATGCTCGCGGAGGTCACCAGTGTCGATCGACCCAACCGAACGGTGCATACGAATATGGGTCCCGTGCCCTACGACGCGCTGGTTCTCGCTTGCGGCGCGACTCATAGTTATTTCGGTCACGAGGAATGGGAAGAGCACGCGCCGGGACTGAAGACAGTCGAACAAGCGACTGAGATCCGACGCCGTGTGTTGACCGCATTCGAGCGCGCCGAGCTAGAGTGCGATCCTCAGAAACGAAAAGAGCTACTCACGTTCGTCGTCGTAGGTGGTGGCCCGACCGGTGTCGAGTTGGCTGGAGCGTTGGGAGAAATCAGCCGGTTCACGCTCGGGCGAGACTTTCGGCGTATTGATCCCACCCGTACCACCGTGCTTCTCATCGAAGCGGGGCCGCGCGTACTTCCGTCGTTTTCCGAAGAACTGTCTCGGGGCGCGCGGCGCGATCTCGAACGACTGGGCGTGTCGGTTCGAACCGAGAGACTGGTCACCGCGATCGACGACAGCGGGGTCGAGCTGGGCGAGGGGGAAGATCGAGAACGAATCCGCGCCGCGACGGTGTTGTGGGCGGCCGGAGTTCGCGCTTCGACTCCAGGCCCCGGGTTCGGTGCGGAAACTGATCGTTCGGGTCGCGTGATGGTCGAGAAGGACTTGAGCTTGGCCGATACCCCAGAGGTCTTTGTCGTCGGGGATCAGGCACACGTCGAGCAGGCGGACGGCTCGCTCGTTCCTGGTATGGCGCCGGCCGCAATTCAAATGGGAGAGTGTGCGGCCAACAACATCCTTCGAGATCTAAGAGGTGCCCCGCGGGTTGAGTTCCGATATCGCGACAAGGGTCAGATGGCGACGATTGGTCGCGCCCGAGCTGTCGCGGAGTCTGGTGGTTGGAAGATGCGAGGAGTGCTGGCGTGGCTGGCGTGGTGCTTCGTTCACATTTTCTATCTGATCGGGTTTCGCAACCGCTTGCTTGTCGCCATCCAGTGGGCTTGGTCGTACGCACGCTTTCGTCGCGGAGCTCGGCTGATTACCGACCCTGACTGGCGCCAAGAGCGCCAGGCGAAGGATCCGACGGTTGAGCGGCATTGAGTGCGTCATGGGTCGAACGGATCGTTACGCGGCAGCGACGTAGAGCGTCGTGGGGACAGCCTTCGACGCGTCTTCCCGTCTGGCCCAAAGACCGACGCGGTACAAAGCGCAGTTGCGACTCAACATTCCATCGCGCCTCCACGCGAACGCGCCCACTCCCCGTCTCGATAGCGACCGCAACAGGCCACCCGAGCCCCGACGAGCGCTCGGGCAACGAAGGGCTCGTCGTTGAGAGGCTCGTCGTTTGGATCGACTCTCCTCGGTTCCGTCGCCGTTTCGCACCGGCTCCGGTTCGGGTTTAGCGCGCGCCCCACGCTCCACACGCCCGCGAGTGATTCCACAACCCGCTGCGTGTACACTCCTTCAGTCGAGCCCTATCGGTGACGGCATGGCAGGCGATCGCAAACTGGGTCTCGAGTTCGTCTGGACGTCCAGGAGGGCAGCAACTCTACTCATCACGCAATCGAAACGGCACTAACACTTCGCTCAGTGTTCGGACTAACCCTTTCGTCAAGCTGAGGGCTTCGCGGGATCGCTACTGAGCATGCTCGGCTTCCCGTGGCCGATCACAGCACCATGTACCGAAGGCGTCGCCAATCGCCCCGCGGGCACGGAGGGCCGCACGCACGTTTAGGAAGCGCATCTCTGAGGAGGGCGAGTCCCGAGGAACGGGACTCGCCGCGTCGTCAATCGAATCGAACGTCGTCCGGGAAGTCGAGCACCTGCACGATGCCGTCGTGCAGCGCGTACAGGCGACGACCATCGGGTCGCCACAGGAGCGGGTTGAACGCATAGAGCACGCGGTGACTTCGACGATGGTAGTCCCACACCGTGCATCCCGCCTCGCGATCCAGGACGTACAGTCCACTGAAGTAGAACTCGTCGTCTGGCGCACCGATGGTGGCCAGGTAGCGCGGCTTCGTCGGATGAAAGGCGTAGCAGCCGCTCATCCGGACGACCCGAGTGTCGACGGCGGTCATGCCGTGCGGATCGATCGAGACGAGATCATGCTTCGGGATGGACACCATCGAGCGCAGCATGCGCGTCGTCGTCAGTAGAGTGGAGCCGCCGGGTTCCCACGCATACGGCGAGTCCCCGAACTTTCCGGCGAGCTCTCCGACCTTCTCCCCAGTATCGACGTCGTAGAACAAACACCGTGTCGCTTGGAAGACGAGCGCGCGCTTGCCATCGGGAGTGAGCGCGAGGTTGACGATCTTCCCCGCTAGCTTCTCACCGAAGCGACGATCCCCGGTTCTGGCGTTGTGGACCGCGAAGGTGTTCTTACCGTCGGAGAACGCCATGACCGAACCGTCCGCGCTCTTCTCCTGCTGCTTCCACTGGGCGAGAGAGCTGGGGGCGCTGGTGACAGCCTTCCCCGTCTCGACGTCCAACCCGATCAGCTGGGGTGGCTCGGCGCCGCGCCGGGTTCGGGCGGCGGGGGCGCGCAAGAACCAAAGCCGGTTCCCCACCAAGAGAGAGCGCCCGCCCTTGCCAACGTCGTACCGCCACCGAGGCGTCCCGTCGAACGCACGACCCGACACCCGACCGGAAGCCAACGTGAGAGCCACGGTATCGCCCACGATTTGGAGGTCCTTCACACCCCGGACCGACTCGATCTGCAACACGATCTCCGAAGCACCAGTCTTGGGATCGTAGCTGACCACGGTGCCGCAGTCGGTGCCGACAAGGCAGCGACCGAGGCGCGGGACGAAGCGCGCCACTTTCCCCGGCTTGGCGATGCGGTACGGGTGATCGCTCCGAGGATCGAACACCGTCCACTCCTCTCCGGCCTTCGCGGCTCGACGCGTCGAGACCCGGACCGACCCACCGCGAATGCCGACGAGCGTTTTCTTGTCCGCGAGCCGCGTGACCTCACCGTGCTGCGGGTACTCCCCATCCCTGAGAGGCACGATCTTCTTCTTCTTGACGTCGAGGATCTCCGTCTCGCGACGGCCACGTTTCTTGGCGATCGGCACCCGGCCGTCATTCCATCCCCCGAGGCACCGGTAGTCCGCGAGCTCGGCGATCGCCTTCGGGACCTTCAGGCTCGAGGTCTTCACGATATGCCCGCCGTCGGCTGTGAAGACGAGCACCGTCTTGTGATCGTCCGACAAGACCAGCGCGTCCGGCTTCGCCTTGAGCTTGGAGGACTTGAGGCGCTTTCCCGATCGCAGATTCCACTTCTCGATGAGGTACAGATAACGCGGAGTCTTCGATTTCTTTCGCCCGCTCGACTTCTTGGCTTTGGGGTTGTCCGCCTGGATCGCGACGTACAAGTGGTCCTTGCTCGCGTCCCACGCGGTGGCGAGCCACTTGCGCCGGTCCGGATCGCGAAGTTGAATCGGGTCCCCCGTCAAATCCCGAAGGCTGGCGTTCGCACCGAAGACGCCGAGACTCTTGGTTCCGTCGGGGCTGAGGACCCCACCGCCCTGCCCGAGCGGCTTCCCGGTCTGAACGTCGTAGACCGTGCCACCGAGAAGCACCCGCCGCCCGTCGACATCGAAACCGCCGCACGACTCTCCCCCGGGGCGATCAGCCAGCCACGCCTTCCACTGTCCGCCACGCGCTAGGAGTTTCGGGTGGACCCAGCGCTTAAACACCTTCTCGAAGTCTTGCCGATTCGAGATCTCACCCGTGGCGAGGACGACGACGGCGTCTCGCGTGTCGGGCTGGATGCGGAGGTAACTCACACCTCCGGCCTCCTGTCCACCCCCCCCGAACCGGATCAACTCATTCCCGATCGAGACGCGGAAGAGATGCGAGAAGTAGTGCGCCTGGGTGCCGGGTGTCCGGCGGTAGAACAACGGAACGATCTCGGGATCGAGATGCGGATGCGCCTCGTCCGGGAGGCACGCGATCGCGAAGCGCGCGAGATCCCCAACCGACGTGTAGAGAGCATTCGCGGACCGAGCGATCGGAGACACCGGGCTCGAAGTGAACTTGCCGTGTCCCCGACATCGCTGCGCCGTGTTGGGTGCACTCTCGTCGTACCCGGTGTTCTTCATGCCGATGGCGTCGAACACCTCGGCCTGCATGAACTCGGCGAACGGCTTTCCCGAGGCCTTCTCGATCAGCATCTCGAGCAGCAGATAGGCGGCGGCCGAGTACTGGAATTTCACCCCGAGTTTCCCGCCCCCCCGAAGCTTGGACTTCTTCAGCAGGTCCTCGGCGCTCGGGCGAGCTCCATCCTTCGAGACGAGCTTCAGCGATGACAGCCCCGCACTGTGCGTCAGCAGGTGCCGAACCGTGACTTCGCTCCAGCTCGAATGCTCCGGGCGGACCTCCTTCACGTAGCTCGCGATCGGGCGGTCGAGATCGACCTTGCCCTGGCTCGCGAGGCGCATCACCCCCCACGCCGTGACCACGCCCGAGAGCTCCATCGCGCAGAAACGCGTGGTCTCATTCCCAGGAACGTCGGGGTCGAACGAGGCCGACCCCGCCACCCCGCTCCAGGTCAGTCGACCGTTCTCGACGACCGCGATCCCCATCGCGGCCACGGAGTTGGACTGCACCGATTTCTTCAAGATCTCCTCGAACTGCGTGGGGATGCTCGGAGCCGAGCTCTTCCCCTGCGGCTCCGCGACCACGCCCCGTCCGAGGGCGAGCGCGAACCCGATCGTCACGATAAAACGCAGCACGGAGTTTCGACATCGACGTGACATACGACGGATCCTCTCTCATTGATCGAAGGGTCCATTGTGGCGGAGCCGCCGTTCGAGCGCGAGGGGTCCTTACGCGAGGTCGATCCCCGAGCCGGTCCCGTTGCCGGTGATGCGGCTACACGGTGCCTGACGGAGCGTGCAACACGCGGCGCGCACTTTGGCACGGGCTTGCCGCTCTGGAGGCTTCGCTTCACATGCCACATCCACTTGGAAAACAACATCGTGTTCCCCCGTGCGCAGGCAAGCTGAACCGCGCCCATCAAATGCCATCGTCTGGAACAACGCCCACGCACCTATCGCGCTGAAGGCGTGGACGAACTCCTCAGCCGACACCATCTTGTGGCCCATTCCCGTGTGCCTTTCTTTCCGTGTTTGGCGTACGCCCAAGGGCCCTGACCACGGATCTGGAGACCGGTGCTGTCCACGATCAGATGGATCTCTGTTCTTGCCGAAGGTACGGAGCTCAACGTCAAGTTCCTTCGCACGACGCGACAGGGTGCTGTGATCCGGTGAGTTGAGATCGAGATCCATCAAGCGTAGAAGGGAAACGACGAAGCCTTCGGTTTGACGGAGTGGAAGATGGAACACCATCCGGAGCGTTAGCGCGGTCTCGATTGCGAGGTCGGAGTATTCACGTTGTCCTCCTCGCTTCCGCTTCCCACGAGGAATCCAGGCGGCGATGGCATCCTTGCCGAACCAGATCGTCACGTCACCACGAGCGCGAAGACCTTGCTCGTACTCGCGCCAGTTCTTGACCCGGTATCTCGTTTTATACTTCGGATGAACGCGACTGGACGTGCGTGCTGCCATCGGATCAGCTCCTCGAGAATCGCCGTTTGCTCGTCAGTCTCAATCGGCCTATCATCGAGGTCAAGTGGCATTCATGCACCAACACCGCAGTTCGGGTGCCGAAGCTTGACTTCCGATCTTCAGTCGAAATGTTGGTGCTGGTTTCGTTGTTTCACACGCGTCCCCGGAAGGGATCGTCATGACTCGACTCGCTCTACTCGCGATGGTGGCCCTCGCGTCTTCGTTCGCCCACGCTGGATCGTCGTCCTACTACGAATCGCACTTTGATCCGACGCTCAGTGAAGTCGAACGGATCCGAGCTCACCTCGGGTGTACGGTTGAATACTTGAGCGCGCAGCCGACCGACGCCTTGACCGACGACCAGGCGGCCAACCGCGCCGAGCACATCAACGTCCTGTCCCGATACGCCGAAGCGGGCTCCTTCCCCGTGAACGAAACCAGCAACCCGTTCACGCCGATCTTCATCGACAACGCTGGCACGGCGTGCGCTGTCGGTCACCTCATGATCGAGTCGGGCTCCGGGAGTTTGGCGCGTGAGATCTCCACGTGTGAAAACCTCGCCTATGTCCCGGAAATCACGCATCCGGGAGTGCTGGAATGGGTGGAGTCATCGGGGCTGACGCTCGATGAGTGCGCGCTGATTCAGCCGACCTACCTCGCCGCGTTCATCGACGAGATTACGTGCCAGTCCGACGCCGATGGCGTTCGGCTGGAGTGGGTGATCGGCGAGGGGTTTGATGCGTCGTGGGTGACGATCGACCGCGATGGAGTAGAGATCCTGCAGCTTTACGGCGCAGAGCTCGATGCTGCCGCCGAGGCCTACGTCGACACCAGCGCGAGCTACGGAGTGCACGAGTATCGCGTGTATGCGTCCGACGGCTGGTATTGGGACGAACACTTCTGTATGATCGATCACACGGAGAAGTGGTTCACGCGCGGCGACGCCAACGGTAACGGCGAGATCGAAGGCATCGCTGATCCCGTGTACCTGTTGTCCTACGCGTTCGTGAGTGGTCCGCCGCCTCCGTGTCTCGAGGCGGCCGATTCGAACGGCGACGGCACGATCGAGGGCATCGTCGATGCGCTCTATGTGATGTACTACGTCTTTGCGGAAGGCCCACCGCCGCCTCTTCCGTTTCCCAACTGTGAGATCGCCGACGCCGGTGGGCACGGTTGTGCAGCAGTCGTCTGTCCCTGAGATGGGCTGCACGGTGTCGAGCAGTCGGTGCCGATCCTTGGAGGGTGAGGCGGTTGATGAATAAGCACCCGGAGGATGGCATGGCCCAGAGTCAGATCAAACGTGACCGACGGTTGCTCTCTCGGATCTTCTGCGTCGCGGCTTGTTTGCTCGGTATCGTCGATCTCGCCTCGGCTCAACCGGGCGTCGCGATCGGCGTCATACCCGCGGCCGGGCCATACACGGAACCGCTCACGGTTCACGTCGGAATCGGGTGCTACTCCACCGATTTGTGGCAGGGCTGGTCGTTCGAACTCGTGCACGATTCGGGGGCGACACTCGACGATGTTGTCGCGTCGGAAATGCTCCTCGCCACTTCGGTCGACACGTCGATCATCGAGATTCAGTCGACGGGTTTCAGTGTAGAAGTGACCTACACAACGACCGTGTTTCCGATTTTTCCCTCGGAAGAGTCACATCTCTACGAGGCCACGTACTCCGTCGACGAACCGGTTGACGTGCTGCTCCAGTTCGTGGAGCCGGCGCTGCTTTGGCCCGGCGGTATCTGGAGCCCCCTGCCCCCTGGTCACCGGGTCGTGAGATTCTTACCCCCATTCTTACGCGGCGACGCCAACCGCGATGGAAGACTCGACCTCGGCGATGTGTTCCGCCTGTTCGAAGTCGTCTCGACCTCCGGCTATCCGCAGACCGATTGCGACGACGCCTTCGACTTCGACGACGACGGCGAGATCTTGCTCGGTGACATGTGGGGCCTGCTCGCGTGTCTCTTCACCGACGGCGCGGATCCACCACCGCCGTATCCTGCGTGCGGGTTCGATACGACCGATCCCGGGTGGGACTGCATCGAGTCGGTCTGCCCATAGAGGTTCGATAGCGGGTAGATCGGCGTTGGTATCGTTTTCGCTTCTCCCTGGATGAAGATCGTCGCGGCGCTTTCCTCCCCCGGGCAAGACGATGTCATTCGCGCCATTCTCGAATCCACCGGACAGTGGGACCCGCCCTGGGATCGACGCGGTCCCCCACCGGCGCGCACCGCCACGTCAGCGGATTCGTCCGAGCTGACTGTGGAGTATGAGGTGGAGTACGACACCGGTCCTACATCTCACCGTCGGGCAACGATCGATTTCCAATCGCTCAACACGCGGTGAAAGAGTCGCAGCCAAGACCGTCGGGTGTCGAGTGTCGAGTCCGACGAGCATTCGTCGTCGCCGGGCGGCGGGGGTCCTCCAGCAAAGAAGTACTGAATCTCGAAGATCGCTTCGGCGATGTCGAAGATGCCGTCGTCGTTCGGATCGGCGGCGTCGATGCAGCTTGGGGCGGGACCGCCTTGGAAGAGAAGAGACTGGAATCTTGGGACTCGGCTGCCCCGGCCCGGCCGCGCCGTCGCTTATCCAGTGGACGCGGTTCACGAGGGATCGCGCAGACCTCTGGCGCCTCGGCATTTCCCCCAGGAGTGTTCATGGATATTTGCTTACGGATACTAGCGTTGTCGATTCTCTCCCTGCTACCGGTTTCCGTTTTCGCGCAATCGGACGGAGTCGACCCCGTCTTGACGCAAATCGCGGCTTCGTCGCACAGCCCGTTCGGCCCCTCGCTCGATCAAGCGCACGTCTGCGTCACTGACCGCCACGGCAACGTGTATGTCGCAGGAGAGCTAAGCAACAACGTATTGAGAGTCTCGCCGTCTGGAACGATCACGGAAATCATCGGACCTGATGGCGACGGAGCCGGGCACCAACTTTCGCAACCGATGGGCCTCGCGGTCGCCCCTGACGGCGCCGTCTATGTTTCGGGCTACGGCAGCAACAACGTGTTTCGGATCAAACGCCGCCGGGTGACTCAAGTACTCGACGCCAGCGACGGCTTGGATCAGCCGCGGTCGATGGTGGTGAGTCCGGACGGCACGCTCTTCGTCGCCGGCATGGGGTCGAGCAACGTTCTCAGAGTTGCCACCGATGGTTCTATCACCGAAGTGCTCGGGCCGGAGGGAGACGGATACGGAAACACCGTTCATCGAGTGGGAGACCTCGCGCTCGATCGCTGGGGCATTCTGTACGCCGCTGGGTATGCCAGCCACAACGCGTTCAAGATCTGGGCTGGCGGCGACGTCCGGGAGATTATCGACACGACGGGAGACGGCATGGGGCACACCCTCGAAGTCACCGGCGGCATCGCGGTCGACGACAACGGAAACGTATTCGTCTCGGGGTTCAGGACGAACAACGTGTTTCACATCGACGCGGGTGGAAACATCACGGAGTTGCTCGACGAGTCTGGAACCGGAGAAGGCCAAGAACTGCGAATGCCGCGTAGCATGGTCGTGGATTACCGCGGCGATCTTCTAGTCACGGGCGGCGGATCCCACAATGTGTTCAAGCTCTCTCCCGAGTACGGCGCGGTCTGTGTTGCAGAACTAGGCGACGCGATCGTCGGTGAGATGATCGTGCCCTACGGAATGGCCCTTGGACCGAACGACGATCTGTACGTCTCTTGCTACTACAGCGACAACTTGTTTCGACTCGACGGTGTCGCCGTATCCAACCCGTGGAAGGACTATGGGCCTGATGACTTCGTCGTCTCGCCGGAGAACGAGGGGCTCTTCGGCGACGTCGTATCGGCAAGCGCTGCCAGCCTCCCCTATCCCGAGGACGGAGCCGGAGGGTGGGTCAAGCTCTACCTTGACGACATCCTTCTCGAGACGGT
>JAJFFE010000025.1 GCA_021776775.1 Planctomycetota bacterium | reverse complement strand
TCGACACTCTTTGGGGAAACCGTGCCGAAGGTGTCCATCTCTTCAACTACGCGATCGAGTTGTTCGAAGCTTTGGACCCGCCGAACTACAGCGCGGTCTTGGACGCCAAGCTCGAGCTCATCAAATTCGCCGCCCAGGATGGACGGTACGACGTCGTCTTCGATCGTCTCGGACAACTGCTGGACGAAGCTGGGCGACGTGGGTGCATGGACGCGCGAACCCGGCTGCTAGCGTTCCAAGCAAGGTTGTTCATGGATGACGCGGCTCCGGCTGATCGACTGCGCGCAGCGTATGACGACATACTGTCTCGCGTCCATCTGATGAACAATCCGCGCCTGACCTTCATGGCGTATGCCGATCTCTATTCGTTTGCTCGCAAGAGTTTGGGTGAACGCGAGCAGACAGCTTGGTTGGCCCGAATCCAAGGGCTCCGCGCCGTTCTTGAACGCAGTTGTTATGAAGACCTTTACCGCGACTATGTGTTCGAGCGGTACCGTTTCGACGTCGAGGCTGGTGCGTCGGAATTCGAATGGGAGCTACAAAGCGATCGCTGAGGATTGTGGTCTCCGCCGCGCAACCACCTCGGTTGCGCTACGCGGTCTTGGGCAAGAACGTTTGCGAACAACTCGACGGGGACCAGGCGGAATCGATAATGGATTCCCCGCCGCCTGCGCGTAGGCTCGCTAGTGTTATCGTGGGCCGCGCTGGCGTGCGATTGCCCTGTTCGCCGAATTGGCGGTCTCCCGCGTGTTCGCTCACGTCGGCTCGCCCGGCGGGCTAAGTGGCCGGAACGGACGAGATCGAAGTTGAGGATCGAAATCTCCCCGGTTTCGGGCTAGTTTGACGGATTCCCCAACTCGCCCCCACTGAGGTTTCGTCCGTGACCGTGCAACCTACTGCTGCTTCAGCGACCACCCCACCGTGCCGAGTCCATCTCGACTACGACCCTCGCGTGAACTACGCCGTGCAACAGAACGATGTGCCCGTTCTGCGCCGCTTGGGAATCGAGAACCTGACCGACGGCGCGCTCTCGGACTTGACCGTGCAGGTCACCAGTGATCCTGACTTCTCAGCGGCCCTCGACCTATCGATTGATCGAATCGAAGCGGGCGCGCGTCTTCATCTGCCGCGAGTGGACCTCAAGCTATCACCTTCGTTCTTGGTCAGCCTCGATGAGGCGACGAAGGGGCACCTGTGGGTAGAAGTCACCGCGGGTGGCGAGACTCTCGTTCGCGAGGGATTCCCGATCGAGCTGTTGGCGTACGACCAATGGAGTGGCTTGCGATCGTTGCCCGAAATGTTGGCGGCGTTCGTGATGCCGAACCACCCAGCCATCGAAGCGGTGTTGGCCGAGGCGTCGACCGTGATCGAAGGGTGGACCGGGAGCGCGAGCCTGGATGGCTACCAGTCGAAAGATCGACGTCGCGTATGGACCCTTGGTGCCGCGGTCTTCGCCGCGCTTCAAGCGCGGGGACTCCGCTACTCGAGCCCTCCGGCGAGTTTTCAAGACGTGGGACAGAAGATTCGCACTCCGGATCGTGTGTTCGAATCGGGTGTGGCCACCTGTTTGGATCTCACGGTGTTGGCGGCTGCGTGTCTTGAACAGGTCGGCTTGCATCCAGTGATTGCGTTTCAAGACGGACACTCGTTTCCGGGTTTCTGGCTACTGGACGAGGTGTTCGGCGAATCCGCTCTCGATGACTTGCAGCACATCAGAAAGCGATCGGAGATCGGGGAGCTCTGCTTCTTCGAATCGACACTGGTGACATCGCCGGAGTCTCGACGCTTCGCAGACGCGGTCGAAGAGACGCGGTCCGCGCTCGAAGACGAAGCCAAGTTTCTCTGTCTCGTTGACATCACCGCGGCGCGTCGAAATCAAATTCGTCCGCTTCCGTCGCGGAGTCGAGAGGGTGTGGGTGTCGATCCTGAAGAGCCACGAAAGGCGTCGGCCCTGGTGGCACCGGTGGTCCCCGATCTTCCGTTGTGGACTGCGGGTGAGCTGGGCGATCCGGTGGACGACGCTTCGCAGAGCCGTCTCGAACGATGGAAGCGTAGGCTGCTCGATTTGTCGCTTCGCAACCGTCTGCTCAACTTTCGAGATACCAAGAAGACACTGCCGGTCATGTGCCCGAACTTGGCGCAGCTCGAGGATCGCTTGGCCGAAGGCAAGGCGTTTCGGGTGGCGGGTCGACCCGATCTCATGTCGGAGCGCGACGGGCGCGACGCGGAAGCGTTTCGAGAGCGCACCGGAGACGACCCCGTCGAACGAGTACTGCTCGACGCTATCGAACAGCGGCGTGTGCACATCGACTTGAGTGCGAACGAACTCGAGCGGCGCTTGATCGAGATCTTTCGCGCGGCGCGGTTGAGCCGGGAAGAAGGCGGCGCAAACACGCTCTATCTGGCGTTGGGATTTCTTCACTGGCGCCCGGCGGGGGACCGCACGAAGGGGCGCATTTGCCGTGCGCCGATCTTGCTGATCCCGGTCGATCTCGAGCGGAAGTCGGTCCGGTCCGGCTTTCGTCTTCGCATTCACGACGACGATCCGCGCATCAACGTCACGCTCGTGCAAATGTTAGAGACCGATCTCGGCCTAGAAATGCCAGACGTCGAGTCGTTACCCACCGACGACTCTGGCGTCGACGTGGCCGCAATCCTTCAGTTGATTCGACAGGTCGTGCGAGACCTTCCCGGTTGGGAGGTTCGCGACGAGGCGCAGGTCGGCCTCTTCTCGTTCACCAAGTATCTCATGTGGAAAGACCTTCACGACCGCACTCCGACGTTGTTGGAGAACAGAGTCGTCGAGCACCTCGTCGAACGGCCGAACGAACCGTTTCCCGTCTCCGGCGAGTTCCCTGAGCTCGAACGGCTTGACGACGAACACCCTCCGTCGGAGACGTTCTGCCCGATGAGCGCGGACTCGTCGCAGCTCGCTGCGGTGTTTGCAGCAGCCAATGGTCGCAACTTTGTCTTGGAGGGGCCGCCGGGTACCGGCAAGTCACAGACCATCACGAACCTGATCGCGCACGTGTTGGCGGTCGGGAAGAGAGTTCTCTTCGTGTCGGAGAAGACGGCTGCCTTGGAGGTGGTGCATCGCCGGCTGGAGCAAGTCGGGCTTGGCCGATTCTGTCTGGAGATCCACTCCAACAAGGCGCGCAAGAGCGAAGTCTTGGCGCAGATTGGACGCGCCCTCGAAGACGTTGGCCCGACCGATCCTGACGACTGGGCGCGGGAGGCAACGCGTCTTGCCGAGTTACGCGCCGACTTGAACCAGTACGCCCGCGCGATCCATGAGCCGTATCCCTGCGGGTTGTCCGTGTTCCGCGCGACGTCTCTGGCGATAGGTCTGCGCGAGGTCGCCGCCATCAATCTCGTCGACGATCCGGATAACGCAGCGCGTTTGGGTGACGCGGCGACTCTCGATCGAGATCGTTGGGCGGCCATGCGTGAGTCGGCCGAGCGCGCGTCCACCGCCGCTGCCGAATCCAACGAAGTCGTCGACAGTTCATGGCTTGCCGCTCAATGTGAAGAGTGGTCTCCCGCGTGGAGCCGAGACGTCGAGTCGTCGATCACCGAGTTGGTTCGTGAGGCGAGTGTGCTCGGTCCGTGCGCGGAAGCGTGGGCGCATCGGCTTGGCCTCGCGGAGCGTGGTTGGAGTGCCGACTCGCTCGAAGAGTTGGATGAACTCGCGGTGCTCTTTGGTGAGGCGCCAACTCTCGCCGCCGCCGCGCTGAATCGTCGCGATTGGGCGACGACTATCCGTGACATTGAGACCTGGCTCGCGCACGGTCGCCAGCGCGACGCGCTCGAAGCGCAAGGAGCCGAGAAGTACGAACAACAGGCGCTCGATCTAGATATCGATGACTTGGAGTCTCGATGGCGGATCGCCTCGGCGTCGATGGCCGTGCTGCGCTGGTGGCGGGGACGATCGGTAAAAAAAGCGCTGCGGTCGGTGGCCCGGCACGGTCGCATCCCGAACAGTGTTCACGTGGCCGAAGACTTGGCTCTTCTGAGACGCTGGCGTGATGAAGTTCGCACGGTCGAGTCGTCCACCGCCGCCGCCGAGTCGGTGTTCGGATCGACCTGGAACGACGGCCGGGCCAATTGGGACGCGCTTCGTCGCGCGGCGGACTGGGCTTCGGCGGTTCGCCAACTTTCGCTGCGAGTTGCTGAGACAGCGCGCCGCTCTTCGACCCCAGCGGACGCCAATCGAGACCCGCTGGAGTTTGCCGAGTCGCTACGCGAGCGTTGGGCACGTCTGCTCACGGAGGGACGTGACCTGTTGTCGGGCGACGGACCGGTTGCCCGTGAGATGTCTGCCTATCGAGTCGCCTTCGGTGATCAGCGTGGATCTATCGATGACCTCACTCGGCACTTGCAGCTTCGACCGCGCGCGGCGTGGGGCGAGTTGTTCGAACCCGATCATTTGTCGACGGTCACCGCGCGCGCCGAAGAGTGGCGCCAGGCGTTGCCCGAGCTTCGCAATTGGTGCGCGTGGCGACGGGCTCGGAGGTCGGCCGTAGAGCGGGGTCTGGCGCCGCTCATTAGAGAGATCGAGCACGGCCGCGCGACCAGTGGCACGTTCTTGCTCCTGTTCGAGCGCAGTGTGCTGACCTGGTGGATCGATGAGATCACCGAACGCGAACCGGTCCTGCGTCAGTTCTTCAGTCCAGAGCACGGGCGCAAGATTCGTCAGTTCGCCGAAGTGGATGAACGGTTCATGGACCTGACGAAGGAGTTGATTGCGGCCCGTTTGTCCGCCCGCGTGCCCGACGTCGCTGCGGCCCGAGATGTCGCGGGTTCGGAGGTCGGAATCATTCACCGTGAGTTGCAGAAGAAGCGACGGCATCTTCCGATTCGCACCCTGTTGGCAAAGACCGCGAACGTCCTGCACCGACTGAAGCCATGCTTCTTGATGAGCCCGCTCTCCGTCGCGCAGTATCTCGACCCGTCTTTTCCGCGGTTCGACCTCGTCGTGTTCGATGAGGCGTCGCAGATTCCGGTTTGGGATGCGGTGGGTGCGATTGCGCGTGGCGAGAAGGTGGTAGTGGTCGGGGATCCGAAGCAGCTCCCTCCGACGAACTTCTTCGGGCGCCAAGACGATGAAGACTTGGTTGACGAAGACGCCGTCGAAGATCTCGAGAGTATTCTCGACGACTGCATGGGGGCCGGCCTCCCCGTGCGTCGTCTCGACTGGCACTATCGGAGTCGCCACGAAAGCCTGATTTCGTTCTCGAACTACCACTACTACGACAATCGACTGCTGACGTTCCCGGCGCCGGCCACCGAAGACAGTAGCGAAAACCTCGGCGTTTCGTTCCGTTTGGTGGAAGACGGCGTTTACGACAAGGGTAAGTCGCGGACCAACGCTCGCGAGGCGGAAGCGGTCGTTGCGGAAGTCGTACGTCGTCTCTGCGACTCAGAGCTGTGCGGCGCGACCATCGGAATCGTCACGTTCAGCCAGGCGCAACAAACCCGCATCGAGGACTTGCTCGACCAGGCTCGTCGGTCTCATCCAGAAATCGAACCGTACTTCTCGGGCGACAGGCAGGAACCGCTGTTCGTCAAGAATCTGGAGAACGTGCAAGGAGACGAGCGCGACGTCATCTTCTTCTCGATCTGTTACGGGCCCGATAGCCGGGGAAAGATGTCGATGAACTTCGGACCGCTGAACCGTCAGGGAGGCGAGCGCCGACTCAACGTCGCTGTGACCCGGGCGCGAAGGGAAGTTGTGGTGTTCTCGTCGATACACGGAGATGCCATCGACTTGGCGCGGACGCGTGCGCGAGGTGTTCGAGACTTGAAGACGTTCCTCGACTACGCCGAGCGAGGATACCGAGCTCTTGGCGAAGCCGTCTCCTTGGATCGGTCGGGTGAGTTCGATTCGCCGTTCGAAAAAACGGTGGGCGACGCTCTCATCGAGCGAGGCTGGCAAGTGCACTCGCAGGTCGGAGCGTCGGGTTATCGCATCGATCTCGCGGTGGTTGATCCCCGCGTGCCCGGTCGTTACTTGCTCGGAATCGAATGCGACGGCGCGAGCTATCAGCGGGCGAAGACGGCTCGTGATCGTGATCGACTCCGGCAGTTGGTGCTCGAGGGGCTGGGGTGGCAACTTTACCGAATCTGGTCGACGGACTGGTGGAGCAACCCGAAGGAACAGATCGACAAGATCGTGGAACTTCTCGAGGCGCGGGCGGCCGAACCGTGGCAGTCGGTTTCCCCGGCCGCTCCCGAAGAGCCGGCTCGCGCTGAGGACGACGCCGACGGCGCGAGTGAGAATGTCGCGGAGAATCGAGAGTCACCGTATCGCCGCGCTCCGCTGCAACCCGCAGTTGAGCTTCGTGCGGCGGAACCTCTGGGAGCCGAGCCTTATGTGATGTACGTCGCTTCGGAAAGGCGACCGTCCGAAAGCCTCTACTTGGACGCGTCACGGGAAGACCTTCGCGGAGTCATACGAGAGATCGTCGCCGCCGAAGGACCTATCGCTGAAGATCTGTTGGTGCGCCGGGTTGCGGACACGTGGCAATTCGAACGTTCGACGTCCAAGCTGCGACGGCACGTCGTTGCGAATGCGCTCGAACAACATGTCACCGCCGTACGCGAATCCGGCGCGGTGTTCTACTGGCCCACCTCGCTCGACCGTTTTGCGTACGATCGCTGCCGGGGTGGTGCCGACGGAGACGAATCACCGCGCAAGTCGAGTGAGATCGCGCCGGAGGAGATCGCGGCGGCGGCGCGCCAGGTGCTCTCGGTGCACGTAGCCCTCCCGGAAGAGGCGTTGTGCCGGGAAGCTGCGCGCCTGTTCGGTATCACACGGCTGACCGAAGGCATCGCGGAAGACATGCGGGGCGGCTTGGTTCGGCTTCTTGACGCTGGCGAAGCTCGCCGCGATGGAGATCGAATCGTGTCGGTCTGATCACTCGACGTGCCTCTGGTTTTTCGGCCGGGCTGGCGCCGACTAGGCCGTGTGGATTCGGCCGAGGATCTTCAACACGCCGGCCGCCTTGCGCTGTCGCTTCTTCTTCCAGTCACCTCCTGCTTGGTTGCGCGCACGGTCCGTCAGCCACGCCGCTTCCGGATGCGGCCACAGCCCTTTGGCGTCTGCTTCGAGCCACGCCGCGGCATACTGTTTGAACGTCGGCGCTTCGCCCCGGGTCCAGAACTCGCGCGCCAGAATACGGGCGACGGCGCCGTTCTTGAACTTCCCATCGGTTAGCCGCTTCAGCAGCCCGACCATCGTCTCGCTGTGCTTGTCGTACCAGCCGTAGTAGAGTCGATGGCGAGGCGTCAGCTTGGCCGGTAGCCCATCGAGCCGGACGATGTCGGCTGAGAAGCAAGTTGCCGCGCCGACGTGACCGCTCTGGAGGTACCGCTTTACTCGATCGAGCACGACGGATTTCCGATCGGTGTCCTTGGTGCGTTTTCGCTCACCATTTCTTGTCTCGATCCAGATGGTCTGCGGAATCGAGTGTGCCCGGCAAAACGCTCGGATCTCCCCGATGTTGAGATAGTTCATGTCGGCGAAGAGATCGCGCTGCTCGTTCTTGCTCAAGTGTGAGATCAGAGAAGGCATGTTCGAAACCTAGTGTCCTGATCCATTAGTTCCTTAACCCATTCGTCGGGCCCCGTCCGCCCTGGCGTTGTTGCAGCTCCTAGCCATTGCTAGAGATATCCCCATGGAAAGCGGTGTGAAGGTTCGCTAGGGTTAGGGATTGCACCGTACTGTTCTTCCCGCCGTGGCTTCCCGTTGTGACTTTACTGCGAGAGTGATGCTATCGACAAGTCTCACCTGGTAGATCCGACAACGCGTTCACACGCGATCGATCCGTATTCGGGCCGGGAAGAGGTTGCCAACACGGTGACGCACGGCTTGGGCCTGATCCTGAGCCTTGTCGCGTTACCCCGATTGATCTCGCTCGCAGTGAACTGCGGAGAAGCGCGGCATCTCGTGAGTGCCGCGGTCTATGGAGCAAGCTTAGTCTTGTTGTATCTGGCGTCGACGCTCTATCACTCGGCGCGCGCTCCCCGACGCAAGCAGCTCTTCTTGAACTTCGACTACGTCTGCATCTACCTACTCATCGCTGGCACCTACACACCGTTCACAATGGTGTTGCTCGACGGGACTTGGGGTTGGACGCTCTTCGGGCTCGTCTGGTCGTGTGCGCTCTTGGGGATTGGTGTTCGCCTTCTCGCCGGGCGGCGGTTCGACGTGATTTCAACCGGAACCTACGTCGTGATGGCGTGGATGGTCTTGGTGGCGTTGGGGCCTGTCGTCGAGCAGCTGTCGAGGGGATGCCTGTTGTGGCTCTCCGGTGGCGGTGCGTTCTACATGGTCGGTGTCGGGTTCTACGCGCAGCGTCGCAAGTACATGCACACCGTGTGGCATCTATTCGTTCTCGCCGGGAGTGCTTGCCACTACGTCGCGGTGGTGCGATATGTACTCGTCGCCGACACCTGGTACTGAACGGGCTAGGCGCAGCGGTGTACAGTTCAGTCGTACGACAGCGGTCACCGACGATGGTGACACGTCGCAGTTGCGATGGTTCGAATCAACGAAGGGGCCTCTCGATGGGACGACCTACCTCAGCCGAGTACGCCGAGTTCTACTCTAGCTACATCGAACGTGTCCCCGAAGAGTCCGCGGTGACTCTCCTGCGCCCACAGGCGTTGGAGGCGAGTGCTCTCCTCGGGACCATTTCGGTAGAGCGTTGGGGATTCCGTTACGCTCCCGATAAGTGGTCGATTGCTGAGTTGGTGGGGCACATGATCGATACCGAATGGGTCTTCGCTACACGAGCGCTTTGGTTTGCGCGCGGCGCTACGGTGCCTCTCCCCGGAATGGACCAGGATGAATTCGTCGAGGGGGCCGGGTTCGACGAACAGGCTCCCGATCGACTGCTCGCGCAGTTCGAAACCCTTCGATTGGCAACCGCGGCGCTGTTCGAGAGCTTCGATTCCGAGACTCTCGAGCGCGGCGGAGTTGCGAGTGATTGTCGATTCACGGTGCGCGCGATCAGCTTCATATTGGTGGGCCACGTTCGTCACCACCTTGACGTGCTGCGAGATCGATACCTTCGCTGACAAAGCCCCGTGGCAGATTGCTACGGTTGGACGAGCCCCTCACGGATTGCGAACCGTGTCAGCCGAACCCGATCGTTGATCTTGAGCTTGGCCATCAACCGCTCTGCGTGACCGTTCACCGTCTTGACGCTGATAGACAGTGTCGCGGCGATCTCTTTTTTGGAGAGCCCGCCGGCGATGTGAGTCAAAACGTCGAGTTCGCGAGCGGACAAGCTAGAGAGGAGCGTCGGCCGAGTCGGTTTCAAGCGCAGCCCGCCGCTGTCGAACAGCAGGCGGCTTCGAACATCTTCGGAGAAGTAGGTGCGGCCGTTGGCGACTAGGCGGATCGCTTCAGTGATGACCTCAGTCGGCTGGGTTTTGGTCAGGTATCCGCGAGCTTGCACACCGAGAGCCCGCTCGATGTAGTGGTCGTGGCAGAACGCGCTCAGGAAGACAATTCTAGCCTTCGGGACCAACTGGCCGATACGCTCAGCGGCGTCGAAGCTCAGCATCCCAGGCATGTCGACGTCGAGCACGACCACATCAGGGTTCAGTTCGACGGCGCTTCGGATCGCCGCTTCCCCGTCGCCGACATCGCCCACCACCTCGCACAATCCCCGCGACTCCAAAAGCGCGGAGAGAGACTGACGTACCATTTCGTGGTCGTCCACGAGTAGGACTCGGATTGGGCTTATCATAGACTTGGTGGCTTTTCTCCAACACTTTCCAGCAGAGAGTCGACAGTACGGACGAGGTCGAACAGATCGAATGGCTTGGTCAACAGTGTGGTGTCGGAGTCAAACTTACGGCTGTGGCTACCGCCCGTGATGATGAGGACCGGAAAGCCTGGTCGAGTCGCGCGAATTTCGTCGTAACAATCCGCGCCCGACTTCTCCGGAAGATCGAGGTCGAGGATCACCAGCGCCAAGTCGTCGTGACGATCGAATTCCTCCATGCAGCGCGTCCCGTCCGGGGCGGCAATGGTTTCGTAGCCGTAGTTGCCCAGCGCTTCGACCAACAGTTCGCGCACGAAATCGTTGTCTTCGGCAATCAGCACTTTGCCTTGTCCTGTGATCTCCAGCAAGCGCACGTCTTCGCTGTCACCGTCGGTCTCCTGCGCGACGCAGGTCGGAAGCGTTACTTGAACGCAGGTGCCGACTCCCACCTGGGAGTCTACGGAGATGTGACCCCCGTGGTCTGACACCATGCTGCGGACAATCGACATGCCTAGCCCGGTGCCCTGTTGGCGGCTCTTGGTGGTGAAGAAGGGCTCGAAGATGCGACTCAGGGTTTCTTCGCTCATGCCGACACCGTTGTCTCGGATCCGGAGAACACAGTTCGCACCCTGCTCGTCCTCTCCCTGCTCGAGGCTGACGGTCAAGACTCCACCGTGGTCCATGGCATCTCGCGCATTGATCGTCAGGTTGAGTACGACTTGTTGAAGTTGAACTCGATCTGCCATGACCCAAACGGACTCGTCCGGAAGTTCATGGGTGAGTTCGATCGCGGCCGGAATCAGTCGTCTCAGCATGTTCAGCGAGTCGCGAATCAACTCGTCGAATTTGACCGCCGCTCGGTGGACGGGGGTGCGATGGCAGAATGTCAGGAGTGACTGGCTGACACCGGCCGCTTGGTCGGCGGCGCTGGAAATGATATCGATCGAACGTTGCGTTTCGTGATCGCTCGGCAGTGCTCGCCGCGCGAGATCGACGTGTCCTTGGATCGCCATGACCAGATTGTTGAAGTCGTGGGCGACGCCGCTCGCGAGTGTCCCGACCGCTTCGAGTTTCTGAGCTTGCAGTAACTCCGCTTGAAGTTGAATGCGCTCTCGCTCCGAGCGGAGTCGATCTGTGATGTCGACGAGCGTCCCGATGTACCCGACCGAATCGTCTCCGCTGTCCTGGACCGAAAGGGATGCGTCCACCCAAACGGTCCGGCCGTCATCGTCTCCGAACCTAAACTGGTCCTCATAGTCGCGATTCTCTTCGATCGCTTTGTTCCAACTGCGTCGTACACGCGATCGGTCGTCCGGGTGGAGTTTTAACTCCCAATCAACTCCGTTCAAGCCGTCGACTTCGACCCCGAGTAGCTCGCAGCAAGCCGGGTTCGCGTAGGAGCAACGACCATCTTCAGTGCACAGGAAAATACCGACGGGCGCCCCCACGCACAGGCTTCGGAACCGCTCTTCGCTCTCTCGGAGAGCGAGCTCCATGCGACGCCAAGTCGTCACGTCTTGGACGACGGTGCTGACCCCTTGGATTTCCCCGTCTGCCGCACGGAGCGGAGTGTACGACGCCACGTAGTGGTTCGTCTCGCCGGTCGAGTCGGGAAGGTCCACACTGATCTCAACCAAAGAGCCCGTTTCGATAACCTTCTGAAACGTTGGGGTCAGTCTGTCGGATAGATCAGGGACGACCTCCGATACCGTTCGTCCGAGGTACTTGTCGGGCGGAATGTTGTCGATCGCCGCGAGTTGGGTGTTGACGCGCATATACTTGAGATCGAGATCCACCAGGCAGAGGCCGAGCGGCGAAGTGTTGTAGACGTGCTCGAGTAAGTCGAGATTCTCGAGGCGTATTCGTTCACTTTCGGTCAATGACTGCGCCATGGTACGTACACTACTCTGGGCGCGAAGCGCGGCGACGAACGATAGCCCGATCGCGAGCGGCAGTACGAGCAGGCCGATGATGCCGAGGCCCCATAGCCACGGTCCGGCGACCGCGGCAATCGTCTCGTCGACAAGGGTTGCGGGCACGTGGACGGCAATCAGGAGGTCTAGGGCTGACTCGTAGTGATAGCCGATGAGCTGACGCATACCGCGAAGATTGACGTTACTGCCGTGCCACGAATCGCATTGCTCCAGGAGGCTGGCGACACTCTTCGGTTGCTTCGACTTCGGGTCAAGAACGACCGAGGCGACGGACGCACCTTGCATGCTCGGCTTCTTGGTGTGTAGCGCGATCGTGCCGGGGCGTTCGATGGCGCACAAGTAGCTGCCCGGGTAGGCCGGTACTGTCTCTTTCCAGGCGGTGTCGAGCGCCGCGAGTATGGCTGGCTTGTCTGAGGGCACTCCTCGACGGACAACATCACGTCCGATGGATTGCGCCACCGCGAAGCACTCGCGCGCTACGGCGGCGTGGACGGCGGATCGGCTTTCACGATACGAAACGATCGAGATCGCGACGCCGGCGACGATAGCGACGATGACTAGGCAAACCGCGCTGATCCATAAGCGGTGCCCGGTTCGGGGTGGTACCTCTTGCACGCGTGACACTGAATTTCTCCCTGTGATCGCTTGGGGCAACTCGCGATCGAATTTGTCGGAGAGGGGATTGAGAGTTAGTAGGGTGGTGGCAGGTTATCGTTTTGCTACGCGGAGAGAAGATCGGATACGGCTGAGTGTAGTGCTTCGCGTGGGAACGGTTTCGACAGAACAGTATGCGCTCCGAGTCCTAGCGCCGAGTCTCCGTAGAGTTCAGAATGGCCGGTGATACCGATGAACTTCAGGGTCGGGTAGTTGGACCGAACCGTGATCAATACTTCGAGTCCGTCGACTTCGGGCATGACAAGATCGCAGACGATGACGTCAAACCGTTCGACGGCGAGAAGTCGTAACGCTTCGCGGCCATCGGCCGCCACGCTCCACTCCATTCCCGCCGACTCCGCCATAGAAACGAGGAGTTTGCGGATGGCTTGATTGTCATCTACGAGAAGTATTCGGGTGCCCACAATGTTCCGATCCTATTGCACGTCAGCGTGATGTGCTCATACAGGTGATCGATCCCCGCGACCCAACACAACGGATCATCGTCAGCGTAGGTAGCCTACCCATCGGGGTATTGGCCCCATCATGCGCAATCCGCGATCGCTCTGCGAGGATGATAAGAGCCAGGCGTGTCCGCGTCGAATGCAATGCATGTGCATTTCATTGGATCGCCGGTTGGAGTGACCAATCGGATGTCCCGACCGCGCTCTACTTTGTGGCCGCACTACAACGGATTAGTCGAGTGGTTCGGGCCGGGCCGCACTGACGTCGTCGAGCGCCTCTACCGGAGCCGCTTTCGTTTTCGGATCCGGGGTGTGGCGACCTGGAAGGTACGGACGAGCGAAGGCGAAGACCGCGTAAGCGGCGCCGACGAGTTGGCGAATCAAAGGCAGTCGAGTGAAGCGCACCGAGCGTCGATAGCCGAGGATGTCGTAGATCCGACGGAAAACCTCGGGACCGGAGATCCACGTGTCGCCGACGCGCCCGTGGATCTGAGCCATCAACTCGGCCTGTGTCTTGTCGAGAGTCGAGGCATCGAAGTCGACCGCGCTGATGTCGATGAACTCAATGCGTTCGGACGCCGGGCGTCGCTGAATGAAGTCGACTTCGCGACGGCAGAGCGGGCACCCGCGATCGATGAACACTTCTAGAGTCGAGTGGGCGTCTTGCATGTTGATCACTTCGACCGCGTTGCCGGCGGGGTCGTCCAAGTAGACCGAGCGACTGCCGTCTCGGTGCGGGGTGAGCGAGCCGAAGCTCTCGGCATCGTTACGTTCGATCGCAATATGAGGCGGGTGCTCCCCGGGGGTTACCAATGCGATAGAGATGTTGTCGAACGAGATCAAAGCCCACGTTGCGTCGTGGTACGCGACCTCACACTCAAATCGGTCGGTGTACCAACGGATGGCCGTCTCGATGTCGTGGACGGGGAGCGCAACGTGGTGAACTCTGTCCTTGGTCTCTTTCATGGTCTTACTTTTCGTCGTCGATCCGTCGGAGGAGCGATACCCATCAAACGTGGTTGCGGAGCATGAGTTCTTTCGGGTGAGGCTCCAGGTACGTTTGGCCGGCCAAGTAGCTGACGTCTTGCCGCCGTACATGGTGCCGTATGAGAGAGACAGGAACGATCAATGGCACCAGCCCCAACCGGTAGTCCTCGATAAGATCGACCAACTCTTGCCGATCCGTGGTGTCGAGGAGTTTGCGAAGGTGCCCGATCATGTGCTGCAAAACGTTGGTATGTTTTCGCGTCGTGGCAATCTTTTTCAGAGTGCTCATGAATGTCGATTGGTACGCGTCGGCGAGTTCTTTTCGGTTCGCACCCTTGGCGGTCGCGACGAGCTTTCCCAGAATTGCATACCCGGCGCGGTCATGAGAGAGGGCGAGCATCTTCTCCGCGGTGTGGAAGCGAACCAATCCACCAACACTCCAACGGGAAGCGAAGAACGTGGTCAGCCGCCGATAGGCGAAAATGCGCTCGAAGAAGTTCTCTCGCAATCGAGCGTCATTCAAACGTCCCTCTTCTTCCACGGGCAGATTGGGCAGCTTCTCCATCAGAGCCTGCGCAAAGAGGCCGACACCGTTCTTCGTGGGGCTTCCATTCTGGTCGTAGATGCGGACTCGCTCCATGCCGCAACTCGGCGAGGCGGCTTTGAGGATGTACCCGCTGAGGTTGAGCGTTCCGAGCTTCCGAGCCTGTCGGCGAGAGTATGTCGTCATGCGACGAGTCAGGTCGGTCCCGCTCTTGACCCCGACGAGGCTAACCCCAGACTCTTCCCGCGAGAGTCGCAACGCTTCTCGAGGAGTGCCGAGGCCAATGTCGATCTCGGGGCAGACGGGGACGAACGAAACGAACTCTGCGAGCGTTGTATTGATGAAGTTGTCGCGCTTGTGGCCGCCGTCGAACCGAACCGGTTCCCCGACCAAGCATGCAGAAATCCCGACCCTGACTTCGTTCATAGCATCCATAGTCACTTCGTTTCCTTGACGACTGCCAATTCGTCTCAGGGGCAGTTCGTTGCTTGTCGGCTGTGGCGTGCGAGGAGACGTGGCCGGGAGTATGAGCCTCATTACTCTTCGGTCATACTACTTGTCCGGATTCACCGACGAATTCTGAATCCACATGCAGTCGATTGGCGAAACTCTTAGCTTCTCGGGGAAGGAGGAGTCGGTGTCCGTTCCGACAGACAGAATCAAGCTGCTGAACCAATCGCCAGACCGTGCCGATGCCAAGTATGTCTTGTACTGGATGACGTCGGCTCGCCGGCCGCGACACAATTTCGCGATCGATCGTGCTCTCGAGTTGTCTCGTCGATACGAGCGTCCTTTGCTAGTTTTCGAGGCGCTTCGGGTCGACTATCCGTGGGCGAGTGATCGATTCCACCAATTCGTGATCGACGGCATGCGCGACAACGCGGCCGATTTCGCTTCCGCGGGTGTTGCGTACTATCCATACGTCGAGCCGTCGGTCGGCGCGGGAGGTGGGCTGCTCGCGGCGCTCGCCGGCCGGGCGTGCGCCGTGGTGACGGACGACTTCCCCGCGTTCTTTCTGCCGCGAATGGTCGAGAAGGCGGCAGCAGCTCTTCCGGTGATGGTCGAGGCGATCGACTCCAACGGCGTCTTTCCCATGCGGGCCACCGACCGCGTCTTTCCGACCGCGTACAGCTTTCGACGCTTCCTGCAGAAGCAGCTTCCCGAACACCTGGAGCACTACCCTCGCGCGCGACCGTTCTCCGGCGCGAAGCGATCGCCAGTGGCGCTGCCGCGCGACGTTACCAAGCGTTGGACGCCAGCCGACGCTGCGACGCTTGCAGGTGGTGGAATCGAACAGCTGCCTATCGATCACACCGTGACCGTCGCCCCCGTGGCGGGCGGTAGCAAGGCGGCGCGCCAAGCGCTGAAGCGGTTCACCAAAGAGCGGATCGCTCAATACGCCGAACGAAATCAACCCGAAGCCGAGGTGACGAGCGGGTTGTCGCCCTATCTTCACTTTGGGCATCTCTCGAGTCACGAAGTCTTGGAGGGAGTGCTCCGTCGGGAAGAGTGGTCGCCGGACCACCTGTCGCCGGAGACGAACGGCAAGCGCACCGGTTGGTGGGGGCTGAGCGAGGCTACCGAGGGGTTCCTCGACCAAATCGTGACGTGGCGGGAGCTCGGGTACAACCGCTGCGCCCACCTCGCGAACTACGATCAGTACGAAACACTTCCGCCCTGGGCGTTGACCACGCTCGAAGAGCACGCGCGCGACCGTCGCGAATACACGTATTCCCTCAGCGAGTTTGCCGCGGCGCAGACTCACGACTCGTTGTGGAACGCTGCGCAGAACCAGTTGGTGCGCGAAGGAGTCATTCACAACTACCTCCGCATGTTGTGGGGGAAGAAGATTCTCGAGTGGACCAAGAGTCCACGAGAGGCGCTCGCGGTCATGGTCGAACTGAACAACCGGTTCGCGCTCGACGGGCGAAATCCCAACAGCTACAGCGGCATCCTGTGGGTGCTCGGCCTCTACGATCGCGCGTGGGGTCCAGAGCGACCGATCTTCGGTAAGATTCGCTACATGAGTTCCGAGAACGCGGCGCGCAAGTTATCGGTTCGCGGTTACGTGCGCCGCTACACCTCCTGAGAGTTCGTATCGATCCCTACTTTTGAACGGCGCAGCGCAGCCGGCGCTGCTGAAGACGTTCACACTCTGAGTCCCAGCCACGCAACAAACCACGCTGGATCAGTCGCACCCCCTTCCCTCGCAGCCACACCCACAGGAGCTAGTCCGGTCGGCGACCGCCGAGGGTCGCTTGCCCCGCGGTCGCCCGCTGCGCTGCCAATTGACTGGAGAGTCTCCAGCCGGCCCCGGCGCGCCACAGCCGAGAACGGACATGTCCGAATCCTCATCCGGTGATCGATTCTCGGCGACACGGCGAGTGTTTTGGACGATTTGTCGGCGACCGGATCTGACAGCTATCCAAGCGAGGTTGTCGTCGTAAAGTAAGCTTAGTGAGTTGTTTGCGCAGTGTTCGTCACCCACACTGCGACTGGAACTCCCGAATTTCCTCCAGTGAAGGTGCACGATTTCCGACGCGATGGTTGACTGTTTTGAACGATTGGGTGAATCTCTTCGCAGTTGAAGAGCGAACTTCAATTCGAGCCGGGACGACTGAGAGCCCGGACGGAACAGACGGAAAAGACGGAGTCGAACCATGCGCCCGATCAAAACCCTTACTTCACTGCTCGCCCTCTTCGCGGTCGCTACCCTCGCGTCGGGCTGTTGCTGCTCGATGCGCAAAGCCGAATCGGCGGCGTCGTCGCAGACGATCGTGCAGACCGCGACCACGGCGAAGACGTTCACCACCCTTGTCGCCGCCCTCAAGTCCGCGGACTTGGTCGAAGCGCTGTCCGGCACCGGACCGTTCACCGTGTTCGCGCCGACGGACGACGCGTTTGCGAAGCTTCCGGCGGGGACCATCGACAGCCTGCTAAAGCCCGAGAACAAAGAGCAGCTGACTCAGATTCTCACCTACCACGTCGTTCCCGGTCGTGTGGACGCAGCCACGGTCGTCGGCCTGCCGAATGCGAAGACCCTCGGTGGTCAGTCGGTCGACATTCGAGTCGACGGAAGCACGGTGATGATCAACGACGCGCGGGTTGTGCAGGCGGACATCGAATGCGCCAACGGAATCATTCACGTCGTCGACACGGTTCTCCTCCCCAAGAGCTAGTCGCTATTGGATTGCCCGGCGCACCAGCGCCGGGCTGGCAACACGATCCTCGAAGTGAAAGAGCCTGCTATGAAGATCGAGACCCCTTCAGTCCTTCAGCGAGTCGCGGCCGGAGATCCTGACGCTCTGAGCGAATGCATGGATCAGTTCGGCGGTCTCGTGTGGTCGATCGCCCGACGCATGGTGGGTCGGCATGAAGATGTCGAAGACGCCGTTCAGGAGATCTTTCTCGATCTGTGGAAGCACGCCAAGCGCTTCGACGCGGCCCTCGGTGCCGAGTCGACCTTTGTCTCCACGATCAGCCGTCGGCGTTGTATCGATCGACTTCGCAAGAAGGGTCGTGAGATATCGACGACGGCGATCGAGCCGGGCACGACGGAGCCGGCGTCGCAGACGGACTCCGTGTTCGAGCGCCTCGAGTGCGAAGACGAAGCCGGCGACCTCACGCGCTTCATCGCTCTTCTGCGCCCCGAGCAACGCGTTGCCCTCGAACTGTCCGTGTGCCACGGACTGACCCACTCGGAGATCGCCGTTCAGGTGGGGCTCCCGCTCGGAACGGTGAAGACGCACATTCGGCGTGGTTTGCTCGACGTCAGACGCATTGTCGAGACCACGCGACGCTCTAATGAGGCTAGCGCCGGATCGGTGGCTAGTCGTCGTTCGCGAACGCGGGCTCGACGGGCACAGACTCGGAACTCTGCACTCAACGCTCCGTCGGTCGTTTGCTCGAGAAAGGTGGCACTGTGTACTTAACCATCATGATCTTCGCCAGTTTCATGGTCACCGTCTCAGGTGTTCCTGTTTCAGAGGCGGCTGCGGGCGACGCGAACGTGCCGGCCGTGGCAGGAGGCGACTCAGCGGCGTCGTCGAGCCAGCTCGCGACTCGGCAGAGTCGGGCGATTGCTCTCCTGGACTTGGCCGTGACCCGCGGCGTTGCAGTGTTTAACTCCGGTAACCCTGAGGCGTGTTCGGCCATCTACGAGTTGGCGATCGAGAGCGTTCTCATCCTCGACGTCGAACTCTCCGAGGCGGTGCGCTTCGAAGTCCAGCGTCAACGGTCCAGTGATGTGGACGCGACGCCGGTTCAGCGCGCTTGGGCGTTTCGCCACTCACTCGAACTGGTACGGGCGAACCTAGTTGAGGACCTTGGCGAGACTCCTGCCGAGACGGTTGAGGAACCGAAGAACATGACGGTGTTCGACTTCTCGAAGGGGACCACCCGGTGGCGTCAACTCCACGACGATGTCATGGGCGGCATCTCTAAGGGGACCTACCAGCGCACAGCGAACGACACGGGCCTCTTCAGCGGGGCGCTGTCGCTAGAGAACAACGGTGGATTCGCCACCGTTCGATCGCCGGCTCGCAACCTCGGCCTGGAGGGATTCGACGGGCTACTCATTCGGTTGAAGGGTGACGGCCGTCGCTACTCGTTGGGCTGTCTACCGAGCGACCGGCGGATGGAGATCAACACATGGCGATTCGACTTCCAGACCAAGAAAAACGAGTGGATGGAGATCCGCGTCCCGTTCGCCTCGTTGCAGCATTCGATCATGGGACGACGGCTGCCGACTCCGCCGATCGCCGGCGAGAAAATCCGATCGTTGTCATTCATGATTGGTGACAAGAACGAGGAACCGTTTCGACTCGAAATCGATTGGGTTCAGGCGTACCGAGGAAACTCCGAGGCGGCGCAAGCGCAAACGTTCTGAAAGACACCCCCCATTTGCTTGTGGGCGGTCCCGTTTTATGGGATCGCCCACTTATTCCGATTCGGCCTACCGGCCAGGAAGCGAGTTCGAACATGAACCGTCGTCCGCGAACCCCAGCACCAGCCAAAGACATTGATCTGAGTGACATTCGATCTCGGCTGCTCCATGCGATCGCGGGTCGAACGACGCTGTCATTTGGTGAGTTCGGTCGGCTCGTGCCCGATGATCTCGCTTCCCCCGAAGTCATCGATCTCGCCTACGCGCTTCTGCGCGAACACGAAGTCGAAATTGTGTCGAGTGGGTTTGGCTCTGTGGCGCCCACTCGGACCGAGGCGCGAGCGGATCGGCGATTCAAGGACGGATCGTCCAGCGACGCGTTCCAGTCGTACCTCCGAGATGTCGAGCAGTGCGAACTGTTGAGTCATTCCGAAGAGTTGCTCGCGGGGAAAATCGTATCGGAGGCGAGTCGACGGTACCTCGAGGAATTGATGGGGTGCCTTTGGTTGCAGAAGAGCGTTCTGCGCGAATGGGACGAAGCGATCGACGGTCAGGTTGGCGTACGCTCGTTGTTTCGCGTTGCGAGCGGGGCCGCCAAGTCCGGCCACTCCGACTTCCGGGGTGAGTTGACTCGGGTTCGTCGAGAGCTCGATCCGTTGCTGAGCGTGGAGCGCGCAACGCTCGGTCACGCACAACGAGGCCGCGACCGCCAGAAGATCGCCGACGCCCTACTCACATTTGACTACCGTCGCGAGGTCCTCTATCGATGGCAGCGCGCACTCGAGGAACGTAGCGATTCCGGGCGCGGCGGAAGCGGAGAGTCGAACGCGGCGCTGTGTCGACGGGTTTCGATCGTCCGTGGAGCGCGGCACGAGTACGAAGTGGCGCGCGGCCATCTCGCGGCCGGCAATCTCCGCCTCGTTCTGTCCATCGCGCTGAAGTACCGCAACGTTGGCGAAGGTCTCATCGACCTCGTTCAAGAGGGTAACGCGGGGTTGTTGACGGCTGTCGACAAGTACGACTACCAGTTGGGCTACAAGTTCTCGACCTACGCCACGTGGTGGATTCGGCAAGCCGTGCTTCGGTCGATCGGTAGCCAGATCCATACGGTTCACGTGCCCACCTACGTGTCGCAGGGCATCAGTCGCCTTCGTCGCGCCGGTCAAGATCTCGCCAGTGAGTCTGGGCAACGCGCTTCCGCCGGCGAACTGCAAGAAGAGCTAGGCGTCGGCTCGGAACAGTTCGAGCGCCTGATGCAGGGTTCGCGAGGGACCGTTTCGTTCGACCACGTCGTGGCTGCCGATAGTGGCATGCGGTTGGGTGACATTCTCGTCGACGCGAAGACCGCTCCTCCAAGTCGTTTGGCGGAGACCTCGAGCCGCGCCGAGTTGGTGGAGAAGGCACTCGACATGCTGCCGCGCCGTGAACGGGTAGTTGTCGAGTTGCGATTTGGCTTCAACGAGAACCAGCAGTTCACGCTGGACGAGGTCGCCAAGATCCTCGGTGTGTCGCGTGAACGTGTGCGTCAGTTGCAAAAGCGTGCACTCGTTCGATTGCAAGGGTGCCGGCTCGCTTCAGAGTTGGTCGGGCTCTTTGATTAATAGTGCACGCGTCTCCTCGCGCCGCCGCGCGCGAGGACGATTTCTACGTTCGTCGACCAAGGATCCGATATGAACCAGAGCGAGCCGAGCGAACAACCACAGAGCCTTTCGCCGCGGGACTTCGCGGTCGCGCTCGGAGTGAGCGAATCATCGGTCAAGCGCTGGGTCGACGCCGGACAAATTCTTGCCAATCGAACCATGGGCGGGCACCGTCGCATATTGGTGTCGGAGGCCGTGCGTCATGTTAGGGCGCGACGGCTAGCGCTGGTGAAGCCAGAGATCCTAGGACTCGAAGCGATCCCGTCCGAGCGTGACCGCGGGAGCGCGCGTGACCTTTGTCGTCGGCTCGATGATCTGTTGACGAACGGGCATGAGATCGAGGCGCGTGGCTTGATCGTTTCGTTGTTCCTCGACGGGCAATCCGTGGCAGAAATCATCGACGGTCCGGTTGGGGCAGCGTTGAGGCGCATCGGCGAACTGTACAAGGAGAGCGAAGATTCCGGCATTTTCGTCGAGCACCGGGCGTCCGAGATCGTTCACCGCGCTCTCCACGAGATTCAGCTGTTGTTACCTGAACCGTCCGTCGATGTCACGGCGATCGGCGGGGCGGTCGTGGGTGACAAGCACCTGTTGCCGACGCTCGCCGCATCGATCGTCTTGGAGGGCGAAGGGATACGGACAACGTCCCTTGGTGCCGACACACCGTTCACGGCGATCTACCACGCGATCGAGCAGTGTGATCCTCACCTCGTCTGGTTGAGCGTGTATCACGTGCACGATCGCAATGTTATCGAAGACGGCGTTCAGAAAGTCCTCGAGCTTGTCGAAGCTCGCTCTAGATTCCTAGTGCTCGGCGGTACCGCGGTAGGGCAGATCGACATGCCCTCCAGCCGATCGATCTACTTTGCGAATCGTATGACTGATCTCATGGCGTTTGCGCGTGCGCTTTCGACGAACTCCTGATCGAACTCCCGCAATATCAATTCTTTTCAGCCAGCACCACGGTGGCAATCGAACCCTTGCCGGGAATCAACTCGATCGTCTGCTGTGACGGGTCGAACTGACCGGACATCCCCTCGACGATCAACTCGTAGGTCCCCTCGCCGTAGTGTTCCAGTGTCGCGGATCCTTGATCGACTGTGACTAGTCGCTTGTGCCCCTGACCGTTGGCCTGCAGGGTGATGGCAAGTTGATCCGGGAAGTCTGCACCGCCCGAGGTCTCCAGGTTCAACGTGACTCGACACGGGGGAGTGTATTGGAGTTCGACCTCGTGCGGAGCGTCATCAGAGACGATGTCGGTTTCGGTTGCCGGGAGGTTGAGCATCGAATTTGCCCACAGAGTGGGGGAGACTCGGTAGCGACCGAGCGGCACGTATCCGACCTCCGTAACGCTGTCCGCCTTGCCTCCACCGGTGATACTCGACGCTCCGACCGCTACCGGTTCGAGCGTGACCATCATGTGGAACGGTTGCAGCTCCTCGGGGAGTCCGATCCATCGAACTCTCACCGTCGCCGTTCCGGGCATTCTGAAGTCGTGCTCTAGGTGGTCACGATCCGGAACCTCGAAGACTCCGAGACCGACGTGGTAGGTTCGCTTCGCGTCGGTCCACTTCACGACGCGAGAACCCACCTGGAGTCCCTCCAGCCGGAACGTTCCGTCGTCCTTGACGGGAGACTCGACTTTGCCGACTTGCACGAACCCGTGTGCAATGGGGTCATCCGCGCCGTTGACCAAGGTTCCGGTCACCGTGACATTGCCCGGCGCCGGCAAGTCGAACTCGAGGGTGACGGGGACCGATCCCTCGTCGATCGTCGTGATCGTGCTCAGATCCGGAAACTGACTCGACCCCGACAACTGGACGATCCACGTGCCCGGCGGAGGTGCGTCCACGGTTAGCGTGCCGCTTTGATCGGGGGCGATCGTCTTCATGATGTTTTCGCTCGAGACTCCGGTCTCGCTCTTACCGAATGAGCCAAACGCGGATCCCGCTCTGCGGTTCGTGGTCCGCGTAACCGTTCAAGCGAATGGTCAACTCACGTCGATCGTCCAGGTGAAGTGTCTTGACGGCGTGAGCCGGCACATCGATGCGCGTCTCCAGGAACTGATAGCGGTCGTCCGAGACCGAGAGCCGATACGGTCCGGACGGGAGGTACCGCATGGTTAGTTCACCGTCATCGTCTGACCGTGCATACGAGATGCTCGCCTGCTCACCCTCGGATTCTCGAATCAGGCTCACCTTGACACTAGGGATCGGTAGTCCGGTACGGCGTTCCAGAATCCGAAGGTCGAAGACATGAGCGAGATCCAGCTCGAGTTCGACGAACGTCTCGGAGTCTGGGTTCGGGCGAATCTTTCGGTCGATGCCGACGCGAACGCCGTCGACGTCAACGTAGAAACTCGTGGTCCCGTTGCCGATCGTCTTGATGTGGAAGTTCCCGTCGGCATCGACGGGCGATGGCCCGGCGAGGGGTTCCTGCCAGAGACCGACTCGTGCACCTTCCATAGACTGACCGTCAGTTCTCCAGATACGCCCATTGACGATCGAGGTGGGGAACTCCTCGGTGTCCTCGCTGCTTGTCGTCTCCGCCGAGAGTTTCGGCTTCGACGCGGGCGCGACCGGCGCGGCTTCCGTGTTGGGAGAGCTCCGGTCCTTTGAGTCTATGTCGGTGACCGGTGGCGCTGGCAGGGCGGCGCTGTTCTTGGTCGGCGGATCGACCGGGGTTTGGTCCGGGATGAGCTGATAACTCAGAAGAATCGCAGCTGCGATTGCGAGAGCGGCGAAGAGCTTCTTCATGATCACTCCTCCGGAGATGGTTGCGATGAGGGTTGCGGTTGCGGTGGCCGATGCACTCTGGCTCAGCGTCAGAGAGGCCAGCGGTAGACTCCACGCTCGGCGGTCCCCGAACTCGCGATCGAGGTCGGCGCGAATGGCGGCAATAGCGCGGGCGAGGCGGCTTCGCACGGTGGAAGCTGGCACGCCGAGACGAGACGCGATCTCGACAGCGGGGAGTTCGTGGTAGTAGTGCAGGGTGATGACTTGGCGCTGCGACTCGGAGAGGCGAAGCACGGCTGCGGTGACTTGCTGTTGCACTTCGAGCTGTTCGACGACGTCGTCCGCGTCGGGGATCAGCTCGGGCCGGGCCGTGAGGCGCTCCCTCCGATTCCGCCGTCGCGAACTTCGCAGCTCCAGTAGCGCGCGAGATCGAACGACTTTCGCCAACCACGCCCGCAGCGACCCGGCTTCGCGTGGCGGCTTCTCCATGGCGAGAAGCATCGTCTCCTGCACCGCATCCTCGGCCAGGTCGGCGTCTCGGAGAACGCCTTGGGCGAGTGAGCGCAACCAACGCCCGCTATCGGTCAGAATCTCGGTGGCATCTGGAGCCAAAGCGTCCTTCGTTTCCCGTTCGATCGGCAGAGGGGCCGAACCGTCATCATCACGATACCGACGGGCTGGGGGGCGTCCCCGGAAATCTCGCGGTTTGCCGGTATTAGGCGACGGGTTCTTCGTCGGCGGTCGGCTCCGGGCGCCCGACGGCGAGCACGAGCGGTATCGCCACCGTGACAAAGAGCACTGCGAAGAGCGCCGCAAAGCCGCTGAACGTGACCGCATAGCCGTTTCGATCGAATGACCAACCCATCAGTGGGCCGAGGAACGCGAAGAAAATTCGCACGCCGAGACTCGAAATGGAGTTCGCCGTAGCGCGAAGCTCGCGCGGAACGCGCGTGTTCATGGCACCCTTGATCACCACTTGATTGAGACCACGACCCACTTGGAACGCAAACCCGGCGAATACACCGCCCACGATGGCGACCCAAGTCGGAAGCGCAGTGGTTGCGAAGAGCGCCATGCCTCCGTAGCCGACGATCGGCAAGAGGCCGATGGTTATCACGATGGCTTGTGCCCCGAAGTTGAGCTCCAACCGGTGAGCGACGCGGCCGACCAGCGCCACCGTCAGGTTGTAGCCAGCCCAGATCACCCCGAACAAACCGAGTGGCACGTCGAGACTCATCCAGTACCCCTGAAACGCCCAGACGGCGAGCAGTGTCGCTAAGCCGTAAGCGATGAGCGCGAGCATTGTCGACCGTAGGAGCGGTGAGTGACGAAACAGAATTCCAAGTAGACGCCGGAAGTTTTTTCCGTGGTGCAGGCTCGCTTTGGTTTGCGGCGGTTCGACGAGAGTGAACGCCACGAGGACGGGGAGCCATGCAACTCCAGCGTTGATCGCGGCTGGCCAATGAAGCCCGGCGATGGCCAGGGCGCCGCCGAGCGGAGCGGCGATCGTCTCACCGACTTGTGCCCACAACAGTTTGCGACCCAGCGTTCGCGTTGTGTCGTGCTGGTTTCCGAGCGCTTCTTCGGTGTCGTACAGGAGCGCGACGTCACTACCGGAGAAGAAGCTGTTGCCGAGGGCGGCCAATACTTGAAAGACGACGAATCCTGCAAAGTCCTGACTCGCCGCGAGGACCGTGAAGGCGGCGCCGTGAAACAAGCCGGCGAGTATCAGTGAACGTCGTCGACCGAACAGATCGGCGAGGTAGCCCGACGGGACTTCGAACAGAACCACGCACACGGCAAAGATCGCCTGAAGCTGGAAGATCTGCTCCATGTTCAGCCCGTGCTGGCTGAGAAACGGAACGACAACCGGCATCACGATCAGAAACATCCATAGACTGTTCAGAAACAGGATCTTGGGGATGTTGGAACGGATTCGAGCGTGGTCAATGGGGTCGGGCAACGTCACTCCGGGCCAACGGGGGGCGCGGATTGTGGTGATTCTCGTGGCCGACGTCGAGCGCGAATTGCCGAACATCGTGCCCCGCACAGCCGCATCTCTCTACTATGGTTCTTCGCGGGGTGGGCTCGCGGCTTCGCTGGATGAATGATCCGGGCCAAGAGAATGTGGGGATTCCATGCGTTTGATCGTCGCGGTGCTTGCGTGGTGGGTCCTGGCAGGCCCCGCAAACGCGCAGGACGTGTTCGTCGAAGCGGAGTCCTTCCGCGAACTCGGCGGCTGGTCGATCGACACGGCGACCACGTTGACGGTGGGTTCTCCGTACCTACTCGCTCACGGTTTAGGACGGCCGGTGACCGACGCCGAGACGACAATCGACGTGCCGAAGTCGGGGACGTACCACGTTTGGGTTCGTACGAAGGACTGGGTCGCGCGCTGGAACGCTCCCGGTACTCCCGGTCGCTTCTGCATCGGTATCGACAAGAAGTTGCTCACCACCGAGTTCGGCACCCGTTCTTCCGAGTGGCATTGGCAGTCCGGCGGCGAGGTCGAACTGACGCGGGGCGCGCACATGCTGTCGTTGCGAGATCTCACCGGATTCAACGGGCGGTGTGACGCCATTCTGCTTAGCGCCAGCAGCGAGCCTCCCCCGACCGGAAAGGCGCTGCATACGGCGCGTCGCCGTTGGATCGGCGTCAACGCTCCGCCGATCGACCTCGAATACGACTTGGTGGTCGTCGGCGGGGGATACTCCGGAGTCGCCGCCGCGTTGTCGGCCGCGCGCCAATCGCTTCGCGTCGCTTTGATTCAAGATCGAATGGTACTCGGCGGCAATGGCAGCAGTGAGATCCGGGTGTGGGCCAACGGTGGCACCATGAGGGGCCGGTACCCGCACATCGGTGAGATCGTCGAAGAGTTTGCCGATCACGCGCCCGATAGCCCCGGCGCCGCCGATCACTACGGCGACCTTCTCAAAGAGGCCGTCTGTCGGCGGGAGCCGACACTCGATCTCTACCTCGGCCACTTCGCGCGTGATGTCTCCGTCGACACGACACGTCGCATCACGTCGGTCACCGCGCTCGAAGTCCGCACGGGAATCGAGCGACGTTTTCGCGGCGTCTTGTTTGCCGACTGCACGGGGCACGGCACTATCGGCGCACTCGCGGGGGCGGACTTCGAAGTGAAACCACTCGGCCGCATGGGCATGTCGAACATGTGGTACTGGCAGAACTCTGATCAGGCGGCGACGTGGCCCGAGACTCCGTGGGCGTTGCCGCTGGCCGTCGGTGACTTCCCCAGGACGCCCGGTAGTCGTTCCCGCATCGAAGGGCGACCGTTCTTCAAAGGGGAGTGGTTCTGGGAGTCCGGGTTCGATCAACACCCGATCGATGATCTCGAGCACATTCGAGACTGGAACCTGCGCGCGGTCTACGGAGCGTTCAGCGCGCTGAAGCGAAGCGGCAAGCACCCGAAAGCGTCGCTCGAATGGGTCGCCCATGTCGGCGGCACTCGCGAGTCGCGGCTGTTGCGGGGGGACGTCGTCTTGAGCAGCGAAGACATTGTCGCCAAGCGCGACTTCCCCGACGGTTGCGTGACCACGACGTGGGACATCGATCTGCACTATCCCAAGGAACGGTACGCCAAGAAGTTCCCGGACAACCCGTTCATCTCTCGGGCGGAGTTTGGCGCCGGCGTCGATCGCGACGAAGGATATGCCGTTCCGTACCGCTGCTTCTACTCACGGAACATTCCGAACCTGTTCATGGCCGGGCGCTGCATCAGCGTGACCCACGAAGCGTTGGGCACCATTCGAGTGATGCGGACGTGCGGCATGATGGGAGAGGTGGTGGGCAAGGCGGCGTACCTGTGCGTTCGTCACGACGCCCTTCCTCGCGCCGTGTACGCCGACCACCTCGGGTCGCTGATCGAACTCCTGAAGCAGCCGGGGGCGATGCGTCGAGCCACGTTGACCGGCGACCTGCTCCGCGACGCGTCGATCGGCCGAGTGCGCGGCTACCGAACCAAGGGGCAGGACGAAGTCGACGGCATGGAGCCGAAACCGGGAGTGTCGATCGCCGTCGCGTCGCTACCGGGCATCGTCGTCGATGACGCGCACGCCGAGTTCACGGGGTCTTGGCTACGCGGTGGTCTCTCGCCGTACGTCGGCAAAGGGTACCGATACGCGGCGCCACGGTCCGAGGCGACGGCGCGGTTCTCGTTGGATATTCGCGAAGCGGGCCGCTACCGAGTGAACATCGCCTGGGTTCCTCACGAGAACCGGGGGCGGGCGGTGCGCTGCACGATCGAACGCCACGACGCGCGCCCACTTCGCTTACGTATCGATCAATCGATCGCCTCGGCCAACTCGACAACGACGGCTGGCGCCGAGCTGTTTCATTTGGTGGGCGAGTTCGACTTCGCCGCCGGACCGTGTTCGATCGTTCTCTCGGCCGCAGGTGTCGAAGGGCATGTCCACGCCGACGCCGTTCAACTCCTGAAGGTGCAGTGACCTTGCGTCCTTGGTTTGTACGGTTGTTTCGCCTGGCCGTCGTGGCGTTGGCGTTGGCGTTGGTTCACCACTCGCCGGCGCGTCGCGCGCTTCCCGTGGTTAGCGTGACACTTGCTGATGCGCAGCTCCTGTTTCCGACCGCGAGCCGCATGAGGCGGGGAGACCCGGCACTTGGTTTGGTCGATGTGTTCGCCGTCACCGGTACCTTTCTGGGATCACTCGTTCGCACGTCGCCGAGTACCGACGATCTTGTCGGGTACACCGGCCCCAACGATTTGCTCGTCGCGTTGGACCCCTCGCAGCGCATCGTCGCGGTGACGCTCATGGCGAGTGCCGATACAGACGCTCACGTGATCGACGTTCTTCGCGCGACGCGGTTCTGGAGCGGTTTCGAGCGGTGGAGCCCCCACCAAGGGCAGCCCTTGGCGATCGACGCGGTGGCCGGATCGACCCTGACCAGTATGGCGATGACGGAAGCGGTCGAACGTCGACTCGCGGGTGGCGGTCGATCGCACCGCTTCCCGGATGGTATCGCGCTCGAGGAAGTGGTCCCGCTGTTTCGCGGTGCTGCGCATCTCGGCGCGGCACAACTCGGCAACGAAACTCTCCCAGTAACCGATGTCAGCAAACCGTGGATCGCCGTCACCGACGGCGACGGTGACGTGTTGGGCTACGTTCTGCGTACCTCTCCGGTGGCGGACAACATTCGTGGCTACCGCGGTCCGACCGATGTGTTGGTGGCCGTGGACGCCAGCCGACAAGCGGTCGTCGCGGTGCGGTTACGCGACAGCTTCGATACCCCGGAGCATGTCGATCGCATTCGCGACGATGACTTCTTGTCGCGATTGACCGGACCGACTGTGTCGGAGTGGGGGTCGCTCGACTTCGAGCGGGCGGGGATCGAAGGGGTTTCCGGCGCCACGCAGACCAGCTTCGCGGTTGCAGATGGGATTCGGCAACGGTTGCGCCAGCTCGAATCGAGCGATGGCGAGTCAACGGCGACGTGGATCACCGGCCGTTCACTGGGGCTCCTTGCAATCTTGATCGGCGCCACGGTGATGACGTTCGGCCGGTGGTCCGGTCGGCGTCGAGTGCGGCGCGCGTGGCAAGTCGTGATCGTCGTCGCGTTGGGTCTCGTGCTCGGAGATTTGATTTCGATCGCGCTGCTGGCCGGATGGGCGAGGCATGGCGTCCCGATCGCTGGCGCCCCGGTGGTGATCGGCCTCGTGGCCGTGGCATTGTTGATTCCGTGGGGGAGTGGCCGCCAACTGTACTGTCACAGCGTCTGCCCGCACGGTGCGGTGCAGGAGTGGCTCGGATCGTTTAGACGTTTGCGTGTGCGGATCTCGCCGCGCGTCCGTTCTCTTCTCAGGAAGCTACCCGGAGTACTGCTGGCGACGGCGTTCTTGATCGCGTTCTTTGCTCCGCGGTTCGAGCTGTCGACACTCGAGCCGTTCGACGCGTGGAGTCTGGGGGCGCTCGCTTTCGTGTCTGCGGTGATTGCCGGCGTCGGCCTCTTCGCATCGATCTTCGAACCGATGGCGTACTGCCGTTTCGCCTGTCCCACTGGTGCGCTGTTCGGTTTTCTCCGGACGCGGGGAGCGAACGATCGGTTCGGTCGTCGAGACGCCGTCGCTCTCTTGTTGTTGATCGTCGCCGGTTCGTACTACGCACATTCACCGGGTGCACTCTCAACCGGTGGAAGTTCCTCCGAGCCGCACACCCAGCGTGCGACGCAGGGAGTCACCGCCGCCGACTTTCGAGGTCAAGCGTTCGGCACGTCGTGGAGTGTCGATCTCCGCGGCGAACCGTCCGCGTCCGACGGGCTGCAGGACACGCTCGCCGATGAGCTAGAACGCATCGAAGCGGAGTTCTCATCCTGGCGCGCCGACTCCGAAGTGACGCACTTCAATGAGAGTCGCACCACGCTTCCCCTAGAACTCTCGGACGAGCTGCTAGCTCTCGTCGATCACGCCCTGTCTCTGAGCCGGAAGAGCGACGGGGCGTTCGACATCACCATCGGTCCGTTGCTCGACGCTTGGGGTGCCGGACCGTCCGGGAAGCGGTCGACCCCGGCGGACGACGAGATCGCGCGACTCTTGGCGTTCACCGGGTGGCACCGGCTGACGCTCGATCGAGACGGGAAGACGCTGCGCAAGGATCACCCCGACGTGCGTATCGATCTCGGGTCGCTACTGCAAGGGTACGCCGCCGACCGTCTCGCCGAGTTCATCGATCTAGGCGGGCCCCAAGAATACTTGATCGAAGTCGGGGGAGAGATGCGGGCGCGTGGTCGGTGGCGGGTGGCGATCGAGAGTCCGGCGCCGATCGACAGAGTCGCCCCGGGCGAGCCCATTCGTACGGTCACCATCAACGACGAAGCGCTGGCGACCAGTGGGTCGTACCGCAACGATCAACATTTGATCTCGGCGACCAGCGGACGGCCCGTGGTATCGCCGGTGAAGCTGTGTTGCGTTCGAGCCAGCACCGCCCTGGAAGCGGACGGCTGGGCGACGGCGTTGATCGTCAGTGGCGCCCGAGCCGAGTCGCTCGCGGTCGCGAACCGGGTTGCGGCGCTACTCGTCACCGACCGCGATACGGTCGAGATCCCTCCGAACGCGTTCGAAGAGGGACCTCGTCCGTCGAAGTAGCCGCGTCGCTATCTACCCGTCCGTGTCGCGTTCGATCTTCCACGTCGCGTCGTTGTGCTCGGGCAATTCCTTTGGCTTGATGACGAAGTGTCGCCCGCAACCCACGGTGGTCAGTAGAACTGTCAGTAGCCCCAGAGTTAGAAGGCGCTTCATTTCTGTTCTCCTTCCGAGTCAATATTCATCGTCCACGCTAGTTCGGAACTTCGCGGTTGCCGATCGGCGTTCGACGCCGATTCGCGATCCGCGAGTTCCACGATAGCGACGACGACGTTGCGGACGAGTTCCTCGGTAGCGCGTTCGAGAGCGACGCGATAGTGCCCCTTGGTCGACGCGAACGCCTTACGCGTACCTTTGACGTAGAACGTTCGACTTGCAGTTATCCCCGACGCACTCACCGTGATCGCGACCGAGAGATCCGCTTCTAGGGACATGGTCCAGAAGCCGATGACTGGCTCGATGAAGAGCTGTCGCAATTCGCCACTGACGCGAAGCGGGACGGGGCCGGCAGACGTCGTGATCTTCTTTGAGACCCACTCGGAGTTTGTCGAATTGAGTATTAGCAACTCCTCGACGGAACGCGGCGCTTCCGACGCCTCTGCGGGCTGTTCGATTTGAGCCGTCCCGCTCCCGGCCGTGCTCACCACGAAGCCCGCCGCGGCGAGCTCTTCCGCGATACGCTTCGCGATCCACGGTCCCGGATCCTCCGTGCAGATCGCGTCCGCGGTGTCCATGTTGTAACCGTTTTTTTGCATGCCGACGCGGAGCGTGGTGGGACGTTTGTCGTTGAACGACGCGTCGATGATCACGGCGCGCCCGCGTCCTCCGCTCACACTAGGATCGAGCTTTGCCGTCGGTAACGTAACGGGGATATTGGTAAATGCGCAGCCCGTGAGAAACACGGTCAGCAGCATAAAACTTCGTGCCATTGAGTCTCCTCTCGATATGGACGGATACCTGGTCTACCCCAACTTCGACCGACGGTCAAATCTCTGCTCGTACGAATGGCGTTGGATAAAACAGCGTATCGTCGCTTGCGTGCTGCTGCAAAAGGGCGAAATCGATGCGCATCGTGGCGTGGCTCGAACACCAGACCAAGCAAGTTGCGCAGCATCGTTTGCACGATGCAGCGCGTTTGCTCCTTGGAACTATTGATCAAGACTGTCACGGTTCCCGCCGCTCAGCGAAGAGAGCCACGCCGGGGAGACGTCCGCCAGCAAGTCCGTTTCGATTGACGCCTTCAAGGGTCTAAACCGGAACGTTGTTGCTGGGGACGTTTGAACTCCAGACGAAGCGCTGCTAACCCCCGCTACGGGCAGCCGGCGACAGGATACGGAGCGGCGGGGGGCGCACCGACACCGACTAGAAACTGCACGAGTTGAGTGAGGTCGATGATCGTGACGTCTCCGTCGGCGTCGAAGTCGCCGGTCTCGATCGGGTCGGGCACGGGTGCGCCGGTGGCGAGAAACAGGCGTAGGGCGACCGCGTCAGCGAACGTGACCGTGCCGCTGCCGTTGACGTCACCGCGCACGAACGGATCCGCACAAGTGGGCGGCGCCGTCTCAATGCCGGCTATCGCATAGTTAGAGCTCGAGCCGCTAGAGATTGGACCCGCGAGCAGAAGATCAACCATGGCCGAGCTCGGGTCGGGTTGCCCAGGGATCGAGACGAGTTCGAGCACGTTGATTTCGTGCGACAGGCCGGTCACGTCGGTGAAGCAAACGGCGTCGTCCCACTCCAGCCGATACGTCACCCGCGTTGCGTCGCAGTCCACCGAGAACTTGTCGGGCAAGAGCGCGATGACCAGCGCACCGGAACAGCGCGCGTACTCGAGCGCGGCGAGTGCTCCGGGTGGAACTTGCGCGCCGTCGAACCGAACCGAGTAGTCGCTGGCGTCGACCGCGAACCACGGCGTGACTGTCATCGTTTCGCCCGCCGTCGGTTCGAGCAGGAGGCTAGCGAGTGGGCCCGGCCCGGTCGGATCGGTCACCAGGAGTCTGAGCCCGAGATCGTCGGACTGCGCGTCGCCACTGCGGAACCCGAGGTAACTCGAAGCGGGGAGTTGGATACAGACGCCATCTAGCCCGCTCGATCCAATGTTGGACACTGTGACTTCGGGGCCGGTCGCAGAACTGGTGTCGTGCACGGTGGCGTCGCCGGTGGCGTTGGTGACGACGCCGAACAGTTGGCACTCGTCGGGAATGCCGTCGACGTTATTGTCGAGGCTGGCGCCGAGTTCGATATCGAGTGCGTCCGGCCGGTCGTTACCGTTGCGGTCCCAGTTGCGTCGCGTCTCGAGCGTGTAGCGAATGTCGAACTCAACTGCGTTGCCCGCGAACGGGGGGACCGGGACGGGGTAGCTTCCGTTGGGGAGCGAGAGCGTATTGGACGCTTCGTCGTAGTCGAAGTCGCTCTCGGGGATGTCACCGCGAACCGTGAAGCCGTCGGGGGAGACGACCACCGCCGAGCGAAACACTTTGCCGAGTTGCGGGCTCTCGATCTCGATCATGAGGCGCGCGTCGCCCATGGTGGCGGCCTCGCGCAAGTACCCGGCGCTCACTCCCGAGATCTCGACCATGAAGGAGAAGTCCGCCAGCCCGACGGTGCCCGCTCGCAGGAACCGAGCGCGTACTTCGCGCATCGCGGTGGCGACGCTGGTACCGGTGGTCGGAAGCGTGGCGGTCAAGGCGGTCAGGCTGTGCTCGAGGTGGAGATCGATCTGACCGGGACTACGCGAGCACTCCGAGAACTCGACTTCGTCGAAGTCGAGGATATCGGGCAAGGTGATGTCACAGCAGTCCGGAAAGTCGATGCAGTAGAAGCAGTCGTCCGAAAACGTTGTCGTCTCGTCCCAGCTGGCGAACGGAGTCGCCAACACCGGAGTGCGGCATACCGTCTTCTTGCAGACCAGCAGGATCGGCGGAGTGCACGTTGTCCAGTTGGAGAACTCGGTGGTCGTCGTGCATCCGAACATCGGGGTAGCCGTCCATTGCGGACGGACCACTTGTGAAACCCAGCCAGGGGCCGTGATCGTTGCGTCGAGGTGGACGCTCACTTCGGTGGCGTGGGCGGAACCGATGGCGGTCGAAAGCAGCAGGGCGATTGGGAGAAGACGAACTTTCATGATCTGCCTTTCCGGCGTGGGTTGAACTACCACCCAATCCGGAACCGCCGGCGGTCGTGACCCGGTCGGCGCAAAACAGTCGCAAGTTGTTTCGGTGACCCATCGAAGAACCGCCCCGGTTCGAGGAAACCGGGGCGGCTGAGTGTTTGGTTGGTCTTGAGATTCTTAGGGACAGGCGGCGAACGAATCGCAGTCGAGGCTGTCCGCCGTCGGATCCGTCCCGCAGTTGGGGAAGGGGGCCGGGGGCGGAGGTCCGCCCGCGAACAGCGTCGTCAAGCAGTGGATCGGATCGCCAATGTCGAAGCCGCCGTCGTCGTTGGAATCACACGCGTCGTAGCACGTCGGCGTTCCACCGAAGAACAGCAGGTTGAGCATGAAGATGGCGTCCGCGATGTCCGGGGCGCCGTCACGGTTGCAGTCGCAACGGATGAACTCCTGCTCGCCGTCGCAGTCGGGTAACTCGATACAGACGTGAAGCACGCAGCATTGATCGAAGTCTGCGTCCAGTAACCAGACGTCGAAGCAGATAACGTCGCCGCTCGCTCCGACGATCTGCGTCGCAAGCGTCGTAGTGGTCGTATCGGGAACCGTGCCCACGAACGTTTCGGGCACAAAATCGAAATCAGGCATGAGGTCGGTATCGGAGTCTTCTGCGATCAGGCGAATGCGTTCGGCATCGACGCCTGACGAGTTGGTGACGTCGATCGTCAGCGTGTAGCTGCCGACGACTGCCGGGTCGCATTCGATCTCCATCACGGTGACCGCCCCACACGGTTCGCCAGGATCGACCTGCCCGAAGGCGCCGTGCAGGGCGAGGAACGCGAGACTCAGCGCTCCCAGTAGTCGTTTCAACATCGGATCGCCATTCATGGTTGGAAGAAAAAGTGGGAGCTTCGACGCGGCGCCGAAGCTCCCAAACTCACCTTACTCGCAGGACGATCCTTCACAGGTCAGGGCGTCCGGCGTGATCTCTGAGTCGCAGCTCGGGAACGGTCCGGGGAGATCCCCGAGTGTTCCGAACAACGCTTCCAACATGGTGATGGGATCACTGATATCGATCATTCCGTCGTCATTGGCGTCGGCCGCGCTGGTACACGACGTGGGTGCACCTTCGAACGCGGCAGTCAAGACGTGAACGACGTCGCCGACGTTGAACGATCCGTCGTTGTTGGAATCTCCGCGAATGAACGCGGGTCCCGCGGTGGCCGGTGACGTACCACCTGTGCACTCGTCCGGCACTCCGTCACCGTCGACGTCGAGGCTGGTCCCGAGAATAATGTCGATGTCGTCCGCGACGCCGTTGGCGTTACAGTCGGCCGGAATGACCGAGCGAATCGCCTGAGAGTCGACGGCCTCGAGCGGACCACCGCCACCTCCCGGTGCGACCATCAAGATGATGTCGTAGAAGACGAACGGTTCGTGGTCGGTGAAGCGGGCTTCGACCGATACGGTTCCGGTTCCTGTCGCCGAGTCGATCAGCACCGAGGAAATCAAGCTGGTGCCCGGTGCCAGGCCGCCTACGCTTGCGATCGGAGCGAGTCCGGTGTCGGTCAGTAGTTCGAAGTCCACCGTGTCGAGAGATCCGGAGAAGTCTTCGATCTCGAACGTCAGTGTGGCGATCTCCGGGAACGCGACGCCGAGTGGGTCCGGCCCGATGAACTTGGCCGTCACCGAATCCGGTGCACGCAGCTTACCTTCGCACTCCATCAAGATTCCGGTCGTGAGGTTCAGGACGTGAACGTGGAAGCAGGAGCATTCACCACCCGGGAAGATGCTGAGATCGCTCGTCACTGTAATCGGGATTTCGATGCACTCGCCGAGGCCGAGCACCGGCGTGATTCCCGACGACGGCGAGAAGTCTGCGGAGGAGACGTACGGAGTCGGGCAGTCGGCGTCCGACGCCGCTTCGAACGAGTACTCGAATGCCGTCGGCTCGTCGGTGCAGTTGTTACAGATCGTCAGGGTGAACATGCCGGTGATGAACGGAGTGCCCGGAGGGTCGAAGCACATCGCGGTCATGGGCGGAACGTGGCACCGATCGGGTACGTCACAACCGTCGCAGTCCGGCAGCGTCACGCAGACCACGCCGCCGCTACAGCACTCGCTGGTCATCGAGTTGTGGATACTGACGTCGAAGCAGACCACGTCGCCGGCCGAAGCGCCGGAGATGACGACCGACAAGGTTCCAGTCGTACCACCGGACGGGATCGGAGAGAGCAGGAACTCGTTCGGCGCAATGCTGAACGATCCAGCCGGCCAGAGGAACACGCGGTCGATCGGGTAGGACGCGTTGTTCTGCAAATTGAACGTGTAGATCCACTCACCGGTGGCACCGGCCACGCAGTCGATCGTCGCGTCCAAAATTGTGTGGCAACAGTCGGGTGCGCGGGTGCAGTGGCACTGAACGCAGCACTGTTCGAAGTCTGCCGTGAGTAGCCAAATCTCGAAGCAGATCTCGGCACCTTCGGCGACACCTTCGACGCAGGTCGTCAGCGTGACCGTCGCGCCGTCGGGTAGCGACGTCGTGAAAGTGTCCGGGTCGACCGAGAAGTCCGGCGCGCCGTCACCGTCTTGGTCTTTCGCGAACAGCTTGATCTGCTCAGCGTCGAGGCCGGAGTTGTTGGTCAGGTCGAACGTGTAGATGTACTTTCCGGGGACGTCTGGATCGCACAGGATCGTTTCGTTGCTGATATCGAGGCAACCGAGCGTGATGTTCTTGGCACCGAGCGCGATGGTCTCTTCGAGCCCGGTCGCGGTCGGTCGCACTTCCATGACCGTCAGGGCCGACGAAAAGCCGTCGAACCGGTTGTGCGTCGCGTAGCCGTTGATCATCGACGACACAATGCCGATGGAAGCGCCGGCCGGAGTGGCGACGAAGCCGGAAGATCCGCTGATCGACGGACCAGAGGTGGCGAAGGCCGGCGGCAAGAAGTTGTAGTAGGTGGCCTCGGACGCGCCCGAGTTGACCCAGAGGTCCATACCGCCGTTGAACGCGGTACTGATCGCCGCGGAGTTCGCGTTGATTTCGGCGACGCCGGCGGAGTCCATGTCGCAACCGCCGCAGCTGGTATGCGACAAGATCACCAGAACGTCGTGCGACAGCACAGTCGCCCAACTCACCGTGCTACTGATCAAGTCGTTGGTGTCGTAGTACGTGGTCGAGGCGTAGCCAGGCTTCGACCCTTGGTCGTTGAAGCCGGGAACGTCCGACCAACCCCACTGTCCGACGCCAGAGCCGAGCACGGCAATGCTGTAGCTCGCCGCCGGAGTCTCGTCGGGAGTGCCGGCGCAGCGCAGGTAGTCCAAGATGACGCTGTCGTAACCCGCCTGTCCGTCGTGAAGCAGAATGTCGTGACCGTTGAGGTAGATGTTCCCAGCCTCGGATTGGGGGGAACCTAGAATCAGCACGCATCCGATCAATGACAGATGGAACGCAGTGCGAATGAGTTTCGCGAGCATCGCTCGAGTCCTTCCACGGAACTGGCCCGAACCGTTCGGTGCCAAGGGAGATTGAACCGGCGCAGCCAGAGCCCAGGCGCCGTGGAATCGCGTCCTCTGACGACGACTCCAAGGGTTCAAGCACGGTGCGGCGGCGGGTATCTCCCCGTTTTCGAAAGATTCTTCGGAAGGTTGATCGAGGGGTGGCGGGTCTCGGGGCCGGGCGCGAGCGGTGGAGCGCCGTCGACGCCCGAAAGCCTTTTAACTGGAAGAGGTTGGGGCGAATGGCCGCGCTGTGCTGGTCGGGGAGGCGACGGAGACCGGGGCGGCCGTGAAACGCGGGAGCTTCTCGGTGTCACCGGGGAGTCGCGACCGAGCGCGCCCGGATGAGAAACGTCGGCGATCCGCACGACGCGGGTCGTCGACGTCACTGGTTCAGGAGGCGGCTGCGTGTTTTCGTGGCCGCGTGCTTTCGGGGATGCGCGCCGGCTACTCCGGCAGTCGGCCCTCGATGTAGAGCGAGCCGGTGATCCGGTCTTCGCTGTCGAGTTCGGGGTCGAACTCGCGTCGTTTGACATCGGTGAAGCCGCATTCGGTCACCAGGCGCGCCAACGTCTCGAAGTCGTAGGCGAATCGGTGCTGACCGTCTTGGCGGAAGTTGTAGTTCACATGCTCGGCCTGAGTCACGCACCAGTCCGGGTGCCAGCGACGTTGTGCGTCGTAGTACTTGTCGTCGCCGCCGTTGACGTAGGACTTCATGACGAGCTCGATATCGGGAACCGCAAGGCTAATGGTCCCCCCCGGAGAGAGGACGCGTGCGCACTCTTTCAACAGCTCTGAGGCCGGCCCCGGATAGTCGACGTGTTCCAGGAAGTGCTCGGCGTAGACGATCGAGCAGCTATCCGTATCGAACGGCAGCGGCTCGCGTAAGTCCAACATGAGGTCCGCCTGCGGAATGAGATCGACGTTGATCCACCCCTCCTTCAGTCGCGGGCCGCACCCGAGCTGAAGCTTCTGGCCCGTCTTGCCGCGATACTGTTGAGCCGCTTTGACGTTCTTCTGATGAAGACGGTGCAGGCCATACTCCACGCGGAGTTGTCGCCAGGCGTTTCTGACATGCTTGGGAAACACGGTCGTAACCTTCAAATTCGGAAGTCGTGGCGTGTGGCTCTCGCCGTCCGGCAACGGAGGGATCGCCTTGTTTCGGATACTCTGGAAATCGCAACCATAGTAACAGGTAGGAGCGCCCCTGATAGAGGTCCCGACGCGATCGTGGCGATAATCATCGACCACGACAGTTCGAAAGCGCTCTCGTTGGAGCGCGACTAACGAAATGGCGCCCGTCGCGTTTCGAGAGAATCCAACCAGATAGTCCCAAGCCCCCCGGATTGCGACCTCTAGCGGATGTACGGCCGTTCGTTGATCCAATGGGACCCGTGTCACCCCCTGAGCGAGTTCCTTGCCGTTGACGCACCGTATCCTTCCGCGAGAATCCATACTCAAGGAGGTGCCGTTCTGTTTCGAACCACACTCGTCATCGCACTGTTCGCCGCCATGGCCACCGTTGGCTGCGACGCGGAGTCTGCTCGTTCTGCCAAAGAGAAGGCGAGCGACGCCGCGAAGAACGCCGTCGACAAGACTCGGCAGGTGAGTCACGACGCCATCGAGTCCGGCAAGACATTACTGATTCGAGGCAGAGGGTGGAGCGAGAACTCCCTCGCTGAACTCAAGGCGTACAGCGCTCGGTTGATCGACGAGCACGGCGACGATATCAACGCGGCCGGTGCCAAAGTTGACGCGTTGCTCGACAAGATTGCCCAGGACCCCGACGCTGAAGTGACTCAGGCGGCCAAGGTCGGGCGCATGGCGGTGCTCATGATTCCGTTCGTGGGGCCGACCAAGCGTTTCGCCGATGCCCGGGTGCTGTTCGAATCGGGCATGGAGACCGCCGATCCGGAGAGGTTGCAGCTCGCGCGACGCGAGTGCCTGCTCGCGTTTGCCGAGGCGGGACTAGATATCAGCACGCTCGGTATGGTGGGTGGCCGGGCCGGGCTCCTCGTCGGTGGGATCGACCGAGTCGTGGTCGCGCTCAAGCTGACGCGAAAAATCAACGCGCTCGCGGACGGCGACCTGGTGATCCTCGACCGCTTCCTCGACACCCTTCTCAGTCACGAGAGTATTCGCGACGGTATCGACCGCGCGTTGGCGACGGATCTGTCGACGCTCGTTCCGAGAGAAGACTAGCCTATGCCTACGCGCGCTCTGTTCACGATTACGACCGGTCGCAGCGGTACCGCTTACCTCGCCGAGTTGCTTCGCCTGAATGTCCCGGGGGCGGAGTGCCACCATGAAATCTTGAGCTACGCCGGGTTCGGCGTGGACTCTCCGGACCTGTCGGATCTCACGCAGTTCAACGCGCTCGGTAACACTGTCAAAGTGCAGCGGTTCTGGGCGCAGAAGTTTGCGCGAATCGCGGCCAAGGAGTGTTCTCTCTACGTCGAGACGTCGCACCAGCTGGCGAAGGCCGGGCTGTTGGAAAACCTGACCCGTCTGACGAGCGAAGGGGTCGACGTGCTGATCGTCGATCTTCGGCGCGACGTGACGAAGACGGTCTGCAGTTTGATTCGTCGTTACGACTTCCTCAACAAGGGCAACATGTGGTTGTGGTACCTCGACCCCGACTACCCCAAGAAAATCCTCGACCCCGCCGTGCTCTTGCCGCGTGGCTGGTTGGGCCTTTGCCTCTGGTATGTGTGCGAGATGCGAACCCGGGCCGAGTACTACCGCTTACTACTGGCGGATCAGCCGGTGCAGTTTCTCCAGGTTGATGTCGATGAGCTGAACGCGCCGGACGGCGTCGTACCTTTCTTGCACTCGGTCGGCTTCGACGTCCCTACCCCCAGGATTCCGCCACCCCAGAACACGGTCCAAGTTCGTGATCTCGACACGGCCGAGATGGACGCCGTCGCGCAACTCGTCGACGCAACCCCGTTCGACCCCGCCGCGCTCGCCCAGCAGTTCTTCGACTCTGGGCGGCGCATCGGGTGACGCGAGAACAGAAGCGCGTTCTCAAGCTGGCCATCAGCGTTGGGCTGCTCATCGGTGTCGCCAACGTGGCGTGGGAGATCACCCACGAACGACCGAACGAAGATGCGACGGTGTGGGTCGCGTGGAGATGTCTCAAATTTCAACCACCGACCGGCACAAGCCGTGAAGGTGTGAAATTGCGAGCGTTCTTGTCGACGCTCGAAGAACCCCGGTCGTCATGGAAGAAGCACGAGTACGCTCACAAGCCCGCGCTCGGTTTGACCATCGATGACTCAGAGCACTGGTCGTTCGATCGCGGGGTCGTGACCGGACGAGGCCCCGTCGCTGTCTATTGCGACGGCAACTACCGAATGCTATCGCCAGGAGAAGTAAAAGAGGCGCGTCGCGTTCTTCGCTCGGTGGGGCTACCGATCGGTGGTTGACCCGCCCGTTCCCGCTGTTTTTGGATCCTGCCCTACTGATCCACCCGCAGGTAGCGGCCGCCGGTCTCCTTTGCCAACGCTTCGAGCAGCGTCGATCGATGTCCGAGGGCAATGCCGTGGATCGTCACCTGACTGTACTCATTGATCCGTCGGATTTGATCGACGATCAGTCTCGGGTCGCGGTACTTACCTGCACTCGGCGCACCGTCCGACAGCAGATAGACGGTGTCGACCTCGCCGCCGATCAGAAGGCTCTCGAGCGGGTCGTAGATGTTCGTCGCCCCGACGGGGATGAGCCGTTGGATGTACTGGCGCGCAAACCCTCGGTTCTTGGTGGTCGCGTTGCGCGGGCGTTTGAACAGTGGATGAAAACCCCCATTGAAAGAGACGACGTTGAACTTTTGATCCTCGGTGAGTTTGGTCAGCGTGTGCCACAGTTCGCGCTGGACGATCTCTAGCCCTTGGACCTTACGTGTCCCCTTCGGCCCCGCCATGGTGTACGCCCAACGCATGCTTCCCGAGGTGTCGATGACGAACGCCATCTCGTGGCTCATGACTTCGAGCCCGAAGTAGACGGGCCGGTCCGGGTTGCCCGCGATCTTGGCCGTGCTCCCGGTTCGTCCGGCGCGCTCTCCCAGGGCGAATCGTTCTCGCTCGCGTTTCCAGTACTCCCGCCACAGGTCTGGGCTCGGACCCAGGTCCTTGCCGGTGAGATCGATGAGCGTGCCGTAAACCTTGGGCAAGAGCGCACCCGTGTGTTTGTGCAGGGTGGCGATCAACGCATCGATCAGCGCGCGGTCCGGACGTTTGATGAGGGCCTCGAAGGCGGCCTTACGAATCTGCCAACCGTCGTCGCCCAGCAGTACTCGTAGCCGGCGTCGGCAGTCCGGGATGTCGATCGTTCCGAGGCAGCGAGTCGCGACGCTGCGGATCCGCCAGTCTCTGGATTCACTCTGTTTCATGAGATCGAGCAGCGCCATCGTTGGGTTCAGGCGGGTGAGCGCGATCATGGCCGCCAACTTGAACTCGACTCCGCGTCGCTTCTTCAGCGCGCGCTGGATTGGTTTGGCGGCGCGCGGTTCGCGGAGCTCTCCGAGTGCGCGGGCTGCGGCGACCGCCAGCTCTTCATACTTGCTTCCGAGTTTCGGAAGAATCGCCGCGGCCGCCTGGGTGTAACGCAAGTCTCCGAGGGCTAGGCACGCCGACGCCTGGGTCGCCCACGGGAACGCGCGCGGCCCCCTTCCGTACCGAGAAGGCTTTCCGGTAAAGGCGACCAAGATGGTCTGCTTCGCCGTTGCGTCCTTGATCCGCGCTAACGCCGCTCGCAGCGCGTGTTGTGTTTCCCGCGCCGAGCCCGGGTTGAAGAATTCATCCTTGGGATCGACGAGTGGACACTCGAGCAGGTAGCGAACGGCGTCGGCGGTGCCGACTCGCGCGAGGTAAACCATGACACCTCTCCGACGATACGTCGGATTGGAGTTCACCCAGCGAGCGAGTTGATCAAACTCGACGTGCTTCATGCTGGCGAGACGCACGTACTCGCAAAAGTGCAGGAACGCACCTTCCTCGAGTTGCGTGAGCTTCTTGTAGATGCGGCGCACGAGTTCTTCGCGATCGTTGATCAGCAAGCCCTGCAGTACGATCGTTTGCACCGGACCGCGATCCGGTAATCGCGAGAGCAAGAAACTTTCGGCGGCATCGCTACCGTGTCTCGCGATACGACCGACGCATCGGTCGAGGCGGTCGGCCAGATCGGTGGGGATCTCTTGGTGTTCGCGGAAGACTTCGTCGTGCTCGGCGCGAAGATCGTGGTACTGCGTGACCAGATCGTCGAGTCGTTCGCGATTCGAACTCGCATGGCGTTCAGCCCGAGAATGAACTTCGAGCGGAGGCTGACCGAGGGGTAGGAGAGCGACGGACAGCAACAGCGTGGGAAGAGTCTGCAGCATACCGGTGACTTTCGGCGCCAAAAGGGCGGTCGAAGCGCACTCGGAGGGGAGTCCACGGTGGGTCGAACACCTTCAATTATTGTCAGCGCTATCCCACACGTCAACGCTGGCCGACGCGGATTGCGATGACAATTCGATGTCAATCGACTCCTACCGTCACAACCAGTGAGGAGGACCCATGATCAATGGCTACCTCGCTGTGTGTTTCGTTTCGGCACTGACTACGTTGATATCGCCACCACCGGTCGACGCGCCCCCCCGCAATCGATCGAAGCCCGCTTCCCTCTTGCAGCAACTCGATGCTTTGCCCTCCGTCTCCCTCGAGGCACCGGCAGCACCGGAAGATGAAGCGGACGACAAAGCGGAGAAGACCGCTCGCGTCGGAGAGTTCGACCGGACCTTTGACGAGCGTAGCCCGTTGAGTTCCATTTCCAAGCAGGTCTCGCGGGACACGTTCAACGGACGTGTTGTTCCAGTTGACTATGCCGCCGCCGGTGCAGCGTACCGCCTGTTCGTTCCCGAAGCGGTCAAGCTGAAGAAGCCGATGGGGCTCTTGGTTTGGATCGATCCGTCCCCGAACGGGCGCATCCCTCATGTTGAGGAACTCGCGAAGTTGGGGCTGATCGGCGTGTCGCCCTACGAGGCCGGCAACGGCGCGACTCCTTGGGTACGCGCGGGGCGTGCTCTCGACGCGGTGCACAACATGACGAAGCAGTACTCGATAGATCCCGATCGCATCTACGTCGCCGGCTTCTCCGGGGGCGGTCGCATGGCGAGTCGCTTGGGTTTGATGTATGCAGACGTCTTCGCCGGTTCGATCCCGATCGACGGAACCGATTGGTGGGAGGACGTCCCTGCGTCGAAGTCATCCGGGAAGTGGTTTCGTGGCCGTTTTCAGAAACCGTCCGGCAAGATCCTGTCGAAAGCGAAGAAGTCGAACCGCTACTACCTGATCACGGGCGAGCACGATGGCAATAGACCCGGCACCATTGCGGCGTTCAAGCACGGCTACAAGCGAAACAAGTTCAAGCACGCGAAGTGCGTCGTGATTCCAGGCAAGGCGCACGCAGTGCCGGAAGCGAACGTCTTTCGCGCGGCGCTTCAGTACATCGATCACAGGAAGAAACGTTGATCTTCCGGACGAAGGGTCTTGGCAGCGATGAAGCGCCTTGGCAGTTGGGTGCGTTCTTCGTTGTAGTTTTGTCGCTTGGCCTTTTCTCGCAAAGCCGCAAAGAACCGCGAAGGCCGCCAAGCTGATGATGGCTGAGTTGAGACGAAGACGAAGAAGACGGGCACATCGTGGCGGGGGGGGGGGGGGGGGGGGGGGGGGGGGGGGGCGGCGGCGCGGAGGGAAGGAGAAGGTGTTATAATAAAGAAG
>JAJFFE010000240.1 GCA_021776775.1 Planctomycetota bacterium | reverse complement strand
CCCCAACAGCTCAATAAACTCTACTCGGGACACGGTAGCCTCCTTGCCGTCTCATGGTCGTGACAACCACAAGATAGCGGAGCTACCGTTCCCTCTCTGCCGATACCTCGCCCCTCAGATGCGCGATGAACCTTTTTTTTGCTCACTCCCGCACTGGCTGCCGGGCTCGGTACAGCGCCACGTCTCGTTCGAGCAACTGTCGTTGGCGGTCCGACTCGGCGCACAGCAACGCTTTGTCTGCGTTCTCGATCGCAGCGTCGTAGTCGCCAGTTTCGGCGCACGCGGCGGCGAGCGTTCGAAGCGCAATGGGGTCGGCGAAGTTCGTCGCTTCGCAGAGCGTCGTCGCCAACCGGCGCGCGTTCGTTCCGTCTCGCACATCGTCCGCGGTTGACGTGCACAGGAGCCACGCCAATGAGAGCGTGAGCCTGCGATCACCCGGGACGTGCTCGAGCCCATGCCGGTACGCTTCCCGCGCTTTCACGTCTTCTCCGCAATCGTGTAGCGCCTTGCCCAGGTTGAGATGAACCGCGGCTCGGGCGGGTTCGAGGGCCGCGACACGTTCGAATTCCGCGGCCGCGGGAAGCGCTTCGCCGCGTTTGGCGAGTAGCACGCCGTGTTCGAATCTCGCGCGGAGATTACCGGGCGCGGCGGCGATGGTCCGGGCGAGGTAGCGCTCAGCGAGTTGCATTCGACGCGCGCGGAGATACGCCATCGCGGTTGTGAACTGGGCGTCGGCGTCATGGGGTTGCCGATCGGCGGCGTGGCTCAACTCTTCGAGACCCTCGTCCTCGCGCCCGAGCCCGATCAAGATTGCGCCGAGCTGAGATCTAGCTTCGTGCAGCTCCGAGTTTTCGGCGAGAGCCAGCCGGAACTGTTCGACCGCCGGTTCTGCTTGCCCCAGGCAGACCAAGACCTGCCCGTGCTTGAGCGCGATCCGCGGATCGTTCGGATCGAGGCTCCGGGCGCGTTCGAGTGCGGCGTGCGCCGGGCCGGAGTCGCGCGACGTCGCGTGAGCGAGCGCGAGCTCCAACTGCAACTCGATCGAGTCGGGATCGAGTTCGATTCCCGCCTTCCATTCGGACAAGACGAGCCCGAGCTTTCGTTGGCTGACGTGCCGACGGGCGCGGAGCCGTCGCCACTGCAGGGTGACGCCTTCGGTCCAGCGGTGCTGTTCACGCAGTGGGTCCTCGAGTGCGAGCGGTCCCGGGTACCACGTTGCGTACTCGGCGTGCGTTCGAGCCGCCGCGGAGTCGTCGAGTCGTTGATACACAGTGGCGAGCAGCCGGTGCGCCTCGCCGCACGTCGGCTGCTTGGCGATCACAGCCCGTAGGTGAGGAAGCGCGTCTTCGGCGAGACTTCGTGCCAGTCCGTGCTTGGCCAGTCCGTCCCTGGCCAGTGCGACTTTAGCCAAACCGAGTTGTCCGTGCAGGTGAGTCGCGTCCAGTGTGATCAAGCGGGTGAACGCCGCTTCTGCCCCATCGATCTGGCCTAGTTTGAGCAATCCGTCACCGAGGTAGGCGTGGATCGGGGCGTAGCCCGGCTCGAGTTCGGCCGCACGTTGCAAGCTCTGCACCGCGGCCTCTTGATCCGTGAGTCGTTGGCAAACTGCGAGGCAGTACGGCCACCGGTAGTCGGAGGGATCGAGCGTTGCTGCGCGCGTGTAGCATTCTATAGCCTCGGTTCGAAGATCGTGGACATCCAAGATGGTCGCAAGCTGACCCCAGACGTCGGCCGAGTACGGATGCGCCTCGACCCCAGCGAGCGCTGCTTGGACCGTCTTGGCGAGAGCTGTCTCTGCCGAAACTAGGTCGATCGTCGGCACTGTGGCTGCGCCATAGCGCAGAGGCAACCAGGGGCGGTAGTAGATCACAGCGTAGATCACGGTGCCTACGACCAGCAACAAGGCGAACCCGAGCGACGCGCGATGAACAGAACCGAGTTTCATTGACCGGTACCTTTCTCGACCCTCACGACTCGACCGATAGCTGTTCCCGGGAAGAGTTCCCACGTCGTTGAGCCTGGCCACCGTACTCGAATCTCGTCGACTCGATCGTCGCTTCCAAGCCCGAAGTAACACCGAGGATCGCTGCTCGAAAGGTAACTTCCCGCGGTCGTGACCGTGCGCCGTTGATTCCGCGTGTTGCTTCGCACTTCGACGATTGCTCCAATGGCCAGTCGGCGTTGGACTGGAGTGAACGCCTCGACGATCAGCCACGACCCGCCATCGCCGGCTCGGTTTCGGTAGAGCTTCAGATTGCCGTTGGCGTTCGTCACGAGCACGTCGGGATCGCCGTCGGCGTCAATGTCGCCGATCGCTAGACCGCGGCTGACGTCGAAGTCCGACGCGAACGCGCCGGCGGCCGAGTCTTGTGCGCTGAAGCCGCCGGCACCGTCGTTGATGAACAGCGCGTTGTTCTCCGCATACGGCGCCCAGTGTCGGCTCAGCGTCGCTCCCGACCTGCGTGTGCCACGAAGCACGCGGCCGTTGGCGATCAACACGTCGAGGTCGCCGTCGAGATCGAAATCGACGAAGGCGGTGCCGAACCCCGTGCGGTCTATGCTCGCGCCGGCCAGACCGAGCGTCATGGTCGCGTCTTCGAATCGACCGGGGGAGTGTCGGCGGTAGAGCGTGTTGGTCTCCTGCACGAGATGGGTCACGAACAGATCGTCGTCACCGTCGCCGTCGACATCTCCGCACGCGACGCCCATGCCCGCTTCTGCTTTGCCGAACTCGTTGACGGAGAGTCCCATCTCCAATGCCTGATCGACAAACGTACCGTCTCCCTGTTGAACCCAGGCGAAGTTCGGATCGCCATCGTTGGCGATGTAGAGATCCGGGAGTCCGTCGTCGTTCAAGTCCGTGGCGACGACACCTAACCCTTTGCCCGCGAGACGAATCCCGGCGCGGTCAGTCGCGTCTTCGAAGATCGCATCGCCACGATTGACGTAGAACCGATCGACCACGCCCGGAAACACCGACGGCGCCGGGTATTCACCACGCCCGGCGGAGTCGCGCCCACGCACGGACGGTTCGTAGGAGAGGTAACGAGTGACGTAGAGATCGAGCAAGCCGTCGGCGTCGGCGTCGAAGAACACCGCCGAAGTGCTCCACTCGTCATCGGTGATCCCCGATTGAGGTGTGATGTCACTGAACGTGCCGTCCCCGTCGTTGCGGTACAAGACATCGGGGCCGTAGTTGCTCACGTAAAGATCGACGTCCCCGTCATTGTCGATGTCCCCGGTCGCCACGCCCACGCCATACCCGCGGTGCCCGACCCCGGCGGCGCGCGTCACATCGACGAACTTGCTGCCACTATCTTGACGGAAGAGGCGGTTGGCGGAGGGGTGGGTGTTGTTGGATGGTTCGTGGTTAGAGCCCACGCGCCGACCGATGACCCAGTAGATGTCCAGGTCCCCATCACTGTCGAAATCAAACAGCGCCGCTCCCGGCCCCATGCTGTCCGGCATGAAGAAGTCGCCTTCGTTGGTCGGCTGGATCACCGACTGCGACAAACCGGCTTCAGCCGTCATGTCCGTGAAGGCGGCGTCGACGGCTCGGTTTCCTTGGGGTTGCACGCGCGACGAGTTGCGGTCGCAGCCGCCGGTCGTGCTGACAGCCACGCCAATGATCAGGACCCAACGTGCAAGCATGTCAGCCTCCGTTGGCCACTCTATCGGGAACCGACCGTCAAGTCAGGAGCGGGCCGGGTCGGGGCATGCCCGATTTTGGCCCGGTCCCAATTTTCGAGATTCGCTGCATCTTCCGCGAACCGAGCGGGGATGATTCGCTGAAGGACGGTAACGACGATGTCAGACCCAGGTTCATTCCCTAACGCCGAGACACTGCTCGATCGGGCGCCGCAGATCCGGTCGCTGGCGCGTGGTCTGCTCATCGAGCACCACGAGGTCGACGATGTCGTGCAAGAGACTTGGCTGGCCGCGCAGCGCAGTGATGCGCCGGAGGCTCGTCGCGACGGCGGTTGGTTCGTGGGAATCGCGCGGAACGTTGCGCGCAAGATGCATCGGAGTCGCACTCGCCGAAATGACTGGGAGCGCCGCGGAGCTCGGCCCGAAGTCGTCACTGCGTATCCCGATCACGCCGAGATGCTCGAGTTTCACACGGTGCTCATCGAAGCCGTCACTGCGCTCGACGAACCGTACCGGGCCGTGATCTATCTCCGCTACTTCGAAGGGCTGGAGTTCTCGGAGATTTCCGCTCGGTTGGACTCACCGGTGCCCACCGTGAAATCGCGCGCCCAGCGAGGACTCGCCCAGTTGAAGAGTCGACTCGACCGAACTTCGGATACCGATCACGTCAGAGGCATGCTGGTGCTTCTGGCCGATGCGGGGTTGCCGCTCGCGGGACCGTCCATTACCACCACGTCGCTCATTGGATTCGGAGCCGTTCTCGTGAAACTGAAGTCACTCGTCGCGCTGGTTTTGATTGTAGCCGCCATCGGCGGGGGGATTTGGTGGAGTGTCAACCATGGACGTTCGAATGAGCGACCAGGAAGCGATCTCGCATCGGGTCGCGGCGGCACGGCTGCGATCGACGAAACTGAGTCCGTCGTCGCCGCCTCGACCTCTCAGTCGCGGGCTTCGACGGTGCGGGGAGCAGTCGTTGACTCGGTCGAACTCTTGCCGATCGTTGACGCTGTCTTGACCGCGGCCGATCGAGAACTCGTGCGCAGCGACGCCGGCGGTCGATTCGTCGTCGAACAGCTAGAGGCGTCGACCGAGATCATGGTCGCTCGGTCGGGATTCGTCTCGCGGCGGTTCAAGGCCTCCGAGCTTCCTTCACGTATATTGCTCGCGCCAGGCCGGAAGGTCGTCGGTCGCGTGGTGAACCAAGACGGAGCCTCGGTGCCGTTCGCCCGAGTGGTCGCAGCGGAGAACGTTCGGGTGTCGGTTGGCTGGCCGGGCGCGATCCCCGGGTTGCGGTTGCCGCGCCACTATCGTGTGGACGATCTCAGTTCCGCTCGGACTACCGCCGACGAGCAAGGCCGGTTCGCGCTGACATTGTCGAAAGCGAAGTTCGCTCTGCACGCAGGCGCCGACGGGTACGGGCCCGGGGCAACGGATCTCTTGGAGTTGTCCAAGATCTCAGGAGAGCTTCTGGTCACCCTCCGAGACGAGCACGTTCTCGAGGGACGAGTGGTCGACGAGAGCGGCGACGCTGTCGCCGATGCGAGGGTTACTTGCCGGGGGCAAGCGGCTCAGCCGGTCCCCGACTGCTACTACAGCTTCTACCTGTTGGACTACGAGGCGCGAAGCGATGCCGAGGGCCGTTTTCGAATCGCCGGTCTTCCCGATCATTACCGGTCGCTGCGCGTCGAGCACCCGAGTTTCGCTCCGATCGATCGCTACGAGGCGTTCCCGACCGGGGACCGATGCGAGATCGTCTTGACGCCGTCGAGCTGGATCGTCGGCCGCTTCGTCGACGACCATCCACCGGCAACGATCGAGCTCAATTTTTGGGGAATGGCGGCTGAAGAGATTCCGCTCGATTCCGAGGGCCGCTTCCGTAGTGAGCCCTTCACAGGCACGCCGACCATCGCGGTCGTGCGGGCCGACGGGTTCTTGCCCAAGACGGTTGAGTGGCAACACGCACTCGGTGCCGTCGATGTCGGTGATGTCCTCGCGGAGCGCGGGGAGGCGATACCGGTCCTCGTGACCGCGGACGACGGATCGCCAGTGGGCGACGTGCGACTCGATCCCTTGGTGCACGATCCGACGACGAAGAACTGGTTGTCGACCGGGGCGGTCTCGACCATCGACGACGGAAGCGCGACGCTGGTGACCCGGCGGGGCCGAGTACGGCTGCAGGTGGAGGCGGACGGGTTTCAGTCCGAACTGCTGGATGTTGACCTGAGCGACGCGACTCTTTTCGATCTGAAGTTGAAAACCGGGGCGACGATCGTGGGTTCCGTCCTTCTAAAAGGAGAGCCTGCTATCCTCAATGTGATCGCCCTCAGCGACAGTCGCCGCGTAGGTCTTGCGGTCAGCGCCCCGAACGGGCGATTTCGCTTACAGTCGTTGCCCGCGGAGACTCCCCTCACGTTGATCACCGGCGGCTCGGGTCAGGTCATAACCCGCATCGCGATCGATCCGTTGGTGGCGGGCGAACAGCGGGATCTCGGAGTGATCGAGACGGGAGGGCAACGCGAGATCGATGGTGTGGTGGTCGATGACCGAGAGCGTCCCGTTCCCGGGGCGACCGTGGGGCTCAGCGGAGATGGCGATGTCTCGGTCGCTCTGGTCTACAGCGACGACGACGGACGGTTCGCTTTTTCCGGGCTGACTCCCGGTCGGTACCGAATCCGTTGCGCGGCGAACGGCTACCTCGGCGGTGACGATTTGCAGATTCCGGACGGCAGCGATGACGTGCACGATCTCCGCTATGTATTGGGACGCGGCGCGCCTTTGTCGCGGCGCATCGTTGACTCTCAAGGTCAGCCGGTCGTCGGTGCCTCCGTCGCCGTGGTTGCCACCGGCGCGTCCGGCGGTGGCGTCGCCTTCGGCCAAGACCAGGTCTACACCGACGAACGCGGTCAGTTTCAAGCGCCGCTCGTTCCGGTGGTGAACCTTGCCGTCCGAGTCGACCACGAGCGATTCCGTGACGGGTGGTTTCCTTTCGATTCGATCGAGGACGTCCCCGCCGACATTGTTCTCGAGCGCGGCGCCGGACTGCAATTGACGCTTCGCATGCCCGAAGGGGTGCCCCCGCCGAGCACGGCTCAGGTTCGTCTCCGAACTGAGCGATCTCAAGGTGGATTCCAGGTCGACGTTCGGGATGGTACCGCGGAGAAGTTCGGCCTCGACGCTGGAGAGTTCGATCTGACCGTCGAGGTGCGGGGTCATCCCACGACTCTGTCCGTCCCGATCGATCTGCTTCGCGACGAAGTGACCGAAGTCGAGGTCGAGATCCCGGCCACTCCCGACCCGGTCGTGGTGGTGTGCCGCGATGAGCAAGGTTCACTCGTCGAGGGAGCGACGATCAAGGTGAAGAACGGAAACATGGTTAGCCACCCTTCGCCCGGGGAGCGGCGCGGTGAGTTCGTCGTCGATTCGAATTACAACTCGGGGACCATTCTGTTGGCCGAGGCTCCAGGCTTTGCGCCGCTCGTCGGGCTGATGCTCGTCCCGTTGATCCGCGATGGCCGTGTCGAGCTTACCCTGACCGTGGAG
>JAJFFE010000239.1 GCA_021776775.1 Planctomycetota bacterium | reverse complement strand
CATCGCCGACGCCATCTCCATCCTCGATTTCTTGTTCTCGATGGGCCCCGCTCCCGCCGCCCCCGGCCCCAACGACTGCGGGCCCGATCCGACACCGAGCACCCCGTGCGGGGGCTACCCGCCCGCTTGCTAGCAGTTCCTCATCGGTTGGAGTTTAGGCGTAGCCAGGTATCGCGTTCAGGTTCTTGCCCCGTGACCCCCCAGGGTTGAACCACACGTCGTGCTGGTGCGTCATCCGGTAAGGGCGCGACGGCGCTTTTGCGGGGCGCATCGTGGCGTGGCTCGAACACCAGTGGGTTGGGGATGGCGGAGTCGATGGCTCGCCACCGACTATGAGCGAGGGGAGTGGGGTTGGTCGCCGGGTTGCGTGTTGGCAAACTAGTTCGGGCGTGAACGACGGACGGGCGCATCGGGGTCGGTCCCATCCTGTTCGGGGCGAGCGGCAACGGTGGTGCCCGATGCTTGCGGGGGCGCGTCGGGCGAGGTGCCGTGTGCGCTGGGCGGCGGATCCGTGACCGGCCTCGCACGCTGCTCGTCGTTTGCCGGCGACGCCTCGCCCGCGTCACGCCCTGAGACGATCCCTGTTCTGCCGGCTGGCCATCATCTTCTCCTGCATGAACGCAATCCCGTAGGATCGTTCGGCGTGGCGTTGATTGTGAGCACGACACAGGCAACGAAGGTTGCCGTCGGTTGTGCCCCCGCCTTTCGCGAAGGGTTCGATGTGATCGATCTCCAAGCGCGTGTGTTCCTCGCACCGCGTGCCGTGGTGGCTTACGAATTCAGGGCGGTACTGAGCGCGGTGAAGAACTTCATCGCGGAGTCCGGCCGGGACGTACCGGTCAGATCCTTCTGACGCGTTAGGAGCAGACTCGGCCGAGTCGACATCGTTTGCACGAGCCGAGTTGGCCCCTTGATTCGCTCGGCGTCTGCGGCGTCGCTCCAATCGCTGACACGGATCCTTCTTCTCGAGCGCAATATCCACGGCCTGTTCGACCAACTCCGCCAAGTTCGCCTCGAAGTTCCACACGTTCTGAATCTCGGCCAGTCGCGCGAGCTTCGCCTTCAGCTGTCCGGTCATCGGAAAGCGGGCATTGAAGACATCTGGCGTGGCCGGCTCGACTCTTCCGCGACGCGTGCGCCTTCCTGGGTGAGGCTCCGCCTCGCTGCGCTCTGATCGATCGGGTTCGGGATGGCTGCCCTCGGGGACGTTGCCCGGGTCGTCGCTCTGGGGTTGGCTATCGATCGGCGAATCGAAGAGAGAGTCGACGTCGGAACCGGACGAGTCGTTCGACTGCGCCGGTGCGTTCCCGGGAGCGCGCCGAATCCCAGAGCTCACCACCGGCTTCGGTTTCAACGCAACGAGGTACTCCTTCACTGCACGACACGTTAACCCTTCGCAAGCAGCCAAGACCTCCGCAGCATTCTCGGGAGTCAGTACAGGCGACACGAGCCCGGATCATTGATCAAGCGAAGCCGCTCAGGCTGCACTTCCCGCGAATCTCTGCGTTGCTCCTTCTTGCGCCCTGCGAAAGATGCGCCCCGCAAGAGCGCCGTCGCGGCGCCTTGTTGGATGACGCACCAGCATGCCGTGTGGTTCAACCCTGGGGGGCACGGGGCAAGAACCTGAACCCTGAGAGAAACACTCGCGCTACTCGTCAGAACAGCTGCTCGTACCCATCCGTACCGTGACGACTCGTTCAAGGACCTAAACGTTGCGGTCCATTATGGCTACGCTTAAACTCGAACCGATGAGCCGTTCCTAGTTCGAGACTTGTTCGTCCCGCCGGTCCAGCGCTGCAATCTTGACGACAGCGCTAGTCCGGCCCCGATCCTCAGCGGTGGAGAGTTTCTGAATGACGGAGCACGCCGCGGTCGATCGGGGATCCGACCCGTTGACCGTAGACAGCATCACGCAAGCTCTCCGACAAGCCGGGGTACCGTCGGACGCCCCGGTCTTAGTCCATACTTCGCTAAGCGCCTTGGGCTGGGTCTGCGGTGGAGCGCACACCGTGATCGAAGCACTGCAGACCGCCGCCACTGAGCGTGGAACGCTGCTCATGCCAACGTTCACGAACGCAAACTCGGACCCACAGCAGTGGCGGAACCCGCCGGTGCCGAAGTCCTGGTGGCAGACGATTCGCGACCACACGCCGGCCTACGATCCCGCCCGAAGCCCGACGCGTGGAATGGGTCAGGTGCCGGAGCTGTTCCGCCGCTGGCCCGACGTGGTCCGCTCTGACCACCCCATGAGTTCGTTCGCCGCCTGGGGAGCAGCGGCGTTAGCCATGACCGTCGACCACCCTCTCGACTACCCGTTGGGGGCGGGATCACCGCTCGACCGGCTGTACGAGCGCGACGGCTGGGTGCTGCTACTCGGAGTGGGCCACGGCAACAATACGTCCCTACACCTGTGCGAAGCGCGAGCCCCGGGCACCGAGATCGAGAAACTAGGATCGGCGATGTCCGTGGCCGGAGAGCGAACGTGGGTCGAGTACCTCGACTACTGCATCGATGCCGCACCGTTCCCGGAAATCGGAGCCGCGTTCGAACGAGACCACCCCGTGACGGTGTTCGAACTAGGCGTCGGAACGTGTCGGCTGATGAAGCAACGGCCGCTGGTCGATTTCGGAGTCGATTGGCTCACCCGGCAATGCGAACCGTGATCACTGCGGGAATGAGTGCGTGCGATGTCGATCGACCCGTCGACGTCGCAATCCCCACGCTGGACCAAGACACTCGAACGACGACGTCCAGTCTCTTGTCGTCATTGGGGCCCGGTTGATCCGGTTGATCGAGGGACGCGCCAAAGATCGTCATCAAACCGGGTCCGGCGAACTTGTCGCGCGAGCCGTCACAGCAGACCTCGCTAGACCGATTGGCCAGCGAGGCCCGTCCGTCTCACGGTTCGAGCTTACGGGCAGAAACCGTAGGACATACAGGTAAGAGAGTCGACTGTGGGATCCGATCCGCAGCCCGGGTATGGAGCGGGAAGTCCCGGTCCGGAACCGAAGAGCGCGTTGAGCGCCGCCACGGCATCCGCGAGGTCCACTGAGCCGTCGTCGTTGGCGTCGGACGCTTCGGCGCACGTGGACGCTGGACCTCCCGTGAACAGTGCGGCCAGGATGAAGACCGGGTCCGCAACGTCGAGGAGACCGTCGGCGTTCGCGTCACCGCGCCGGAACGTGGAGACGGGCGAACCAAACACATACGCGGAGCCAGAATCGCTGCCGCTGTCCTCATCGCCAATCGCCCCCACCACCACCACACCGTTGTCGATGGCGATGGAAGTGCCGAAGAGATCAAACACAGCTCCGTCGCTCGCCAGGAGTTTGTCGATCTGTGTATCGGAGAACGCATCGAAGAGATACGCGGAGCCAGAGTTGAAGCCGTTGTCGTCGTCCTGATGCGCCCCGACCGCAACGACGCCGTCGTCGATCGAAACAGTGATACCGAAGTTATCTCGGTCGTAGCTGTCACTCGGGACCAGTCTCGTGATCTGTGACCCGGTGGCGGCGTCGAACGTGTACGCCGCGCCAGAGTGGTCGAAGACGATGCTCTTGGACCACGCACCGACTACCACGACACCGTCGTCGATGTCGATGGCGGAGCCGAAGAAGTCATTCGTCGCTCCATCGTCCGCGAGGAGTTTGAACGACTGATCGCCGGTGATTGCATCGAATAGGTAGGCTGAACCTGAGAGTGGGACTCTGGCCCAGTCTCCGTGGGCGCCGACTGCTACGACACCGCCGTCGATGGCGACAGCGCCGCCGAAGTTGTCATTCGCCGTCCCATCATCCGCGACAAGCTTGTCGACTTGGGCGCCGGAGCCAACGTCGAACAGGTACACGGAGCCTGAGTCGGCACCGTTGTCGTCGTCACGCTTGGCTCCGACGACGACCACCGCGCCATCGATGGCGATCGAGAACCCGAACTCGTCTCCAGCCGCTCCGTCATCAGGAGTGAGCTTGGCGAGCTCCGCGCCAGTCGTCGCGTCGAACAGATAGGCCGAGCCGGAGGAGATGCCGTTGTGTTCGTCGCGCCACGCTCCGACGGCGACGATTCCGCCGTCGATGGCGATCGAGAATCCGAACTCGTCACCGGCGGCACCGTCACTGGGAATGAGTTCGGCGATCTGGGCGCCGGTGAACGCATCGTAAAGATACGCCGAGCCGGAGTTGCTGCCGTTGTCGTCAGCCTTCGGTGCCCCGACTGCAACGACGCCTTGATCGATGGCGACGGCGTGGCCGAACTCGTCTTCCGCCGCCCCATCGCTTGCCAAGACTTTGAGATCTTCCTCGATCGCTTGTCCTCGAGCCGGAGCAGCGACTGCGCCCCATCCAACCAACAAGACGATCAGAAGAACACCGTTCGAACGAAGGGTACGGTAACCCATAACGTTTCTCTCTTTCACTGCAGGATCTTGCTTGGATCGGTGATTGCGAAGAACGCGCATGTTCGTGGCGTTCCAGCTCGGCGTTGTCACTCCGTGCACGGAACCGGCGCCGGCCCGTCCGTGAAAAGGTACGCAAGCGTGTAGATGGCATCGGCGAGGTCGAGGCCGCCGTCACCGTTGGCATCGCCCGCCGCAAGCGGCTCGGGCGCGGACGCGCCATCGAAGAGATAGGCCAACAGCGCGATCGGGTCGGCCACGTCGATCGCCCCGTCACCGTTCGTGTCGCCACCGAGACAGTCACACGGTTCGACCGGAACCGCGGCGAGTTCGATCGTGAGACCCCAGAATCGGAAGCTGCTCAGCGGGGAGGGAGAAGGTGTCGTGATGACGGAGACCGTCCACACCCCCTCGGCCGGCAGTCCGTCGAAGGCGTCGAGCGGGTTGTTCGGTTGATAGCTCGGCGGCGAGAGAATCGGCTCGAACGGGCTTCCGAAACTACCTACACTCTCGATCACGGCGCCGGCGCCTTCATCATCGAGGACGATGTCGTAGCCGAGCTGCCCGTTGCCCAGAGCGCTTCCCGAGGGGTACCCCGGTCGATCGATGAGGGTGACGGTCACGCCCGCGTGACTCAACTGCACGGTCAAGTCGCCGATGCGGTAATCGAGATCAATCGAAAAGTCGACGTCTTCGACCGTCCCGATGCCTGTCACCAACAAATCGTCGTCGAATTGATCGGCCGGAAGCAACTGGATCGGGATGTCGAACGTGTTGGCGGAATCAAAGGTCCCGCCGAGGTCACACTCGTCCGGCACCCCGTTCTCGTTGCAATCGTCACTCGTTCCCAGCGCGATATCACAGGGGTCCGCGACACCGTTGGCGTTGCAGTCTGCTTCGCAGGCGTCCGGGGTGCCGTCGCCGTCGCAGTCGGATTGGCATTCGTCGGGGACGTCGTTCTCGTCGCAGTCCAGACTCGTCGCGAACACGATGTCACAGTGGTCGCCGATCGCATTCCCATTGCAGTCCTCGACTGCGTATCCGAATTGGGCGAGTCGGTCGATCAACCAGAGTTCATCGGAATCGTCGATCGTGCCGTCGTCGTCGAGGTCGATAGGGGTCGTCAGCCAAGCGCAGTGATCGTCCAGATCGACTACGGCATCCCCATTGACGTCGCCCGGGATGATCATCGCGCCGAGGGGCGTGAGCACGACGGCGTCCCCCGCGTATGCGCCGACTTGCCCCGCGTCGTTGATGGCGGCCGCGTTCCATGGAAACACCTGCCCATCGAACTCGGGCGCCAACAGATTCTCGAGGAGATGGATCTCGCCCAGGGCTGCGATATAGAGCGCGCCGCGAACCGCGCCCGATGTTCCGATCTCACCCACAGTATCGCCATGGATGTTGATGTCGTTTGCACCATCGAGATGGCTGAAGGTCGGCAGAACGTGCCAGCCGGTATCGGTATAACGTACAGTGCTCACCATGAAGTGCCCGGCGCCGTCGGTGAAGGGTCGCCCGGCTCGGCCCGCCGCGTGGCCAAGGTCGTTGATACTCGAGAGAGAAACCGTCGTGCAATCGGGCGGCAGGCCGAGGTCCTCGACGGCGCCGAAGAGATCGGCGCGATACCGACCGCCGACGATCTGGCCGGTGTTGTTGATGTCTATTGGCAACACACTCGCAGGAAAGGTGACCGGGTCCAGAGCTTCGCTGGTAGCGTCGTAGACCATCGGATCGCGGCCGGTTGTTAGGCCGTCCGAGTACCCCAGGACAACGCCTGAGTTGTTGACCGCCAAGGCGGCCGACTCGTCGTAGCCGGGCAGCGTTCCGATGTCGCGGGTCTCGAGCACAGTGCCGGTCGTCGTCGAAAACCGCCAGAGGACCGCGCGGCCCCCGTCGACGAACAAACTCGAAAGCGCAACGCCGACGATGTCGACTTCGCCCGAAGAATCACGGTCGTTCACATCGACGGCCCGGGCACTGGCGAAACCCGGGAGACTGGGCAGAGCGACGACGCCATGTTCCGGCGTGTAGACCCAAGCCCCGTTGCTCGAACTCAGCCACACGTCGCCGACCGCATCGCCGTTCTGGTTGAGGGCTGTCACGAAACTGACGCTCGATTCGCTCCCCGGTATCTCGGCGGCGATCAAGGGGCCGAGCCGCACAACGTGGTATTGAGGAACGGTGTCGAGCGCCTCGAGGGAGTGGGATATGAAAGTCACGATGACGATGAACGCGATCCGAGCGAACATGGCTTGCCTTTCCAACGCTGGGTTCGGGTCGAAAGCCGACCGTCCGGGTCGGCCCTTCGGATCGCCCTTTTGCAAACGCCGCAACAGACTTACAGGAATTCCTGAAAGACGACTTAAGCCTTTTAAATTCATAGCGATGCGTAGACAACAACGAGGCAGTTCTTTCTCGTTTTCGAGAAAGAGCTCGCCTGTGATTGCCAGGCGTGGCCGCGAGTGATCAGCTGCGTGAGCACGATGGTCGTCGCTGGCCACGCGTGATCGCCACGATCTCCGGGTCGTGGCTATCATGCGGCCAACCGAGCGCGGTGCGGCGGAGGAGACGAAGTGTCGAAAACGAGTGGGGACGGGCGGGTGGCTCTTCCCGAGTTCGAGTTGCTGACCACGGTCGATCAGCTCAAGGTGCTAGCGCACGAGGTTCGTTTGCGCATGCTCCGTGAACTTCGCGACGCACCCGCCACCGGTTCGGATCTCGCGCGACGGCTCAGCCTTCCCGCGGCCCGCGCTCACTACCATCTCGGTCAACTCCGCGAGGCTGGATTGGTACGTCAGCTCAAAGAGAAACCTAGGCGGAGCACCAAAGAGACTCCGTATGTCGTCAGTGCCCGTCACTTCCTTGTCGATCCGGAACTGACCGGCGTCGGCGAAGTCACGTCGCGAGGCCTCGTCGAAGCGACCGAATCGGCGATTCAATCGCAACGCCGCGAGGACGTGCTCGGGATCCGCTATTCCGACTTGGCCGATCGGATAGTCGACGCGCTTCCGATTCTCCATGGCGCCGTCGTTCTCATCGTCATCAATCCGAACACGCTCACACTCGGGGAGGAACTGTCGGTCGCGCTACGGGCGGCCGGCGCTCGTCCTCGTCCGTTCCTCTGGTCGCGTTCGACGATCTTCTCCACCCTCGATCGACACGACGAGAAGTGGTTGGCAACCGCGCCCCTTCTGCCGGAACGCGACGACGCCGAAATCGACGCGTGCGTCCTCATCACCAGCAGCAGAGTCCAGGGGGCACCGCCATCTGAGGAGCAACGTGTCAAGCTTCCGCACCTCCTCGAGGCGGTCGCAGCGTGGCAGCGCGGACTGCGCGATCGCCGCGTACCCCACCTGGAAGTTGCGCTACCCCACAGTGGTGAGTTCGCAGGCGGTGAGCAGCCCGCGGAGTCAGCACTCGACGATTTCTGGCGGTCCCTGCTGACTCCTCCGGCCGAATTGCGATCCGCTGGCGAGGCCATCGCGCGCGATCTTCGGGAACAGAGAACGCTGACTATTCATGGAGCGCGCACAGAACTGGTCTTCGACCACGACCCGTCGCTGCTGGTGATCCAGGACGGGTGCATCGATCACAACGATGTCGAACGTGGCTTTACCTCGGAGGCTCTCCCAGCCGGAACACTCGTGCTTCTCCCCACGGAGGGAGGCGCCCACGGAAGCTTCCATGCCGACTTTACCTTCATGGCGGGCCAACACTACGGCGACGTCGAGCTCGAAATCGTCGATGGAGAGTTGACTCAGTTTCGCGTTGCTCGCGGCGACACCACGGCACTGGAACGCCAATTCGAGTCTGCGACCGGTCGCGCTCGCACTCTCGCTTCGATCTCCGTGGGACTCAACCCACGTGCTTCGGCGGCTCTCTCGGGCAAGCCAAGCTTCGATGCGAGTCGTCCAGGAATGATCACGCTCACCTTCGGAAACAACGAGCTCTTCGGCGGCAGCGTTTCCTCAACGTTCACCATTCACTTCCCGGCGCGCGGACTACAGATCGGTCCAGCCGGTCGCTCGTGGTCTATCTCCCGGCGCGGTGGGCCAGCGACTCCGGCACGACCGAAGAGGTGACCACGTCTCGCTATGTCGATAGCAACTCGGAGTTCGCCTGTCCATGAACTTCAATGCCAGCGACGATCACGCTCGGAGCGCCCAATTGAATGCTGTCCAGGGGAATCAATCGGTTCCCGGCGAAAGCCGGCTAACTGGGGTCGCGACCGCTGGTCAGCCCTACGACGCGGAGTTGGCCGAGTCGTCGCTCTCGCTCGGCATTTCGTCGCTCGCCGTGATTTCGTTGACGCGAAACGCGCGCACTGCGAGTTCGCGTCCCTTGAGCCGCACTTCGCCCAAGTCTTCGCAGTCGATGATCGCGTCGTCGATCTTCGCGCGGGTCGCCTCACCGATCACGACGTTCCCGGGCGTCGACACTTGCGACTCTAGTCGACTGGCGATGTTCACGGTGTCACCGATCACCGTGTAATCTTTGCGACGTGGCGAACCGATATCGCCGGCTAGCACAGTTCCGGAGTTGATCCCGATTCGTCCGGTCAGCTTGACCTTGCGGGTCGCGTCGGCGTTGAACTCATTGAGCTCCACCTGCATGGCTAGCCCTGCGCGGACGGCTCTCTCGGCGTGGTCCGGTTGATCGAGAGGCGCGCCGAAGATCGCCATCAGGCCATCGCCGGTGAACTTGTCGAGGGTGCCCTCGAACTGGAAGACGCAATCGGTCAATCGGCCGAACACGTCGTTGAGAAGGTTGGACACGTCGACCGCTGAAAGCATCTCGGAGAGGCTCGTGAAGTTCACTAGATCGAGGAACAGAACCGAAGCGTCGCGCTCCTCGGCGAGCATCTCGCTACCAAGATCCGAACTCGCGTTCAGGATTCGATCGACGACCGTCGGCGCACTGTACCGCGCGAGTCGATTACGCAGCTCTCGTTCGCTCTGGACACGGTTGCGAAGTTGACCCTGCTGGACCGCGACTCCCGCGAGAACGGCTAGAGCGCTGAGCACTTCGAGGTGCTGCATTTCGAACGGCTTCGTGATGCTCTGCGTATCGAGGTACACGATTCCGATGACGACGTCGTCCTGAAGAAGCGGCGTGCACATGACCGAGCGAATCTGGTTCAGCACGATGCTCTGTTGGTGACCGAAGTGTTCATCGCCGAACGAATCGCGGACGAGAACGGCGCTTTGATCCGACATCGCTTTGTTGATGACCGAGTTCGACACGTCGAACACGGCATCGGGGCGACCCGACTTCTGACGCATCACGGTCAAATTCTTCTCGCGCGTATCCTCGTCGTACAAAAACACGCAGCCGCGTTCAGCCGGAAGCGACTCGAACACGAGCTCGAGGATGGTTTCGAGCATGTCTTTCAGATCGATAGATCGAAGCAACGCTTCCGCCGCGCGACTGAACAGAGGAATGGACCAGTGGATCGCCCCTTCCTCGTCGCCGAAGGAGAGACTCGTACGTGACAGCCCCTCGTCGGAAGACGCGTCTTCACTGGTTCGATCTTTTCCATCCGACTGCAACATTTGTTGAAAGTCGGGAATGTGAATCGACTGGCTGATGATGGGATCGTCGCCCGGGTCCGAAAAATTGATCGACGACGCGGCCGACTCTGGTGGATCGACAACGTGGAACGTCAACTCGACCCGACCCAGGATCACGATATCGCCGTGTCTCAAACGACGTTCGTTGACCTTCTGTAAGTTGACGTAGATTCCATTACGACTCCCAGCATCGCGAATGGTCCAGCCGTGATCGTCGGAAAGGATCGTGGCGTGAACTCGCGAGACGGACTCGTCATAGATCGGAACTTCAGAATCCGGATTTCGGCCCAGGGAGACTCGCGCATCGTCGAGGAGCACCTTGGTCGCTTCGGCGTCACCCTCGAGCCTATAGACGAGTTGATAGCGAGACACGGGTGCTCCATTTGGCGATGGTACGAGCGAAGTACGGGCAGTATCGAACGCGACACTGGTAACGGGGTCGCAAGTAGCTAGTAACGGGCACTCACCGACACCGTGGGCTGCGCCTTAATCTTGGCGCTGATCACGGCGACGTCGAAATCCTGGAGTGATCGCGGCTGCGAGAAAAATCTTCGCGAGCGCCGCCGGAACGAAGAGCACGAAGCCGACCCGCAACGCGGTCTGAGTGTCCGACAGGTACGCCAACCACGGTACGCCGCAGCAAAAGATAATCGCGGTGCCGACAGTGTACGTCAGGAGCGCGCCCGGCGCGCGAGACGCGAGCCCTCGCTCGAACGCCAGCCCCACGACGTACGCAGCCGGCACGAAACCGATGAGGTATCCCCCCGTCGGCCCGAAGAAGTGGGCAAGCCCACCGCCCCACTCGGCGAAGACGGGCAAACCCAGCGCCCCTTCGGCGAGGTACAGGAGCACCGCCGCCGCGCCACGACGAGAGCCGAGGAGCGCCCCGATCACGGTGACTGCGAGTGTCTGCAGGGTGAATGGCACTGGCCATGAGGGGATCGCGATCTGAGAGCTCGCGGCCAAGAGCAACGAGGCGCTAACGGCGAGGCCGAGTTCGGCCACGAGGCGTCGCGTGCGAGAACGGCTGGGGTCGAGGACGGCTTCGAGGCCAAAGGCGCTACGCATAAGTACTCCCGGGAGAACGAAGAACAAGAAACGCGAACGGCTCGGGCCCCCTGTGGTGACCACTCGGTTCGGCGGCCAGCTCGGCCACCGAGGGCATGATAGCGGGTTCGCGTTTTTTCGGGAGCAGATGAAGAAATGAGGCGGGTTCGACCCCGAGTGGGATTTAGGTCGAAACACCGCCCCAAGCTACCTCGGAGCCCAGCCGGGGAAATCTGAGGGGTCACCTGCGCCCACGCGGCCCGCACAGGTGCGAAGCGGGCCCACTGAAGTGTCGAGTGGTCCGCGGCCGTCGCGGGAGGCGATCCTCAGACGGACAGACGGAAGGCTCCCCCTGTCCTGCTCGGCTCCACCATGCTGGTTTTCCAGCATGGTGCTAGCACGCTAGCAGGCGTTGGAGATGAGTCAACCAAGTGTTTCCCTAACTTTCCGTATTTGCGCCGAACCTTGCCCACGTCGAGTCGGAGTGCTAGTTTTTTCGCAGGACTTCACTCACACAAGGGACACTCGGTACACCCGAGGGGCGAGATTCGATGACGAGCCACCGACCGAAAGAGCTCAGCCGTCGCGAGCGCGAGATGATGGACATCATCTACGAGCTCGGTCGAGCTACGGCGGCCGAGGTGCGGGATGCGATGCAAGATCCGCCGAGTTACTCGGCGGTCCGAGCCACTCTTCGCGTTCTCGAAGAGAAGGGGCACCTGCGCCACCGGCAAGACGGGCCACGCTACATCTACCTTCCGAAGGTTCCGAGAGAACGCGCGCGGCGGTCCGCCATGCGACACCTCTTGCGGACGTTCTTCGACGGGTCGGCCCACGGAGCGATGGCGGCGTTGTTGGATTTGGAGGCCTCCAAACTGTCGCGCGATGAACTCGACCGACTGGCCGATTTGATCGACGACGTTCGAAAAGAGGGACGATGAACACCCCCCTCGCGTACTTGACGAGCAACGTTCCGGACGGAGCCGCGCAAACCGCACTGTCGTTCGTGGCGGATTCTGCGCTGAAGTCCGGCGTCATTCTGCTCGCTGCGATCGTCTTCGCGGCGCTGCTCCAAGGACACTCCGCCCGGGCCCGCTACACCCTTTGGTGCGTGGCCTTGATCGGAGCCCTTGCGATACCGGTCGTTTCACTGGTCGTACCGACGCTCGACGTACCACTGATGCCCACGTTGTTCGACTCGACCCCTCCGACACTGAGCGGCGCGTCGCTGGAACGACTCGCCTCGCTCGAGACAGCACCCGCGCTGCCGGAACTCGCACCGGCACTCGATGGAACGACCATCGCACTCGTCTCGGCGTGGGTAGTCGGAATCGCCACGATACTCCTCTGGTTGGCTGCGTCGCTATCGCGCGCAGGGACCTACGCGCGCCACTCGACCCGGGTTCGACCCGGAACCGACCCCGAGAGCTCCGACGCCGAGTGGCTCGACTTGCTCAACGAGAACCGACGCCTACTCAGCATTCATCGCGAAGTCACACTCGCCCGGTCGACTGAAGTACCGGCGCCCATGACGTGGGGGTTGTTCCGACCGCAGATCTTGATCCCGACCATCGGTGAAGTGTGGTCCCCGGAACGTCGTCGCGTCGTCCTGCTACACGAACTCGTGCATATCCGTCGCCGAGACTGGATGGTGCAGATGCTGGCGCATCTCGCCTGCGCAGTTTACTGGTTCAACCCCTTGGTCTGGATCGCTCAACGGCAACTCAACCACGATCGCGAGCTTGCGTGCGACGAAGGCGTACTGGCGTTGGGAACACGACCCTCGACGTACGCCGCGCATCTGCTCGGCGTCACACGATCTCTCGTACGAGCCACGAACGCTCCGGTAGTCGTCGTGCAAATGGCAAGTTCACATCTCTCGACTCGCCTCGAGACCATCCTCGGGTGGGAACCGAGTCGCGCGACCGGGGTCGTCACTCGAGCGCTGACCCTGCTTCTGGTCGGTACGTTGATCACCTTCGCAGCCGTCGACCCGTGGCGGGCGCCCGTGGTGCTCCCCGCCGACCCCCGC
>JAJFFE010000238.1 GCA_021776775.1 Planctomycetota bacterium | reverse complement strand
GGGAGCGGTGACATAGCCAGCGCCGCGAACGAACCGATCATGGCGATCACGTCGGAGTCGTTGACTTTGTCGGCCGAGATGACCATGGCGCTGACCGAGACGTCTTTCTTGAATCCATCCGGAAACAGCGGACGGATCGGACGGTCGATCAGTCGGCATGTCAGGATCTCTTTGGTCGTCGGACGACCTTCACGCTTGAAGAATCCGCCGGGGAACTTACCGGCTGCATACGTCTTCTCGCGATAGTCGACGGTCAGCGGGAAGAAGTTGATGTACGGGGGCGGATCACCAAACGTAACCGCGACGAACACTTGAGTTCCGCCGTACGTGACTAGGACGGACGCTGCCGCCTGCTTTGCCATCTCGCCGGTTTCGATGGTCATCGTGCGACCGGCGATCTCTCTTTGGATTGTGATTCTCTCCATGTGTCCTCCTGAGCCGGAATGCATTGGACGGCCCCGCTTCGTCGGGGGCCCCGGCTCTATCGTCCTCTCGTTTCTGGCTTGTTTCTCTGATCTGATCTGTTTGCTAGTGGATCTATCGCCGCGGGTCGAACACACCGTTGACGCTCATGGGGCCATTGGCGTGTCGAATAGAACTGAAGACTTCGGGCAACGAAAAACGCTTTCGATGGATCGGACTGATCCCTCGAAAGCGCATTCGTGTCATAGGCCTGGTCGATCCGAACAGGACAGCGTCGTTGCGCTGGTTCGTGCGAGATGCGACCCCAAGTCTCCGGTGCGACGAATCACTTCCGAAGTCCAAGTGTTGCGATGAGCTTCTGGTACTCGTCGTGATCTTTGCGCGCCAAGTACCGCAGCAACGTGCTTCGGCGACCGACGAGGGTCAAAAGACCCCGACGTCCGGCGAAGTCTTTCCTGTTTTGCTTGAGGTGCTCGGTGATGTTGCGAATGCGTTCTGTCAGCACTGCAACTTGAACTTGAGCTGATCCGGTATCCGTGTCGTTGACGCCGAACTCCGTGATGAGTTCCTGCTTGCGCGCGGCGGTAATACTCACTTCGAACTCCTAACCGGAACAGCGGCGTGCAGGCGGTCAACGTCGACGTTGTGTGAAGGTCCCCGGAGGAAGCCTCACGCATCTGTCGATCAAAACCGCGATATCGCCCGAAGCCCAGCTACGAAAAAGGTTTGGGTTCGTGCTCGCGTCGATTCGCGAACGGAAAGACGCGATATGGTAGGGATTGAGCGGGACCTGGCAACCCCAAATCGATATTCCGCCACACCCTACGCCAGGAACGGGAGGGGTCGGACCGCGTCACGTCCCGTGATCCGCGGATCTACTGCGCCGAGAGCTCCGGCGGGTCGGGGACTTCCGGGGTCCCGGCGTCGAGATACGACTGCAGTAATATGGCCGCCGCCTTGTCGTCGACCCGCTGCCCTGCGCCAGGCAAGCGCCGGGCCTGCTGCGTCGTGAGTCGCTCATCCCAAAGGTATACCGGGACTTCGACCTGAGGACGGAGCGCGTCGACGAACGCCTTGGAGCGCTGGGCCAGGGGGCCGTAGCTGCCATTCATGTTCCGGGGCAGTCCGACGATGACGCCGCGGATCTCGCCCTCGAACTTCGACAGGAGCACGACCAGTTCGGGGAGAGATCCAACGATCGAATCCGGCTGCGCGATCATGGCCATGGCGTCACTGCGCGCGACACCGATACGCTTCTCGCCCGGATCCACCCCGATCCACCGGTTCAAAGAACATCTTCCCACTGGTGGGAGGCGATCACCCCGGTGAGCTTCTTCACCTCGTCGACTCGGTTTCGCGGGCAGACAAGCAAGGCGTCGGGGGTGTCGATCACAACCAAGTCTTCGAGCCCCAGGACAGCCACCACGCGATCCCCACTGGCGAAGACAGTGCAATCGCTGCACTCCTCGAGAGCAACTCTCCCTTCCGACACATTGCCGGCATCGTCGGGCTGTCGATACCGCTCGATCGCACGCCACGATCCCACGTCGTCCCACTCGAAAGTCGCGTTCACGACGCGGACACAGTCCGCCTTCTCCATGAGCGCGTAGTCGATCGAAGTCTTGGGCAGTTCCGCAAACCGCGCCGCCACTTCAGCCGTGGGAGGACCGAGAAGCGAATCTCCGAGCTCCGCGAGACGATCCCAGCCGCGACCGTGCTCGGGAGCGAACCGCTGAATCGCCGCTTTGAACGTCGCCAAACTCCACAGGAAGATTCCACCATTCCAATAGAAGTCGCCGGAAGCGACGTACTGTTTGGCGGTCGCTAGGTTGGGCTTCTCGACGAATCGCCGAACAGCAAAACTCTCGCTCTCCCCTGCCGGTACCGCATCGTCGCCGCGTTCGATGTAACCGTACACGGTCTCGGGAGCCGTCGGCGGGATACCAAAGGTCAACAGACCATCGCGCTCGGCCAACGAATCGAGCGCGCCGCGCACACATGCGCAGAACGCGTCGGAGTCCGGAATAAGGTGATCGGCGGGTAGAATGAGCAGGTTTGCATTGGGATCGACCTGCTCGATCACCGCGGAGGCGAACACCAACGCGCTGGCGGTATCCCTCAGCTCGGGTTCGCCAATCACACGGTCGGATCGGAACTCAGGGAGGATGCGAGTTACGGTGTCACAGAGATCACGACGAGTGAGGATCCAGACTCGGTCGGCTGGCACCAGATCGCGAACACGATCGACCGTTTGCTCGAGCAACGTCCGCCCGCCGGTGATCGAAAGAAACTGCTTCGGAAAGTCGCGACGACTTCGCGGCCAAAACCTCGTTCCCGAGCCTCCGGCCATCACGAGAATGTGCAAGTTGTCGGTCGTATGCACGAGTCCCTCTCCACGGCAGGGGCCGCGACGATTCAGTCAGCCACTGAACCAAGGTCGGAGGTTACGCTCGGTGACGGTGAGCCGACCACAGCGAACCAGACCACCCGGCGTCAGGCAAGGCCGAAGTATGACCAACGACTCCGAGGTCCGCTAGCCCGGCCCGGGATCGGCCTATCACATCACGAAGCGCAGGCAGTCGTACGCCTCAGCCGCTTCCACCGAGATCTCGCGACCCCGCCACTCGGCGAGCAACCGCAAGCTGTCGAGACTCCCCATGTGCGGAGATGGGCGCTGCTGGGACTCGTGCTTAGAGTACGCCTCGAGCTTCTTATCGAGGTGCGACGTGATGTCGAAGTACATGTTCGGCTTGAACGTCTTCGGATTCCACGCGAGCTGGGGCGAGTCCGCCACCAGGACCATTCGCTGAAACGGCTTCATGTCGGACATGTGAGGTCGACACGCGGTGATGGCTGCATCGTACACCGCAACGTGGTCTTGATTGAACGACGGGGCCGGAATCGCGAGCATGGTCGGCTGAATGGCGTCGATCGAGAGACGCGCCTCTCGCTCGAAGATGTTGACCAAGTCCCGGCGTGGCATTCCATCGAGGCGGAGGTGCCATTCGTTGGAGCTGATCACGATTTCGTGGTCGTCGACTCCCAGGACGTTCATCGCCGCGGCGAGTTCTTCCGTGCGCGTTTGTCCGGAGGTCTTGCCTTCACGACCGTCGTAATGGTCGAGGTCGCCGACCGTCATGACCATGACGTAGACCTCTCCCCCTAGGTCCTTCAACTTCGCAATGAGCCCCCCACAACCAATCGTCTCGTCGTCGGAGTGCGGTGCGATGACGAGCAGTCGCTGCTCACTGAGGAATCGATCCATCTCCCGATCTGCCTTTCTCTCGACCCACGGCGTTCCCGGTCGTGAATCGACGATGCCATGCCTAGGGCTCCTGAACTCAGAACAGGGGCCACCAACGGACATATCGGAACGATCGCCTGACTCCTGAACGAGAGACGGGAGTCGAGACAAAACAAATCCGATAGCAGGCTATTGGGCCCGTACGGAGGCAACGGGAGTCGACCCATCGCGGTCAGCCACGCCTTCCCCGACGAGGGCCGCGATCGGAATCGATCGCTGGAATACGGGAAATCCCTCAAATCGGTGGGAAGTGGCTGGCGGACTCGGCCGATAGAGGGAGGAGCCAGTCCTCAGGAAAGTCAGCGATGCATACCACCTCCCATCTCGATCCGAGCGGCGACAACAAGAGTCGTGTCCCCATCGTGACACTCTCGATGCTGGCCATGCTGATCGCGGTTTGGTGTGTGTTCTCAGCCAACCTCTCCGGAGTGAGCCTTCAGAACTTTCCGCTCCTCCTTTCGGGGCTGCTATTGGCGTTCATCTCGGTGTTCGACTTGAGAGTCGGCCTCGCGGTCCTGCTCCTCGCGATCGGGCTGTCACCCGAGTTCGAACTCTACGGGATTCCCAACTTCCGCTACGAGGATTTGATCTTCCCGATCATCCTCATCATTTGGCTCTCGCAAGTCGTCCTGCACCGAACAGAGTTCCGCCCCACCGACCTCAAGGCGCCGATCCTCGTCATTATCTTCATCTCGTTGATCTCGGCCCTCTCGAACAACATCTACGCTGACCTCGACCTCCGCGCGGCGTCTCTGAGATTCGGCAAGGCGGTCATGTACTACTTCATGATGGTCGTGGTGCTGAACGGAATGCGCAGTCGACGCGACATCAAAGCGTTCGTCGCGCTCATGATCATCTCCAGTGCATTCGTCGGGTTGTACGGACTTGTACAGTTCGCTGCCGAGGGTGGGGCTGGCGGGGGATACCGCCTTCCGGGTCCCCCGGGAGAAACGGCAAACATTCTCGGTGGATACTTCGTCTTCCACATGTGCCTCGCCCTCGGGCTACTGACTCAGGTCAAGGGTGTGGGTCGAGTGTTCCTGATCGCCTACCTCGCGCTGATGGCGTACCCGTTCATCATGACGCTGAGTCGAACCTCGTACGTGGCACTGGCGGTCGGGCTACTCGCGATCTGGATACGATCGAGAAACCACACCATGGCGTGGGCGCTCATCCTGCTCGCCGCCGGTTGCTTGCTAGCCCCGGACTACGTCCTCGATCGGATGCTGACCATCGCGGACGTGCTTATGGGCCGAGACGTGTCATCGTGGGACTCCCGCGTCGCAGGCTGGACCAACTGGTTCCTTCCGCAAGCACTGCAATCACCGCTGCTCGGAAAAGGGCCCGGTAGTGAAGACCTCGGGGCGATCGACTCCGAGTACGTGCTCCAGCTGAACGACCTCGGCATCATCGGTCTCATCGCCTTCCTCGTCTTGATGTTCCGTTGCATTCGCTCCGCGTACCGACTCCAGAACATCAACGACGACGACACCGTGCTGTCAGGGTTCTCCTTGGGTTACCTCGGCGGCTGCGTGGCACTCATGGTTCACAGTCTAGCCGCGACGACGTTCACCACGATTCGCACGACGGAGCCGTTCTTCTTCGCCACCGGACTGATCTACGCCTACTACCACATGGCCGGGTTGAGCCATCGTCATCGCCACTCCGACTCGATCGAGGTGCACACTCGCCCCACCGATCCCGTCGCCGAGAGGTTCGGTCAAATACAGGCGCCACCTGGGAAACGATTCGGTGCCCCGGGAATTTGAGGCGGGTCCGCTCGGCCGAGCGATCTACAGATAGCCGTCCAATTCCTCGCGCAACCGCCTCACCCCCTTGAGCTGAGGATGCGCCGTCAGAGCAAGCTGTAGCTGTCGCGCCGACTCGGCCTTCATGTCGAGTTCGAGATACGCCATCGCTCGCCGCTTGTGGACGTCAGCTAGCTCCACCCGGTCGAGATCTAGCGTCTCCGCCCGACGGAGATACTCGAGACTCGTTCGCGCGTCGACACGAGGAACGATCTTCTGGATCAAGAGTCGCTTGGTTCGATCGAGCGTCTCCTCGTAACACGGGCGGTGACGTCTGCGCTTGCGTTCGAGTCGGATCACTTCTTGGTACCACGCGAGCGCTTCGAAGTGAGACGCGCGGGACTCGTACAACTCGCCCATCAGAAATGAAGCATCGATCATTTCTTCGACTTCGAGGTGGCGCGTCAAATAGACGAGCGGCTCTTCTTCAAGCGCCTCGAGGCGAACGGTCGCCTCTTCGGGCTTTTCTTCGAGCAGGAAGAAGAGGATCGCCCGGGCTCGATCGATCGGTCGCTGACTCTCAGTGACGTGAGGTATCGACTCGAGAGGATCGAGCATGCGGGCGCGGATCGAGCGCCGGCGGTCGTACTCCTCCCGACGACCCGGGTCGCCGAGCACTTCGGAAGCGCGCATGATCGCATCGAGCAACGCCGGCTCGACCTCCCCCACCGCCTTGTCGGGATGGACCTCGAGCAGACGCGCGCGAAACGCCTTGCGAACTCCGTCGGAAGAAGCGGCTGGGTCGACATTGAGAATGCCGTAGTGGTCGGGAAACTCCTCAGACATGCGCTAGCCCAGGTTCCCGCTCCAACCACAGAGTGACTGGACCGTCATTGACGAGGTCGACCTCCATCATCGCTGCGAATCGTCCCGTAGCGACCTCTGATACCCCCTTCGATCGTAGTTCGTCGACGAAGCGCGCCACCAACGGCTCCGCCTCGGGCCCGGGCGCGGCGCCGACGAAGCTCGGCCGCATCCCCTTCTTGGAGTCCCCGTAGAGCGTGAACTGGCTCACCACCAGGGCCGCGCCACCGACGTCGACGAGCGAACGGTTCATCTTCCCCTCGTCGTCACGAAACACGCGGAGACCGGCCACCTTGTGAGCGAGCCAACGCAGTTCGTCTTCCCCATCGCCATGGCGAACACCGACGAAGAGCAACAAGCCGGCGCCGATCCGGCCCACGACTTCTCCGTCGACGCGCACCTCGGCCCGACTCACTCGTTGAACGAGAACGCGCACGGTTCCTCCTCGTCGCGACCGGCGAACCTTGCCGCCAAACACGCGAGCTGCCGCTTTGGTCGACGCACCGAGGACCGATAACGTCACGCCCGAACCGCCAACTCAGCGTAACAACGTTGTTCGAAACACCATGACAGCTGGCACGGTTCTTTCAAGGTGAAAGACGGAGGACTCAACATGGATGCTACGTTCTCGATCGCCCAGAACGGAATCGTCGCTGGTGACCAACGGCAAGGCGTCATCGCCAACAACCTCGCGAACCTGACGACCGACGGATTCCGAGCCAACTTGATCGATCAAGCGACGCTCGTGAACGACGGAACCCGAATCAACGGGATCACCGAAGACCACAAGACGGTCGGCGCGCCCCGACAAACCGGCATTCCCGAGCACCTCATGATTCAGCGCGAGGGCTTCTTTCAGGTGCAGACCGGCGAGGGTGTCGCATACACGCGCGTCGGAAACTTCCAAGTCGACTCCGAAGGTCAACTGACGACACCTGCTGGCTACATTGTCGAGCCTGGCATCACCGTCCCGGAAGAGAACCTAGGATTGCGAGTGTTGGTGGACGGAACGGTGTACGCCAACCTACCGGACGGCACGGCGGAAGAACTGGGTCAGATAGAACTCGCGCGGTTCGTAAACCCTTCGGGCCTACACTCGATCGGCGACAGCCTGTACGTCGAAAGCGACGACTCCGGAGAACCGCAAGTGGGATCACCCGGCGACACCGGATTCGGAATCATCAATCAGTTTCAGTTGGAAGGATCGAACGTCGATCCGTCGACGCAACTCACGGATCTCCTCGTGAACCAGCGGTACCAACAGTTCAACCTCCGAGTGTTCCAGACGTCAGACTCACTCGTAGGTCGAGCCCTCGACCTGTTCTCGTAGACGAAGCCGCAGGTCCGATAACCCGCCCGCCGCCGTGAAGTGATGTGTCGTATCCGGCGAATTGGGCTAAGACGGCGTCGCGAATACACCGATCAATAGGACATGCTCACAGCACATCAGCCCAACTACCTGCCGTATCCTGGGTTCTTCCAGAAGATCGCCAGCGCCGACTCGTTCCTGCTCGTCGACACCACGCAGTTCGTCAAGCGCGGTCCATTCGGTTGGATTCATCGCAACCGCATTCGCACCTCGAGCGGACCCCAATGGCTCAGCCTTCCCGTGCTGAGCAAGGGCAAGTACGAACAGTCGATCTGTGAAGCCGAGCTGAATCCTCGTGTCGACTGGCGACGCAAGCACTTCAAGTCCATCGCGTTCAGTTATCGGTCCGCGCCGCACTGGGACCGATACGGTGACGGACTCCAGGAAATCTACGAGCGCGACTGGACGCATGTCTCGAAACTGAACACTGCCATCATTCAGTGGTTCATGGTTCAGCTCGAACTCGAGGACCGCGACTTCCACATAGCCAGCGAGTTGAGCGCGGAAGGGAAATCGACGGACTACATCATTGAGTTCTGTCGTGAGCTCGGAGAAACGAGTTTCCTCTCGGGCGTTCACGGTCGCGACTACCTGAATGTCGGACGCTTCGACGAGGCCGGAATCGAACTTCGCTTCCAAGAGTATTCCCCACCTCAATACGACGTTGATCCCAAGATGGAAACTCTCGATGAAGAAAACTACTCGATGCTCGACGCATTGATGTGGGCCGGCGAAGAAGCCGTCGAGTGGGTCCACCGTGTCCCCGGAGTTCAAAGCGCATGACCAGCGTCCTCAACTACCCGCATCTCGGCATTCTCATCTTGGCGTGGTTCGTCGCGGACCTCGCCGTGCCGATCATGATCAAGCTCGGACACCGGCTAAAACTTCTCGACCGACCGGGCGGACACAAGGCACAGAAGATCCCGATTCCGTTCTTCGGCGGAATCGCAATCTTCATGGGATTCACCTTGGCTGTCGGATCGACGTTGCGCTTCGAGTCGTTGAGCAACTTTCATCCGTTGGTCGGCATGCTGTTCGGTGGAGTGGTCGTAATCACCCTGGGGCTGATCGACGACCACCGTCCGATCAACGCTGTCATCAAGCTCGTTGCGCTGTTCGTTACAACTCTTGTGCTCTCAGCATTCGGTGTACAACTCGATCTGTTCCCGCCGGTCTTCTATGACATCCCCAACCTCTTGGTAACGCTCCTGTGGATCGTCGGGGTCACGAGCGCGTTGAACTCCGTCGACAATACGGATGGCGTGGCGCCGGGGCTCGCCGCGATAGCCGGGATCTTCATCTTCATCATCGCATGGGGATCGTCGGCGCAGGACGCACAGCACTGGTTGTCGTATCTCGCCGTGGGAATGGTGGGATCTTGCCTGGGGATGCTGCGCTACAACTTCCCACCGGCTCGTATCTACCTCGGAGACAATGGTTCGTTCTTCGTCGGTTACATGCTCGCGGTCATGTTGGTCTTCGCGCACTACTCGACGAGTCCGGTCAAAGCGATCTTCGTACCGGGGCTGATCCTCTCGGTTCCGATCTTCGACATTGTGCTGGTGACGATCCTCCGCATACGAGACCGTGACGTCTCATCGATCAGAGAAGCCATCTTGTATTGCGGTCGCGACCATATCGCCCACCTGCTCATGGGGCTCGGTTTGACCAAGCGTCAATCGGTCCTGACCATGTACGGGCTGGGAATCATCGGCGGCGTCGCTGCGCTGCTCGTTTGGATCTCGCCTTCCAACGCGATATCGCTCGCGCTAGTTGGGATGTACTTCACGTTCTTGGTCGCCATCGGAGTGGTCCTCGGGCGGACCCGACCGTACGTGCTGGGACGAATCCAGAGTGAACTCCCAGAGAACGAAGTGGCTGCGAGTGGATTGGCAGAGAGCGGATTGTCCTCGGAGGTTCCGCCGACCATCGAGTGGGCCAAGCGGCGAGAGCGTCGACTCGACCCCGGCCGCAAGGCGGCGCCCACCTCGTAGGAGTCTTAGTGCTGTAGATCCAAGCGAGACCGGGTCGTCGTCCGTCAGGAGCGGGCCGGCTCGGACTCGACCGTGGGACGCTCGGCGATCTGGCGAACGCGAGCGGCAATCCCAGGAGAATCGAGTTGAAGGTCCGCGAGTAGACGGTCTCGACTTCCGAAGCCGACGAACTCGTCTGGTATCCCCCACACATGGAGCTTGTGGAACGCGAGATCGTGCTCGTGGAATGCTTCTAGCACGGCGCTACCGAAGCCACCACGCGCCGCGTGCTCTTCGAGCGTGATGAACGTTCTGCCCCCTTCAGCCAATTCCGACAGCAAGCTCCGATCTAGCGGCTTAGCAAACCTCATGTTGACGACACCGACCGCAATGTCGTGATCGTCTTCGAGCTGCTGCGCCGCCCGCAGCGCGATGTCGACCATCGCTCCGTACGCGAGAATCGTGATGTCTCGCGCGGCGCGAACCACCTCACCGCGGCCCCATTCGACCGGCGTTCGGTCGGCGTCACGATCGAGATCCGGCACCGCAATCTTGGAGTACCTAATTGCGCTAGATTCACCACGATCCACTGCGAGACGTAGCATTTCCTCGAGTTCCGCGGCATCGGCCGGAGACGCGAGACTGATGTTGGGAATTGCACGAAGGTAGGCGATGTCGAAAACGCCGTGGTGCGTCGGGCCATCTTCGACCAACCCCGCGCGATCGATGCAGAAGACGACGCGATTCCGCTGAATGCAGACGTCGTGGACGACCTGATCGTATCCACGCTGAAGGAACGTCGAGTAGACCGCGAAGACCGGCTTCAAGCCACCGAACGCGAGCCCGGAAGAAAACGTCGTTCCGTGCTGTTCGGCGATGCCGACGTCGTAGTACCTATCGGGGAACTGCTTCTGAAATGCGGACAGCCCGGTACCGCCCGGCATCGCTGCGGTGATCGCGTGGACCTGCGGATCGCTTTCGCCGAGGCGAACCATGGCTGCCCCGAACGCATCGGAGAATGTCGTCGTCCGCGGCGCGGCCGCCGGCTTGACCGTCGGGGGCTCTTTGGGGCCCTTGGACGCCAAGAACCCTTTGGACGCGTGGTACTTGATGGGATCGGCTTGCGCCGGCGGGAATCCGTGACCTTTGTTGGTCAATATGTGCAAGAGCACAGGACCCCTCATGGTGCGCAGGTTGTCCACGGTGTCGATGAGTTCCGGCAAGTCGTGTCCGTCGACGGGACCGAAGTAGCGGAATCCGATGTCTTCGAACACCTGGCCCGGGACAAGGGCGTTGTGCACGAGTTCGTGCACGTGCTCGAGCGCTTCTTCGAACGGCTTGCCGACCACCGGAATCCTGGGAAGGACGACTTGTACGTCTCGCTTGAATCCGCGGTACAGCGACCCCGAACGAATCCGATTGAGGTATTTGGCGAGCCCCCCGACCGAATGATCGATCGACATGCGATTGTCGTTGAGGATCACGAGAAGATCTTGCTGGCGATCCCCCGTGTGATTCATGGCCTCGAACACCATGCCGGCCGCAATCGATGCGTCACCCACGACGACGACCGTTCGCCCCTTGCGCTGTTGCACCTCTTGCGCCACGGCGATGCCGAGACCGGCGGACAGGCTGGTCCCGGCGTGGCCGGCGTCGAACAAGTCGTACGGTGACTCATCTTTCGAGTTGAATCCGCAGCAACCGTCGTACTGACGGAGCCGAGAGAACAACTCATTACGACCGGTGAGTATTTTGTGGGCGTACGTCTGGTGACTGACATCCCAAACGATTCGATCGACGAGGAAGTCGAACACCCGGTGCAACGCCAAGGTCAGCTCGACCACCCCGAGGTTGGACGCGAGGTGTCCGCCGTTGAGATTGACGACTTCGCAGAGGCGCTCGCGGATCTCGGCGGCAAGCGTGTCGAGTTCCTCGAGAGACAGAGACTCGAGGTCGCGCGGTGATTGAATTCGTTCCAGCACAGACCCCACGGGTCGCCTCCTCGCGCGGATAGCCCTTTGCCAGCGGCTCTCCAGCAGACCTCAAAAATCCAACAGACTCTGATCTGGCCACGTTCGCCGCTCGGGTCACCCCGAGTCGGAACCGGCTGTCAGCGCGTCCGCCGGTCTCGTGCGGCGGCAGCCAGCACAAGCCCTCGATCGCCATTGAAACGTCGGCGGCGTCGGGATTCAACGTGAAAGAGCGCTAACTATCCTGATAATCGGCGCTTCGACACCCAGAATGCCAGGCTGACTCTGCCACCGGCGTCAAAGACCGTCCAGCGAGTTGATCGCGGCCTGCCCCTGGAGCACGCCGTCTTCGCCCGAGGCCAGGTCCACGCGGCGGACCGACAGCGCGTGGCCCGTCGTTGGATCGACCCGTAGCAGCACGCCGCACAAGTGCGCGTTGTGCTCAGCCACGTTGAACGTCGCGTGCATGCTCGTCAGAAACTTGAACAGCACCGCCTTCGAGTCGCGACCGATGACCCCGTCGTACGGGCCGGTCATTCCGAGGTCGGTGATGTACGCCGTCCCGCCCGGCAAGACGCGCTCGTCCGCAGTGGGAACGTGGGTGTGAGTCCCAAACACGCAAGTCGCCCGTCCGTCGAGATGCCAGCCGGCGGCGATCTTCTCGCTCGTTGCCTCAGCGTGGAATTCGACGATCCGAATGTGAACGTCATCTCCGAATTCTTCCAACGCTTTGTCGATCGTCTTGAACGGACAGTCGACGTGGCCGAGGAAGACCCGACCCAAGACGGTGACCATTCCGATCTTATGGCCGTTCGGAGTCTCGACCACGATGGATCCCGTGCCGCGCGCGTCCGCCGGGTAGTTGTGTGGACGCAACAAGTGAGACTCCTTGTCGAGCACGTCCAGATTGTCTCGCCGCTTCCAGGCGTGATCGCCCAGAGTCATGAGGTCGACACCGGCTCGGTTGAGCTCGCGAAAGAGCTTGGGGGTGATCCCGGAGCCCGCCGCCGAGTTCTCGGCATTGGCAATGACGTACTCCAGCCCCCACGCTTCGCGCAGGCGGGGCACCCACTCCTTGACCGCGTCGCGGCCCGGTCGGCCGACCACGTCGCCGAGGATCAGAATCGAAATTGGGTCGGTCACCGCGCGTACTCCACGACCCGTGTCTCCCGGATCAACGTCACCTTGATTTCACCGGGATACGTCAACTGCGACTCGATCTCCTTGGAGATGTCGTGACACAAGCGAATGGCTTTCTTGTCATTCACTTTGTGCGCATTGACGAACACCCGCACCTCGCGTCCGGCTTGAATGGCATTTGCCGTCTTGACGCCCGGGAACGTAGTAACGAGTGACTCCAACTTTTCGAGCCGCTTGATGTACCGCTCCAAGCTCTCGCCACGAGCCCCCGGCCGGGACCCACTGATGGAATCCGCTGCTTGCGTGATAACCGAGTAGATGAACTCTTGCGGCACATCGTTGTGGTGAGACGCAGCGGAGTTGACCACCTCGGGCGGCTCGTCGTATCGCTTGAGCAGATTGGCCCCGATCTCCGGGTGGCCACCTTCGAACTGGTGGTCGACCGCTTTCCCGATGTCATGGAACAAGGCGCAACGCTTGGCCAACTGCACGTCGAGCCCCAACTCGCCGGCGATCATGCCGGCGAGATTCGAGCATTCGATCGAGTGAGCGAGCACGTTCTGACCGTACGACGTACGGAACCGAAGACGTCCGAGCAATGTGATGACCTTCGAGTGGAGTCCCGGCAGATCGAGATCGAAGGAGACCTGCTTGCCGGTTTTCTGAATCAGCTCGTTCATCTCTTTCTTCGTCTCGGCGACCACTTCTTCGATGCGCGTCGGGTGAATCCGTCCGTCCGCGATAAGCGTCTCGAGGGCCCGTCGCGCCATCTCTCGGCGAATCGAGTCGAAGCAACTCAAGGTGATCACACCCGGTGTGTCGTCGACGATGACGTCGACGCCGGTCGCCTTCTCGAACGCACGAATGTTGCGTCCCTCTCGACCGATGACGCGCCCCTTCATCTCATCGTTGGGAAGCTCGATCGAAGAGGTCGTGATCTCTTGGGTGTAGGTCGACGCACAGCGCTGGATGACCGAGGCGAGGATCGTCTGAGCCTTGCGCTCCGACTCTTCCTTCACGCGCTCGACCATGCGCGACACCATGACGTCGCGCTCGTGATCGAGGTCACGCTCGGTGCGTTCGATCACCATCTTCTCGGCGTCTTGCTTCGATAGGTTCGTCACCTTGTAGAGCTTGTTGCGCTCTTCCTCGATGAGTTGATCGAGCTCATTCTGCTGCTTCGTGATGTCCTGCTCGCGAGACTTGCTGTTGATCTCTTCGCGCTCGAGCTTCTTCTCTTTCTTGTTGAGAAGATCCATCTTTCGCTCGAGGCTGTCCTCGCGTTTCGCCAAGCGTCGTTCGGACTCCTTCAGCTCGCCCCGAAACTCCTTCACCTCGGCGTTGAACGTCGCTCGTTGGTCCTCGATCCATTCGCGACTCTCGTCCCGCGCTGCACCGCGAATTTGCTCAGCTTCTCGATCCGCCTCTTCGATCAGCCGCTTGCGCTCGAGCTGAGCGCGGGAGCCGGCGCGTTTCGTATTGAAGAGAGAGAAGAACCAGCCCGCAGCCACCGCAAGGACGGCTAGCAAGGCATTCAAAAGATAGTCCACAGGTATGCCACTCCCGGAACATCGAGGAGATCCGATCCAGGACGGAGATAAGACCCAGGCGTGGCGTCACGACGAGTAAGCGACCGTGGAAGCGTCGCGTCGACACTCCCGCGTAAGAGCCCGCAGACGCGAGCACCTCACTTCAACCAACCACCGCGAGGGGCCGGCTCAACAGTCAACACAGTGGTCGGGCTCAGGCCGTGGACCACCGGAACGCAAGGTCGTACTTGAATGCCGAACGACTAGCAGCAGGCTAAGGAATACGTTCCAAACGAGCGGTCGAGCCATCTCGCCTTGCGGCTTCGGCAAATCTCGTCGTGCCAGCTGCACGACGAGGCTTGGTCGACAGCGCAAAGCAACGAGGGCTCGGGCTCTCCGGACAGAACGTTTTTCTCAACCGGCTGCTAATGAGACAACACCTCGATTTGGGACACCCGGATCAACCGAGCCCCCGCTTCTTTCGGAAGATTTACGAGGCTGCCCCGGACACCGATTCGTTTGTAAACGTATTTGTCCAAGTCGACGGAATCACTGTTGAGATAGAAGAGGAGTTTGTTCCCCTTCATCAATTTGTGTGTGCCTTTGACCTTGCTGTTCTTACCCATCGCAAACACCCACCCTTTGGCTAGGTGCCTATCCCCGACCGGAGGTCGATCGGTGATCTCTTGCGATGCTTCCTTCTCTTTGCGCTCGCCCGCGATTTGCCGGGCGTCCGCTTCTTTTCGTTTTCGTTCATCCTCCCGAGCGCCGACAGCGATCGGAAGGTGGTAATCTCGAATGTATTGACCCCAGAGCGACGCGAGCTGCGCCTCTCCGGTGTCTTCGGACTCACGTGCAATGATGCTCAGTTCTTGGAGCACGCTACTGAAAGTCCATTGAATGACGGGTTTCTGTCGCTCCGTCTCCCACGCTTTGTAAACCTCGCGCAAGCGCGGCGAGACGTTAGCAGGGAGAGTCGGCTGCTTCGGAGTGGGCTTCCCCATACCGGGCTCGGTCACTCCCGCTTTTGCTGGAGCCGGATCGTCTTTGCGCACCACGCCGGGTCGTAGCTGGGCGAAGAGGTGCGGAACGTCCTGCGGCGTAATCGCTCGCACGACTTGGACGAAGTCTTTGTGGATGTATGCGGTCGCCTCTTGCGGCGCGAAGAGCTGCACCCAGCTTCCGTCGTCACTCTTACGACCGGTCGTTCGTACGACGAGGTCGTTGTTGACTCGACCGATGGCGACGTAGGTCTGGTTCGGCGTCGCGCGGAGATTCACGGACTTGCCAGTGATCACCGCCCGACCCGGTTCGGTGCTCGCGCGGATGAAGTCGCTGTGGATCCAGCACTTTTCGTACGGCGGCAGGTGAAACGCCAGCCAGTCGTTCTTGCGGCCTTTGACGATGATCTCGCTGCCGAGCGTCAACTTACTGACGACCCGGTGATTGGTCGAAGCCCCGGTGCGAATGTTGACTTCGTTACCGGTGACTCTTCCAAGGATGGGGTACTCCGCTTGCGGAGCCGCCGAAGCGCGCCCCACCGTCAAGCTTGTCACACCCAGGCAGGCGAGAGTGACGGCCAAGCCGACCCAAAGGAAGCCGACCCGGTAGGTCGCGCCGTCTTGACGGGACACCCTGTCTTTTTGTAAGGCAGGGCCGGGGATGCGTCGGCTCGTTTGTCGGTCAAAGTTGCGATCGATTGTGCGTGTCATCACTGACCTACCCTCGGATCCGTAGTTTCTCAGCGTGTTTGGCGAGCATCGGTTTTGCGTGCGCGTGCCGGACGTAAGGTTTCCTGACGACACCGCAATCTCGCGGAACCAAAGTCCTTCAGGATAGAAGGCTTAGGCGTCTGAGTCGCGAGCAGGTGACACCCGTCAGGGGCGGCGGGCGGGATCGTACTTCGGTGTCACCGCGGTAACATTGTGATTCATAGTAGGTCGCTGCTTCGAGGGTGTCAACGGCGCGGCCCGGTAACCGCACCGGAGTTGTGCAGTTCGCCGATTTCGTCGTCCGACACGCCGAGTTCTCGCAACAGAGCATCGGTGTGTTGGCCGAGGTGCGGAGGAGCCGCGTCGGCCACGCTGCGTTCAGCCGCGGTTCCGAATCGCACCGGCGAGGCGATCGTTTTCGTTCCGTCGGCGTGTTCGACCACGACAGCGCGCGTTTTCACGTCGGGATCGGCAAGCGACTCTGCGACCGTGCGGATAGGGCCGGCGGGCACCCGGGCCGCGGCGAGCAGCTCTTCGACGTCGACCACGCGGCGCGCCGACACCTCGTCCGATAGCTGGCGCTGCAGCTCGTCTCGATCGCCCACTCGTCCGGCGTTGGTCCCCCATTCTTCGCGCTCCCAGTCGGGCCGGCCGAACGCGCGCGCGAGCGATCGCCACTGGGCGTCAGTGCCGACGCCTATGAAAACCTCACCATCGACGCACGTAAACGGTGCGTAGGGAACGATCGTCGGATGTTGGTTCCCCCACCGCTTCGGAGTCGACAGCTCATTCACGGCGCACGCCGAAACATTGACCAAGCCGGCGAGCGCGCTCTCCGAGAGAGCCACCTCCACGTGGCGAAACCGCGAAGATACCCCCTTTCGCGCCCGGCCAACCAACGCGGCCAGAATGCCATTGGCGGCGTTGAGTCCGGTCAGGACGTCGACGACGGCAACGCCGACCTTGGAGGGCGGGCCATCGGCCGGCCCGGTGATGGACATGAATCCGCTCATCGCCTGGATCAGCGCGTCGTACCCCCCGTGCTGCTCGCGTAGGGTTCCGGTACCGAAACCTGTGATGGAACAGGTGATCAGCGAGTCGTGTTGACGTCGCCACTTCTCCAGCGACCAGCCCCACCGCTCGAGCGTGCCCGGCCTGAAGTTCTCGATCACGACGTCGGCGCGGGTCACCCAACGGTCCAAGATCGAACGCGCGCGCGGATCCGCTAGGTCGAGAGCGAGGCTTTCTTTGCCGCGATTACACGCGAGAAAGTAACCGCTGCGTTGCTCGTCCCAAAAGGGCGGACCCCACCCACGCGTCCCGTCACCCGTCGGAGATTCCACTTTGATCACGCGGGCACCGAGATCCGCGAGTTGTTGGGTCGCGAGCGGCCCCGCCAGAACTCGCGAGAGATCGAGCACCAACACATCCGACAACGGCTTGGACACGATCAGCTCCAGCGATACTCCGTCGAGACTTCGAGATCCGCTCGAAGGCTCGCCTGAACCGGACACCCCTCGGCCGCCGCTTGCAGCTTGGCGCGGTCTCCCGGATCAATTCCGGCGGGAAGCTCGAACACGACGTCTAGTCGGACGATCCGGCGAGGGAGGTCTTGGCTCATCTGTTTTTGCACGGTGACCTTGGCTCCCTCGAGAGCGATCCCATCACGACGGGCCACAATCCCCATGATCGTCAGCATGCACGACCCCATCGCGGTGCCGAGTAAATCCGTGGGCGAGAACGCTTCTCCGCGACCTTCGTTGTCCACCGGCGCGTCGGTTTCGATCGTCGCGTTCGACGGGCCGTGAGTACACACCGTATGTAGATCGCCGGTGTATTCGCTGACAATCGTGACCATCGACAAACGCCTTCCTCGGACGGAATCCTGCTCTGAATGCAGGAGTCATGGCAAAGGGCTAGTTTTCTTGTTCGGGATCGTTGCGGTGCCAGCGATCCGACACTGGCTTGCCCACGGCGTGTTCGGAGAATCCCTCTACGCTCGATAGAGGAGCGTATCGCCGACCTTGGCTCCCTGCGCCTTCGCCATGGTGTCACACTTCACACGGAGCATGAAGTAGATTCGTCGTTCACACGCTTCCAGTGTTTCGACGCTCGCTTGGCCCTTGGCCAGCACCATGTCCACCGCTTCGAATACTTCTCGAAACTCCCGGCTGCACTCATTCGGCAAGCAGCCGAGCGTCACCTTGCCGGGATCGATCACCGCGGAGACCGCGGCGTGAGCTGCGATGCCGGCGCGCTCGCTGTCGTCGTGAGTCGCGTCCAAGAGGATGGGTTGGTGGCGTACGACCGAGGTGATCGACAACTCCGGTCGCCGTGCGACGAGGCGATCGATGACCAGCTTGTCGAACACCAAACCTGGGCCCGAATCGTGGATGAACATGAGGGTCTTCGCCTCGGCGAGTTCCTTGACGAAGGACGAGTAATCGTCGGCAAACGAGAACTCTTCGTCGACCTTCGGACCGTCGTCCTTGCGAACCAGTCGATTCAGCTCGCGGCGAAGCTTGGCGCGGGACAAGGTTTCATCATCGAACGCGTTCGCCCGGGCAGCAAAGGCGAGAGCGGTAAGCAGTGGGTCCTCGGAGTCCTCGACCGTGCTCTCGATATTCTCGAGCACCGTTGTCAACTCCTGGAACCAGTGCGCGCGTTCTTCCTGGAAAGGATCCGACGCGCCGAGAGCCTTGACGACGTGGCCGTGCGTCTCGGCCATCAACTCGGCTGGAGTCACGTCGCGATCCGCGTCGACGAGTTCGGCCATGACCTTGCCGAGCACCTTGTGCTGCAACCACGGATCATCCGTGATCCGGCGAGAGATCGACAGAACGCGACGCAAAATGCAGGGAAAGCAGTCCGGTTGAACGTTCAACGGTGCCCTCCGAAGGCGAATTGCGCGTGGCAAGGACGACCCGAGCTTTGGAACTCGGTCACGGCTGGCGGTGCTTCTTGCTGTACGTCTCGTTCTCGCGGACGAGCACGTTTTCGAATCCTTGACGCCCAAAGGAGGGAATCGAACGGACCGTTGCGACCCACGCCTCCGCGTCGGCGCGTGTCTCGAAGTAGCCGAGGACGACGCGGTAGCGCTCTTCCTGCTTCTTGTACAGCAAGTCGACCGAACCGAGCGGCGCTTGCGCGGCGGCGAGTTTCTCATCGAGGTAGACGAGCAGCGGCTCGAATAGCGGCCCCGCCTCTACGCCCCTCGCTTCGGCAATCGAGACGTAGAAACTACCGTCCGAACTCGGAATCGGGCGACCACTCGATGTTCGTGCCGCTGACCCCTGCTTGGCGGTGGCTTCCTTTTTGGCCGCCGTCGCTTTCGCGCCGCCGTTTTCGACCAGTTCCGTGTCTGAATCCCGGTTGCGGATGACTTCCTTGGTGAAGCGCGGGGGCACCGGCGCCCACGCGGGAGAATCCGTCCACGCCGTGATTGCGGCAATGTTGTCGCGACGAGGCGCCCCGCCGGACCGTCCCGCCGTGAAGGCGACGTACAGCGTCAGCAGCCACCCGACGGCGATAACAACGGCGGTCACTCGTCGCATCGAAACCACTATGTTCCCCCAAGTCGTCCAATGCCCAACCGCAACGGGCGGCGCTGGAGGCTCGATCTCGGCGACGGCGCTCTGTCCCTCAGCGCTCAGACTCTGTTCCTCGGTGAGATCGGCACTGGTGGACCTCGGGAGAGGAGACGAATCTTTCTTCCGGAACGGCCCTCTGCCTTTGCGGCCGGGGAATCGACGAAAGAGTTCCTCCGCCGCATCGGCCGACCCGTGCTCTGGCGGTGGCGATTGATCGGAGAAGCGGCGTTCTCCATAGAGATGGCTCTCGGTCGCCGAGCGTTCGTCTCCGCGCTCGCGGACCTCGGGCTCTTTCAGCATCTCGAAGAGATTGATCTCGCTGCGGCGCTTCATGCCGTACCAGCTCTCTCGCAGGATCCCAGGTGTTACGGGATCGTCGTCGGGGCCACTCACACTTTGCCAAATGAGGCTCGTCCCCATCGACCGTACGCAGGTGAACCACGTGGCCTATCGGAACAAAAGTAACGGAGCGTTCTGAAGTTACACAGAGGCGGGCGGGAACGCGAAGAGTCTAAGATACGCTCTTCGACTCTGTCAAGGAAACGCACCGGAACGTCGACGTTACCAACAGGACAAACGCGCCGCAGGATTCTGGTGCCGATTGCACCTCACGATGCGGTTTCGCTACAATCCAAGACGTAACAACCATCGATTACACAGTCGACACACATCCCGCGGCGAAAGTGAGACTCGTCCTTTGCACGACGCTTCATCGAACCCCGCTCGCCCTTGGTTCTGCCTCCTGCTGCTCGCCGGACTCTTCGTCGCGGCCGCCGGACAAAGTGTCCGATCCGCCGACATCGAAACCGTTTCTTCGGTGATAGAGAACGTCCCGACGGTCTCGGTCGATCTCGGTGCCTCCCCGCCCGTCTTGGTCACGCCGAACCAAAAGATCCCTCTGCGCGACGTTCTGGCGGTCAGCTACGAACCAAGCTTCACGACTCGGGGAAAATTCCGCGTCACCCTGGGCGACGGCAGCGAGATCACCGGCGATCTGACGGCCGCCGACGAAAGTGGCGAATCGATCCGGATCTCCGCCCCATTCTTCCAAAAGCCACGCCAAATTTCACTCGAGGGGTTGAGCAAGATCCGTCGAACCGGCATTCCCGACCCGAGCCGAATCGACTCGAAGGCGATCGAGAACGACCGACTCCATCTCGTCAAGGGCGGCCTGGTCGAGGGCATTCTTCTCGGGGTCACCCCAGAGTCGGTCTCGTTCGAAGACAAGAAACTCGGTGAGATCACCTTCACCTGGGATCAGTTGATCGGCGTCGACCTGGCCGCGCTCGAAGCGGTCCCGCAGATTCCCGCGGAATCGATCAGAGTCTCGATCGAGGACCCGAGTGGCGGCCGGCTGAGTGGCGCGTTGGTCACGCTCGACGCACGCCAAGCAGTCATCGAGAATCCGGTTCTCGGCAGGGTCGAAGTCTCGGTCCGGCAGATCAACGGCATCCAGTTCAAGCTCGGTCGCGTCGACTACTTGTCCGACCGAACCCCGAGCGAAGTTGTCGAGGGGGTCGACGAAGACTTGATCGACAGTGAGACCTTCCAACTGTTCTATCGCTGGCAACAGGATCAGAGTGTCGAGCGAACCCCGCTGATCATCGGCAAGCGCCGTTTCCGCAAAGGACTCGGCGTGCACTCCGATTCAAAGCTGGTTTTCGATCTTCAGCCGGGCGATCGCACCTTCCAAAGCTGGATCGGAATCGACGCAACCGGGCATCCTCCGACTCCCAACCCGAAGTACGGGTCGGTCATCTTCCGCGTCGTTGTCGACGGCAAGGAGCACGCCCGCGAATCGATCAACTGGGAGCAACCCGCACGACGAATTCAAGTTCCCGTCGAAGGGGCCAAGCGGCTCGAACTCATTGTCGAGCAAGGTCCCGGATTCCACATCTGCGATTGTGCAGATTGGGGCGACGCTCGAATCATTCGCAAGTGAGCGAGCAGAATACACGAGACACCTACCCCACCCGTCGCAGCCAAGAGCTACGAAGCGAGGAACCCAACATGCAATTCCGCGTAACCGCGGGAGCGCTCATTTGCGCCGCCGCTCTCGTCTGCGGATTCCACCCCGCCGCCTGGTCCCAAGAAGCTCTCACCCTCGAGCAGTACTGGAACGAACCGTATCGCGCCGACGACGAGCGCGCCTCGCTGCCGCTGTTGGTCGAACAACTTCTCGACCCGGCCAGCCCCAAGATAGCCGGCCTGTCGACCGAGAGTTCTCGCGCGGTTCACCAGGAAGTCGTCCTGCGCCTGATCCGTGATCACGCCGGGTTGACCGGAAGCTACCGCGAAGCAGTCGGTCCGGTACGAACGTTCTTGGCCCAGCCACACGATCCATTCGTGCAAGCACTCGCTCGCTCTCATCTCGGTTTCTACGAATGGCATCTCGGTGACCTGGCAAGTGCCCAGAACGGCTGGCGAGACCTCGGCTTCCTCGGCGACTGGATGCTGATAGGACCGTTCGACAACGAACGGGGAAGTGGATTCGGTGCGGCCCATGCCGTCGAGTCCACCATCGATTTCACGACGGACTACGTCGGTAAGCGCAATCGCGTCGGTTGGCGACGTGTGGCCGGCTTGGGTCGCGGTGGAATGATGGAGCTCGGACAACTCCTTCGGCCCAACGAAGAGTCTCTTGGCTTCTTGCTGACCTACGTCTATGTCGACCAGCCGACTGACGCCGTGCTGAGAGTCGGATCCACCGGTGCCTACTCGATTCGATTCGGCACCGAGGAAGTCATGCGCCGCGATGTGGAGCGTCGACTGCACTTCGATCAAGACGCCGTCGCAGTTCGACTCGGACCCGGCTGGCATCCACTGCTCGTGAAGAGCGGAAACACGAAGGGCTCCTGGGCGTTTCGCGCTCGGTTCACCGACGTAGACGGGCACCCTCTCGCGCTGAGGTGCGAAGCTCAACTCCCGGACGGCGCAGCTGTCGCGACGACCGCACAGCGGCTCGACGTTGCCGCGTCATTGGGAGCGATGACACTACTCGAGTCCGCCGACCCGACCGCGGAAGCGCTGACCCTCCACGGGTACGTCACTAGTGATCGATCAGCCCATGACGTCAACCAACATCCCGACCGCGATCTGTTTCGGCGTTCGCTCGAACTGACAACGTCGGCGATTCCCGCCTACCTATTCGCGGAGACGTTCAATCGCAGCATCACACACTCCGCCGAACGCGAGGAAAACCGTTGGCGGCTCAGCCTCGAACGCGTGCTCGAACGAGACCCGTCGTTCGACCGGGCTCACCTCGACCTCGCTTCGTACTATGAACAACGATTCTCCAATCACACCAGGGCGGGAGAGTACGTTTGGCCGATGCTCGATCGTAGCAACCCCCCGGTTCGGGCGTTGGCTCTTGCTGCAGGGATCGCGCGAGCAAGACTCGGTTCCGTGGCCGCGGTGGAGTTCGAAGAGCGACGTAAGGAGCGCCTTCTGAAGTCGACGCCCGCTCCCAACCTGAGGAGAGCCGAGGCGGCTTCACTGCAAAGCCAAGGGCAGATCCGCGAAGCCGAGGCGCTGTTGAGAACCGGGCTGGAACTGGATTTCGTCGATCTCGGAATGCGACGACTGCTCGCCGACATTCGCGTCGGCCAAGGCGATCTCGACGACGCGCGAGCGATCCTCGAGTCGATCACCGTCGCCTATCCGCAACACGCCGAACCTCATACATGGATCGCAGCACTCGAGGCTTCACGCGATCAACTGCCCGCTGCGTTGACCGCGATGGACGCCGCCGTTTTTCTCGCTCCGCAGGATGCATCGCTTCATCAGCGGCGCGGCGAATACCTGCTGCTCGCGGGACAGACCCAAGCCGGTATCGCCGAGCTGAAGCTCGCCCTAGACCTCGATCCGAACCAGCCTCGTCTACGTGAATACGTCGGGCTTCAATCTGCCGGCAAGGATCGCTTCGGTGATGACTATCGAATCGACGCCGCTGGGATCATCGCGACCGCTCTCGCCGCAGTCGAGAGCGAGAACCTCACGCACCGCATTCTGTTGGACAACACCGCGGTCCGCATCCAGCAAGACGGAACGACCTCGCGATACCAGCAATTCGTAGCCAAGATCGTGAACGATCAGGGCACTCGCAGCTACGACTACTACCCAGTCAACTACGCGTTCGGCGAGCAGTGGGTCGAAGTCACGAAAGCGCGAGTCCATCATTCCGACGGCCGTACGGAAGACGCGCGCATTCGCAATCGAGATCCGGAGGTTCGCGAAGGCGAGTACCCGGTGTGGAGCACGGCGTGGATCGACTTGCCCACTCTCGAAGTCGGCGACGTCATTGAAATCGAGTACCGACAACAGGACTTGCGACAGTCGTTCTTCGGCAACTACTTCGGTGACCGCGTCCTGTTCGGTGACCAGGTTCCGATCGCGAGTCGTATCTACACCGTCGACGCCCCGAGCGACAAGCAGCTCTTCTTTCACTCTCGCGGGCTCCCGCTAGAACCGGAAACCACCGAGGCGGACGGGCGCAAGACGTGGCGCTGGGTGACCAAGGACCTCGAAAAGATCGATCCAGAAGTGGGAATGCCGCCGATCGTGGAGCTCGCTCCAGTACTCGAGGTATCGACGTTCGAATCTTGGAACGACTTCTCCCAGTGGTACTACCATCTGATCCGGAAGCAGTTCGAGAGCTCCGAAGAGATCCGCGCGAAAGTGAAGGAACTCACCGCCAGCGCAACGACGAACGTCGAGAAGGTGCGAGCCATCTACGATTTCGTGGTGACCGACGTGCGCTACATCGCGTGGGAGTTTGGTGTCCACGGGTTCAAACCGTACAGCGCCAGCACGATCTTCACGCGGCGCTTCGGAGACTGCAAAGATAAGGCTACTCTGATCTGCACGATGCTGGACGAAGTCGGTATCGACGCCTATCCCGTCTTGATCTCGGGGAACCGCAATCGCCCTCGAGAAGATCTGTCGCTTCCGCTGGTCCTGCATTTCAATCACTGCATCGCTTACGTCCCGGATATCGGCGACGGCACTGGGCTCTTCGTCGACGGTACTGCCGAACACCACGGTGTGACGCAACTGCCGATGATGGATCGCGGCGCGAAAGTCCTCGTGGTTCGTGATGACCGTGGAGACATCGAGGAGATCCCGTGGAACCGCCCGGACGAGCAAGAAATTGACGAAACGGTGCGCGTGCAAATCGCCGCCGACGGCTCGGCGCGGATCACTCAGAAGGACGAATTCACCGGCGACTTCGCAGTCTCGATTCGATCGGCGCTAGAGATCGAAGGACAACGGAAGCTTCGCCTCGAGCGGATCTTTGGCCGACGGTTCCCCGGTGCCAAGGTGGAGACGGTCGAGACGAGCGCGCTCGACGACCTCTCCGCTTCGGTCTGGGTGAAGCTCGAAGTGTCGGTCCCCAAGTACCTCGACGACACCGGAGACGGTATGCGATTGCCGTCCGTCGAAGATCTCTTCGCGACAGTGGCGGGAATCTCGGCAACGGCAACGCGCGAGAACCGCAAGCACGAGCTGATGCTCGGTAATCCATCTCAAAGCGAACTCTCGGTCGAGATCGAGCTCCCACCCGGGTTCGAAGCGAGCCACATTCCGAAGGGTTTTCGCGTCGACACTCCGCAAGCGGAGTTCGAGTACACGACCGAAGCCAACGGCCGCACGATAAAGCTGACCCGCCGGCTCGTTCGCAAAGACTCTCGGGTCCCCGTCGACAACTACTCCGAGTACCGAGATCTCGTCGAGCGAGTCGGTCAGCTCGCGTCGGAGAAGATCGTTATCCGCAAAGTCGGAGAGGTTGATTGAGTATGTTGAGCACAGTTCTCGCTCTCGCCCTTGGAATCGCTGCCCCTGCGCCAGCGATCGACGCTCCGACCCTACAGCGCTTGCTCAATTCGCCGCACGAACATTCCGGCGACATCGAAGCGTTGCGGGATGACTGGTGGCAGATTCTCTCGAGCGACCCAAATTCGAGCGCCGCTCAGATGGTGCTGCTACTGTGGGACCAGAAGCTGTCACTCCACCCCGGGAGTCCGATCACCGCTGCTCAATGGCGGGCTCTTTCGGACCGGACGACCGAAAACGGTTGGACGCACCGGATGCTCTCGTGGCGCCTCTCGGCCGCCCTCAAGTCTGACGGAGAGTTTGCCACGGCGGATGCACTCGGCATGACCAGGGGTGCGCCGCGAAACTGGATCGGTATCGGCCCATTCGGTCGCCGAGCCGCGGCGGCACTCCACCGATCCTACCCGCCCGAGATTCGCTTCGACCCTGCCGCCGAGTACCCGGGAAGCGACGAGCGCAGCGTCGCCTGGCGAGACATTACCGTCGCGGCGGGAGACACGAGACTCTACCCCTCTGCGGAATGGGGGAAGCAGGGTGCGATGTACTACCTGCGTTCCCGTTTCAGCGTCGACGACACCGTGCGCGGTGTTTTTCAGTTCGCGTCTTCCGGGTCGTACCGTGTTTGGCTCGACGGGCGAAACATCCTCACGACGGATCGATCGCGAGAACTATCGACAACGGCTCAGCGTATTGGCGTCGAGCTCGAATCCGGCGCCCACACTCTGCTGGTCAAGTGCACGGGCTCGGAGTTCGCCGCTCTTCTACGGAGCCCAACCGGCTTTCCTATCCCGTTGAAGGATCTCGATCCGCGAGACGATTCCCCGGACGCCGTGTCGTCGGTAGAGGCGATCGAGTCACAGAGGCTGGTCGTCGACGAGTGGCGACGGAATCGAGGAAGTCTGTCCGGCCTCCAGCTGTTGGCGTTTGCGCACGCGGCCGCGGCCGAGAGAGACTCCCTGGCGGTGCACCAAGCCCTCCTCGACGCACCGAGCGACACCCACCCCGTCGCGCTCGCGATCACCGCAACGGGGCTGACACCGACGATCGGATACCTCCCAGCGGAATGGCGAAAGAGCTGGCTCGAAGAACGGTGGCAGGAGGCAGAGGCCGCTAACCCCGAGTGCGTTCCGGTCGCGCTGTTTCGAGCACAAGAATTACTCCGTGACGACAAGTCGCGAGAGTGCACCGACGCTCTCGACGCGATACTTGATCGTCAACCGCGCTCCCTCGCGGCGCTTCTCCTGCGGGAACGCGTTTGCGAAAAGTACGAATGGCGAAAGGAGCGCCGGACCGGCCTCGAACAACTCCGCAACCTCGCCCCGAATCACACGGCAGTGCTGGCTCGGTGGCTCGCCTTCCGATCCGGCCAAGGGCGGGACGATTTGCGAGTCCCACTTATCGAACAGCAAATGAAACGGTCCCCGTCCCTTGCCGTCGCCGGACGGCTGGTAACGGCGTATGCGGTGACCGGCCGTCGGGACGACGCGGTGCGCACCGCAGGTCAGTTTGCGACGTTGGGTGGCGGATCGACGCGTGCGCTGGAGTTGGAGTACGAAGAGTGGAAGGAACTCGGCGAAACAGATCGCGCGAGTCGCTGCCTCGAAGAACTCCGACGTCGGAAACCCGATAGCGCCGCCCTCCATCGCGACGCCGGAGATTACTACTGGAAGCACAATCGACTGGCAGAAGCGGCGCGCGCGTACCGCACCTCATTGGACGTTTCGCCCGGTCAGTGGCGTCTGCTCGACCGCTTGGCACACCTCGACAAGCCGGGACCGCTGCCGTCACCAGGACGGCTGTTCGAGAAGTACCGTCACGACAGTCAAGGAGCGTTGAAGCAAGCCCCCCCGGCGAGTCGATACCCGCGAGCCGCAGCAACGTACCTCATCGATCAGATGGTAACGCGAATCGATCGCGACGGAGGAGGGTCGGAACTCGTCCACCAGCTAGTGCGTCTCGACTCCGATCAAGCCGTCGAGCAGTTTTCGACGCTCAGCGTCCCCGGCGAGGTACTCGAGATTCGAGTCATCACCCCGTCCGGAGAAGAGCTTCAGCCTTCGTCGGCGGGCGGTGGAAGCGGGTTCACCCTGCCGGGCCTCGTCCCCGGGTCGTTCGTCGAATATCGATCTGTTTCTCGGTTCAACATCGCGCGCGCTCGAGACCTCTCGATTGGGCCGTTCTACTTCCGAGACCCAGACTTCCAGGCCGCATTCCACTTGACCGAGTGGATCGTCATCTTCCCTGAAGATTGGGAAGTCGAGATCGACGAGCGCAACTTAACGGAACAGCGCAGCGATCGGCGTGACGACGGGTATCGCGAGCTGCGTTGGACCTACCGCGAAATGGAGCCCGCGCTCGCAGAGTTTCGCTCACCGCCCGGGCGAGAAATACTGCCTAACGCCGCGGTGCGGTCCCCACAAGATTGGGATCAAGTACTGGAGGCGGTCGCCGCAGCAAGCGCTCGCCCTGACTTCGTCACTCCGGTGACGCATTCCGCGGCGAAGGAGCTACTCGAAGGGGTGCCCGACGACGCTCGCAGCCGTGTGCTCGCTCTTTACTCGGCGGTGTGCGATCGCATCAAGAACACGAGCGGGCCGAGTTCTCCCTCGGGGATATGGCTCGAACGCGCTGGCGATCGAGACATGCTTCTGGCGAGTCTCCTGCGCGCGGCGGACATTCCGTTTCAGAGGGTGTTTGCCGCGGCACGAGACGACATGAACCCGTACCGCGATTGGGCAATCCCGGCCATGAACGCATTCGGGTTTACGTTCTTGCGTGTGGCGCTCGATGGGGACCCGCTCTACTTGACGACCGCATTCCGGCTGGGAAAGCCTGGGCGGATTCCACGGCAGTTCCAAGGAGCACGAGCGCTCGTGGCCGGCGCCGCCAACGCGGAGTGGATCGAGATACCTACACAGCCGATCGATGGCGAGGCTCGCGTCCTCCGATCCACGCTGACGCTTGGCGATGGAACCTCGGTGAAAGCTGAGGGACGTGTCGAGTTTCGACTGCTATCGGGAAGTCAACTCAAGGAACAGCTATCGAACGTCAGTGACTTTCAGCGCACGTCCGCGTTGGAAGGCTTCGTGCGAAACACGTTTCGGCGCTCACGTGTCCTCGGCGGATCGTTTCCGGACCTCGAGTCGCGGGACGAACCGTTCGCGATCGAGTTCGAAGCGGAGAGTCCGAGCCCAGGAATTCTGGGCACGTCCGAGGGCCGGCCGGTGCTGCAAACGATCTACACCCCGTCACAACTACGAGCGGGCTTCGTTCGCACCTCAGACCGACAGTTCCCCTACTTCAGCGAAGTCGAGAACCTCCTGCTGGAAGAGAACCGAGTCGAGCTCGGAACTCACTTCAAGGTTCACCGACTGCCGTCGGATGTCGATCTGGCGGGACCGTGGGGCACGTTCCAGCTGACTTACCACGCTGTCGACAACGCGGTACTGGTCAAGCGCCGGCTCTGGCTCAAACCCTTTGTGATCCCCGCGTCGCAACTCGCGGGATTCTATGACTTCTGCTCCACAGTCGACTCGAAGGAGTCCCAACCGCTCGTCCTCGAGCGAGTGCAGAAGTCCGACTAGAGGTGCGGCCGGAAAGTGCAGGTGCGGTGAGTGGTGGAGTTCGGCGGGAGATTGCTGTTCGGGCGCCGCGGCCGCGGCGCGGTGACTGAGGAAGGTTGGTTGCGACGCAAGCGATTGGGCGAATGCCGCGTCCAAGATCACTTGACCTTGCCGTGCCCCGATGGGCAAAAAAAGAGAGGCCGGAAGAATTGCTCTTCGCGGCCCTCTCGAAGCGCTGGGGGGAATGACCGCCCCCACAAGGGGCGGCCTTCTCGCCAACAACGCGCAAGAAAGACGGCCCCCCCGAACGGACGCGGGACCGCGCCAAGATTTTCTTCACGCCGCCAGACGGTGACCCTTCCCAGGTAGAGCCGGGCGGCCTCAAGCCGCCATGGCAGAGCGTTGACTCACAGCCGCGTCGCACTCCCTTGGCGACTCTGAACGACGGAGGCGGTCGGACAAAGCGCTAGGAATGGTCAACCGGTGCGGTGCCAGGGACGAGGAAACGTCAGCGGGTCGTGCACAGCAGCGACCCAATCACCGAACTCTCTCCTCGGTTGGACCAAACAGCGCGGTCGCCGCCGGCGTCCGAAGCACGCCAACGGCACAAAAAAAGGGCCCGGCTGCTCAAAGCAACCGGACCCTTTCAACTCGTCGTATCGTCAGACGCTACTGACCAACAGCCATCGCCAGCCCCATGGCTAGCTCGACTTCATCCGGACAGTAGTCCAACACGAGATTCGAGACTTCCAGCATGAGGAAGTCGAGATCCGCCGTGTCGAGACGAGGGCCACCGGCCGCGAATGCTTGTTGAGTCGTCTTCGCGTCAAACGGCTCGATTCCCATTTCCAGGGCAGCATTCAGTTCTTCGCGACCACGAGCAGCATC
>JAJFFE010000237.1 GCA_021776775.1 Planctomycetota bacterium | reverse complement strand
CAGGTCGTTCGCATCCGGGCGGGGGTGATCGGGCGGAGATTCCGAAAGGAGAGAGTTTGCACTCGTTGGGAACTCGCCCGGGAGCGGGCTGAGTGTCAACTCAACCAGGGGCGGTCGAATGCTCTGGCGCGGGAATGTTGATTCAAGGTGGCCGGGCAACGACAACGAGCACGAAGGGGCCGTCGCGCGTCGCGGCGGCGAGGCGCTGGTCTTGTTTTGGGCATCGATGCGACAGCCTTCGAACGCGGTGTGATGCGAATCATGGTGGCGCGAAGGCGAGGTCCTTGATGGGGAGCGGGTCGGAGCAGCGTTCGGGATGTTCAACGTCTCGTCCGTAGAAGACTCGTTGCCAGTAAGTCCCGCACGGAAAGCACGCTGCCGCTCGAGGGTCCGAGCGAATGGTATTCATGCATTCGCGATGGAGCTTTCGGAACGCTACCAAGACTGCGATTCGCGCTCGCAGGACTATGCGTCGCACGCCGGCCACGTGCGGAGAGATTCGCCCCTTGGATGGTGTTTCAGGAAGTCACCCTACTTCCACTCTAAGAGCGAGTCCTCTGTTGTTACAAGTCGATGCGCGGGGTCGAGTTCGGAGCCAACGAAGGCGTGCTCGAGCAGTGACTTTCCGCCTTTGAGGATCTCGAGTTCGCCGCGCAGTCCCGCGATCAATCCTCCTCCAAGCTTGGCGCCAGCGGTGCGCGCTGATTTACCGACGCGCATTCCATTTTTGTACGTCAGTTGCCTCGAGATGAAGTGTTGACCGCTCATATCGGAAAAGTGAACGCTCTCCACGATGGTGAACTCGTCGTGCTCGAGTCCATCGAAGAGCACCGTTCCGTCGGGCCCGAGTAGCTCGACGAATACTTCGTCGTTCCACCGGCTTTGGTATCTCACGATCGTGATCGGGTGGACGCTCCCCGGGCGTTCGTCGTAGAGCTCGTAGAGGATCATCCGCCTGAACGGAAGATTCGGACTGAAGGCGACGAGCAGGATCGCAACCAGCATCAGACCCAGGATGCTTACGGCTATGATCGATCGCTTTCTGATCGCCATGATCGTCATCTCCCTCTCGAATTACACGTCGCAGAGCTCGATCGCTTGACGAATGGCCTTCTCGCCGCCGCGCGGGCGGAACTCTTGGCCGAGGTAACCGGTGTATCCTGTTTCGAGGATCGCCTTGCAGATGGGGCCGTACTGCAGCTCTTGCGTATCGTCGAGGTTCGAGCGTCCCGGGTTGCCGGCGGTGTGGTAGTGGCCGATGTAGTCCTTGTACTGGCGGATGGTGTTGATGACGTCACCCTCCATGCGCTGCATGTGGAAGATGTCGTAGAGCAGCTTGAAGCGGTCCGACCCGACCTGTTTGACTAGCTCCACGCCCCAGGTCGTTTTGTCGCACATGTAGTCTTTGTGATCTTTGGAGTTGAGCAGCTCCATGCAGAGCGTTACGCCGCGCTTCTCGGCATGGCCGACGATCTTCTTGATTCCGGTGACGCAGTTGGCGAGACCTTCGTCGTCGGACATGCCATCGCGGTTGCCTGAGAAGCAGATGACGTTCGGGAAGCCGGCCTCGGCCGTCGCGTCGATTGACGCACGCATGCGCGCAAGGTAGGACTCGTGGTGCTCGATTCGGTTGAGTCCCTTGTTGATCACCGCGGGGCCGGGGAGGTGCGTCATGGCGCAGACCAGACCGTGCTTCTGAATCGTCGGGAATTTGTCGGTCGTCAGAATTTCGATCGAGGGAACGCCGAATCGCACCGCGAGCAGTGACAACTCTTCGAGCGACATACCCATGCACCAAAAACAGAGGGACTGTTTGAGTCGTCCGTTCTTGACTGCTTTTCCGTCCGACTGAGGGGCGGGCTTGCCGATGGGCTCTGGTGTTTGGTCTTGATCGAGTATCGCTTTGGACGCGGCGTCGAGGCGGAGCCCGGACGTCGGAACCGCGGCGGCTCCTGCTGTGATCGCGAGTCCGCCGAGCAAGGTTCGACGAGTCATTTTCCGGGTCGGGTCGTGGGGCGTCGTCATGAGCACTCTCGTTTCCGGGCTAGATCGTTTCAGCGAAGCTTGACGGTCTCGTCCACCGACGTCAACGTGCGACCTTTCGTAGTTGCTCGAGAGGGGCAAGTGTGTCGACTTCGCAGGCGCCAGCGGTCGAGATCGTCGATCTGACCAAGACGTACGGGCACGGCCCGACGGCCGTACATGCCGTTCGACATCTGAATCTCGTCATTCCGCGTGGTGAATTCGTCGCGCTGATGGGGCCATCCGGCTCGGGCAAGAGTTCGCTGCTGCACCTGCTCGCCGGCCTCGCGCCGCCGACGTCGGGCGAGGTCTCGATCGAAGGCGCGAAACTCTCGTCGCTCGACGACGACGCGTTGACCATTCTCAGGCGACGCAGCATCGGCTTCGTCTTCCAAGCCTTCCAGTTGATCGACGTTTTGACCGCGGTCGAGAACGTGGCGTTGCCGCTGGTCCTCGACGGAGTGGCCGAACGCGACGCGAACGAACGAGCGCTCGCGCTACTCGACCGCGTCGGCTTGCGAGAGCGGGCGACCCACCTCCCGTCGGAACTATCAGGCGGGGAGAAGCAACGAGTTGCTATCGCCCGGGCGTTGATCCATGAGCCGGTGCTGCTGCTCGCCGATGAGCCGACTGGCAACCTAGACAGCGAGAGCGGCGAGCAAGTGCTGCGACTGTTGCGCGAACTCGTTCGCGAACGGGATCACAGCGTGGTGATGGTGACGCACGACTCGTCGGCGGCGGGGCTCGCGGATCGACTCGTGAAGATTCGCGACGGACGCATCGAGGAAGAGCAGCGGTTCCACCACGCCAGTGAAGCGCGGGAGTCGTAGTGGTCACTCGCAACTATTCGCTGCGCGAACTTCGTCGTCGTCCCGGCCGTACCGTCATGACCCTCATGGGGATTGCGATCGGCATCGGCTCGATGGTCGCCATCACTGCGTCGATCGACACGACCCGAAACGTTTACCGGGATATGTACCAACGTCTCAGTGGCAGTGCCGCGCTGGAGATCGTGTCGCCGGGATTCGGCGCGTTCGAGAGCGATCGAGTTCCGGATCTGAGTTCCGTTCCCGGCATCGAAGGAGAAGTTCCGCTCGTCCAAGGACGGGCCATCGTGCCCGGCGAGGGTCCCCCCGAAGTGGTCGAGTGCTTAGGAATCGATCCCGCCAAGGACGCCTTGGCGCGCAGCCTCGACATCGAACGGGGTCGCAATTTACAGAGCGAGGGCGAGGTCTTGATCGGTCGCCAGTTCGCCGATTCGCGATCGCTCGATCTCGGTGATTCACTGACGGTGATCGCGTCGGGTGGCGCGAGTCGCGTCGAAGTCGTCGGCATTTTGACCATGACCGGGCCGACCGCGTTTCAGGGCGGGACTACCATCTTCGTGACCTTGGCAACCGCACGCTCCCTCTTCACCAACGAACGCAGTTTGACGGCTGTGCAGCTCGTTCTGTCGGAGTCGGCGGTGACCGAAGAGGTGCGCGCTCAGGTTGCGGCACTGCTGCCGGAGGGACTCTCCGTCGACGTTCCCGCTTCGAGAGCGACGTTCTCTGGCGGATCGTTGGAAGGCCTCGAGCAAGGCCTCGGCGTCATGAGCATGGTGTCTTTGGTGGCCGGCGCATTTGTTGTCCTCAACACGTTTCTCATGAACCTGTCCGAGCGACGGCGCCGGTTTGCCATTCTGCGGGCCATCGGCGCGACGCGTGGTCAGCTCGCCAAGATGCTGCTTCGAGAGGCGGTTCTCATCGGAGCCGTCGGAACGCTGCTCGGGCTACTGTGCGGATGGGTGCTTGCACACGTGGTCGCCTGGGTGACCGCCTCGGTGCTCGGTGTCGACATCCCGGACCTGGCGTGGAGTGGCTGGGTCATCGCCATCGGGCTCGGCACCGGTCCGATCCTCACCGTGTTTGCGACGCTGGTCCCGATCGTGCGCGCTTCCAAGCGTGACGTACTGACGGACTTGTTTCCCGGCTCGCAGGAACAGCGCGAAGTGGTGGGGCGTGCGCCGGTGGTGGTCGGGGTGGTTCTTCTGGTCTGCGCCCTCGTGCTCGAGTGTGTCTTTCTGACGGTCAAGCTCGACTCGAGCACGATTCTCATGTTGATACCGTTGGCCACGGTGATGTTGCTCATCGGCTGCGTGCTGACGGTGCCCCTCTTCATCGGCCCGCTCGCGCGCTTTGTCGGCCGGGTCATCGGTCCGGTCGTCGGTCCCGAGGGCAGGCTCGCCCTGCGGCAGATCGACCGCTATCGAATGCGGACGTCGCTGACGGTCGGTGTGCTGTTCATGGCGATCACCATCTCTATCGGGCTGGGCAACTCGATACTCTCCAACATCGACGATCTTGGCGATTGGTTCGACAGCACGATCGTCTTCGATGTGTTCGTGCGAGGCGCCATGCCCGATCCGGGGACCATGGCGGCACCGGCGATTCCGGAGGAGTACCAGGGCGAGCTGCTGGCTATTCCCGGCGCCAAGTACGTGGAAGCGCTCAACTTCACGCAAGCACGGAGCGAGGGGCAGTCGTTCATCGCTCTCGGACGAACGGTCGATCCTGACATTCCGCTTTCGCTCGATCTTGCCGAGAGTGACGAGACGCTCGCCGAGGTCCAGCGGGGTTTGATCGACGGCGGCATCGCGCTCGGCACCGTCTTGGCCCACCGTCTCGGCAAAGGGACCGGAGACACGTTCCTTCTCGAGACCCCAAACGGGCCGAAGCAACTTCCGATCGTCGGTACCTTCACGTCGTACACGCTCGGTGGCATGGCGGCCGTCATCGAACGCACCAACGCGAAGCGACTTCTCGAGTTCGAAGGTGCCCACGTGTTCATGGTTCGCGTCGATCCCGAACGTCGCGCGGAAACGTTTGCTGCGCTGAGTCAGTTCGCCGCCGATCGCCAGTTGATGTTCCAGACCAACGCCGAGTTGCGAGGATTCATCGAGCAGATCATCGACGGAGTGATCGGAATGTTCTGGTTGCTCTTGGTCCTGGTCTTCGTGGTCTCTTCATTGGGCACTGTGAACACGCTAGTCATGAACGTCTTGGAGCAGACTCGGGAAGTCGGCGTGTTGCGCACAATCGCCATGAAGCGCAGTCAGGTGCGCAAGATGGTCGTCGCGCAAGCGGTGGGGATCGTCGGTATCAGTATCATTCCGGGCATCGGGGTTGGCGTCGTGGTGGCGTACCTCATGCACCTCGATATGCAACCGATGACGGGATACCGAATTCCGTTCCACCTGCACATTGGGTTCGCCTCGGTGGTGGTCGTCGGCTCGGGGGCTATCACCATTCTGGCGTCGTTGCTGCCGGCGCGACGCGCCTCGCGCATGCCCATCATCGAGGCGCTCCAGTACGAGTGACGGAGCAGCCAACTCCTTCCCAAGAAAAAACGGAGCCGACCGTGATTGCGATCGACTCCGTTCTGACTGACGGATTGCCTGGTTAGTATCCCGGTTGGTTATCCGTCGGATCGATGATCTGGTCGTAGTTCTTTATCTCGGCGTCAGACTTGCCGTTGACGACTTTGCCGTTGTTGCCTGACAGAACGTTCTGGATCAACGTGACGCCTTCTCCCGTGCCGCCGTTCTGGTCACGTTGGGAAAGGATCCCATAGCGACCGCCACCGTTTCCGACCCGAGTGCCGTTGTTGATGATCGTGCACGTGTCGATGGTGGTCACCGCGTCCCGGTTGATGCGGATCCCGTTGTACCCATTCGCCTCGATGAGCGAGTTCACGATCAACGACGACGAACCGCGGCGCAACTTGACGCCGTTGCGACCGTTGTTCGACATGGTGCAACTGTCGATGGTGACGAGCCCGTTGTCCTTCGCAACGACAACACCGTGCCGTCCATCGATCGATCCGTGCACGTAGCAACCGAAGAGTGTGACGTTGCTACTCATTGCGGAACGACGTCGAATGACGATTCCGTTGCGTTGGCTGAGCGAGGCGTCGACTTCGATGTATCGAATCGTGATATCCTGGCTGCCCGCCAGCACGATCCCGTCGAGGATCACCGGGTCAGACGCCGACAAACCCTCCAGCGTCAGGCCGGTTTGGTTCTTGAACTTGACCGTTTCGGCGTAGGTGCCGGGGGCTACGAAGATGGTGGTCAGTCCATCCGCGGTCGCGTTGTTGACCGCTTCTTGGATCGACGCGTAGCTGTGCAGCGTATCGTCCGCTTCGGCCCCGATGACATCGCTGATTGCCGACGGGTCGGTAATCGTCAGCGAGGCACTGCCGGTGAGCGGAAGGTCGTCCACGGTGGCGGTGATCGAAGCGGTTCCGAGTATGGTGGCTTCGAGCGTTTGCGTGTAGCTGCCGTCGCCGTTGTCCGCGACGCTTCCGATCAGATCGCCGATGGTCGTCGAGATCACAACTGCGAGTCCGGTGCCGAGCAGGGCTCCCACGTCGTCGCGCGGCGTGACGGTCACGGTTCGGATGGATCCGAGGAACGACGACTCGTCGTCGATGTCGATGGTGCTGGTGTCGGGATCGACTTCGACGAAGACGACGATCGACGTGGAATCGAACAGCACACCGTTCGCGGTGGCGGAGACTTCCGCGAAGCCGGCGCCCGTGGCGGCTTCGAGGTCTTGCGTGTACGTACCGTCTCCGACGTCCAGCGGCGTACCGAGTAGTTGACCGGCGGTCGTCGTCAGCAAGACAGCGGCGCCGGGGCCGAGCAACGTTCCGTTGGAATCGCGCGGCGTGACCGTGATCGTCGAGATTCCGGCGAACGAAGACACGATGAGCGGGTCGGCCGCGATTTCCGAAAGCGCCGGATCCGCGGGCGGGGGGCCACTCGAGAAGGCGAGGACTTGGCCGCCGCCGAGGGTGCCTCGGTTCGCTGCGCCAACCAGGAGCTCGGCTTGGCCGTCACCATCGGTGTCGGCTCCGCCGGCGAGTCCCGTCGCACCCATGCCGTCGCCCGAACCGATCGTGATCACGTCGGAGACTCGGAAGATGATGCGGGTGCTCGTGGCGAGGCTTTCCGTGGCGTTGACACTGGATCCCGAGACGACCCAGGCGTTGCCGCCGAGGAACGAGGCGGACGGTCCGGCCTGTCCCACCGCGATGTCCGCGAAGCCATCGCCGTTGAGATCGCCGGCGGGGGCCACGACGGAGCCGAGCTGCATGTTGCCCTCATGCCCTTCGATTCTGACTTTGCGATCTCCGGCCGACGAGCCCAGCGTGTACGCGTAGACATCGACCGCGCCGGAACTCGAACCACCACCGGAGGGAGTAAACCCGCGCGATCCGACCGCCAGTTCGTCGCCGGGTAGTCCGTCGAAGTCGCCAGCGTTGGCGAGCGACGCGCCGAACCGTTGGTTGTTGTTGTTCTGGCCGTCACCGAAGAACAGCTGACTGGTCAAGTTGGTTCCGGAGTAGACCCGCACCCGTCCCCGCCCGGAGAAGCCTTGCGTCGAGTTTGCTTCGGGAGCGCCGATCGCGATATCAGGGGTGCCATCCCCGTTGAAATCGAGTCCGGCGACGGACGCGCCGAACGCTTTGTCGGCGTTGCCACCGATGGGTTGGTTGATGGCAGCAGTGACGAAGTCGCTGTCCACCGCAGAAATCATCTCGTGGCCGACGACCAAGACGCGTCGGCTGGGAATGAAGTTCGACGACGGAACGCCGATGGCGAAGTCACCGAAGACGTCCGGCCCTAGGGTTTCGTCGCGCGGGATGTTGCCAAGGTATGCGACGGCGCGTCCGACGGCCTCGTTCTGCAGGGTGCCGATCACCTCGTACAACATGGCGCCGTCGCTGCCGCGGAAGATCCACGCAGCACCGGTCGACAGATTGCCCGCGTTGTCGCGCTCGGGAGCGCCCACTGCGAAGTCCGGAATGCCGTCACCGTCGACGTCGCCGCCCCCGGCCACCGAGAAGCCGAAGTTTTCGCCGGCTTGCGTTCCGACCAAACTGAGCAAGACGTTGCCGGTCGCCCCGGAGAAGACGTCCACGCGGCCGACCGCGGATTCGAGTATTTGGTCGGCGTCTAGATCGTGGTCATAGCCGGGAGATCCAACCACGACGTCCGGGTGTGAGTCTCCGTCGAGGTCGTCGATCAGGGAGACCCGAGTTCCGAAGAATGCTCCGGCTTGAGGGAGCGGCGACTCGAGGACGTATGACTGTCCCATCGCTACGGTTGGGAGCGTGAGCAGCAGTAGAGCGCAGCAGCAATTCGTGAAAACGTGTCGCATGGAGACCATCCCATCTCGTTATCCAGCCCTGGATAGCGTCGACGATACCTGCATTTCCCGCCGGATCGAAATGCAATTCGGAATACGTAGGAACACGGAGGGGGCGAAAGGGGGGGCGTCGTTGAAATTCCTCGGGAGTTTTCCTCGGGGGCTCCAAGAGTAGACGGCGACGGACGCTAGAATTGCGGCTGACGGCGAAGTTCGTCGAACCGAACCCGCGGTGTGCGGCAACAGAGAGAAAGACTCCCGATCCCTTCGCCCTCTCCGGGAATCCCGCGGCGGTTCAAACATAGGAAGCCCGATGTCGCCAGCGGATCACGCGCGTGCGCAGACTTTGTCGGATCAGCTCATCGATCACGCCGACTTTGCTCACTCTCTCGCCCGAGGCTTGATCCGAGACCCCGACATTGCCCACGACGTTGCCCAGGAGAGCTTGCTCGGCGATGTCGATCGACCCGTCGTCGTTGGTGTCGCAAGCGTCCTGACATGCCCGCGTCGTGAGTCCCCCAAAAGCGAAATCCAAAACGGCGATCGGGTCGGCGATATCAAACGTCGTGCTCGCGTTGCAATCTCCACGCATGAACTCCGTCGCCGAGTGGGACGAGGTCGACTCGTCCAACGCGTCGGTCGGTTGAAAGAAGGGGCCCACGGTCGCCGTGGCGTCGGCGGTCAGCGGTCCGAGGGATAGGCTGATTGCGAGTACGGAGGCGGCGATGAGTCGCTGGGTCGAACGATAGCGGTTGAGCATTGGGGGGTCCTTCTGCCATCGGGGCGTGGGGGAGGGCGGCGCCCGGTTGTGAAGCTCGTTGCCGCGATCGGTTCGATCGGTTCAAGAAATCGATAACTATTTGAGCGCCGCGTCCTATAACCAGGGTCTCCCGGGACTCACTGAAAGGCCAGTCATGCCCAACCTACGATTGTGTTGGACCGTCGGCGTCGTCGCTGGCGTGATTGCAGTGACGGCGCGCCGCTCGGTGCCCGACGACGTAGCGGCCGATCGATGACTGACGCGAGGCGACGAACAGTCACGGCCGCGCGGCGGATCGAAGTGGCGTGTGGCTAGTTCCGACATGCCGGCCGACTCGGAGGCGATCCCTCCTATCGAGCGTAACTACGCCGAGATCTTTCGACGCTATCGAGACGTCATCGCGGACTTCGAAGCGTTCACCGACGCCCTGCGCTGCGAGCAACCCACCTGCATCTCTGCCAATACGTTGCGAGTCGCGGCGGATGAACTCGATGGCTTGCTGCGTGAAGACGGACGCGAGGTCGAACGCATCGGGTGGCACTCCGCCGCCTGGCGTGTTTCGACTGCGTCGCGCCCGGGGACCTGGTGGCAGTTTCGTGCTGGCCTCCTTCATGTGCAGGAAGAAGCGTCGCTGCTGCCCGTGGTCGCGCTCGCCGTGGATCCCGGTCATCGCGTGCTCGATCTTTGTGCAGCCCCGGGCGGGAAGACGGCGCTGATTGCCATGCGTCTCGGGAACCGCGGGACCATCCTCGCCAATGATCGCAGTAGTCAGAGATTGGTTGCGCTGCGAGATGTCAACAAGAGGCTCGGCATGCTCAACATGACCGCGACCGTTCACGACGGAGGAGAGATCCCTCGTGCGGCGGGAACGTTCGATCGAGTTCTGGTCGACGCACCGTGTTCGTCCGAAGGGACCCGCTGGCACGACGGCGTCTCCTACACGAGTTCAGAGCGGCGCTTTCGTGAGCATTTGGCGCGCACGCAAGCTCGACTGCTCGATTGCGCGATCGAACGGTGTCGTCCCGGCGGCCGAGTGGTCTACTCGACGTGTAGCTTTGCCCCGGAAGAGAACGAAGCGATCGTCGACGAGGCGTTGCGACGTCACGCGGTTCGAGTGGTGCCGATCGAGGCCAACGGCTTGGCCACCTCGCCGGGGCTGAGTTCCTTCGAGGAAAGCCGGTTCAGCGAGTCGTTGGTCGACGCCGTGCGGCTCTGGCCTCATGTGTCGGGCACGGGTGGCTTCTTCGCAGTCGCGTTGCAGAAAGATGGCGACAGCCACGCGGAGCCCCCCGAGGGGAAGTTCGCGGGATGGTCGCCGGTTAGCGAAGACGATGCGACTCGCTGGATTTGTGAACGGTTCGGCTTCAACGCGTCCGTCTTCGCCCGCCTCAAGTACTTTCGCAAGGGCGGACGCGTTCATGCGCATGATGTCGACCACGTC
>JAJFFE010000236.1 GCA_021776775.1 Planctomycetota bacterium | reverse complement strand
ACATTGGCTCACGTGAGCAAGTCTCCGACCTACGGACAGTTGTTGAACACGTCGCAGGTCGCGGTGTCGTCGGTCGGGTCAATGCCACAACCCGGGAACGGCGACGACGGCGAGGCGCCCATGGTGAACAGTGCCGACAACGAGAACACGGGGTCCGCGATATCGAGGGCACCATCATCGTTGGTGTCGCCGGAGTCTTCACAGTTGAGATCGGGTCCGCTCGAGAAGAGGAACGAGAGGACGTAGACCGGGTCGGCGATATCGAAACCGCCGTCGTCGTTCGCGTCGCCACGAACGAACAGTGCGCCGGCGATCATTTCGATCGATCCGCACACGAGCTCCGGAGTCGTCGACGTTCCGCCGGGACTCGAGAAGACACTCGTCACAGCCGGTGCTCCAGCGATCGGGACCGGGCAGACGCTGGTCGTGTCCCCAATGGAAGCCGACGCGTTGACGTCGAAGTTCGTGATCAAGAGCGGCACGCTGAGTCCGCCCGGAATCGACGAGTCGATCGGCGGAACAATGTCGAACGCGACACCAGCCGTCACCGTACCGGCGACGTTGTCGAAGTTCGGAGCGAAGAAGTCGGCGTCCTCGCCCGGCAGGCCGTCCAGCGTCAAGCTGGTCACGGACAGAACGCTCGGATCGAATTCGAGCGCGATCGAGTAAGCGCCGAGATCGTCGGGCAAGCTACCCACAGTCGTGTGCGCAACTGAGCCACCGGGGGCGCCGGCACCGTCGAGCGCTTGCAGAACGTAGTAGCCACACTCGTCGGCGAAACCGTCGCCATTGGCGTCCGTGAGCACACCGCTGACCAGGTCGCAGTCATCCGGAATGCCGTTGGAGTTACAGTCGGCGGCGACTCCGGTGAGGATTTCGCAGGTGTCGTCGATGCCGTTCATGTTGCAGTCGGTGCCAGCGATGAAGCCGACTTCGATGGCATCGACGATGTAGTTGTCGTTGCAGTCCTGGCTCGCGATATCGTCGGGAACGATCTTGAAGACCTCGCCACCGAGATCGCAAATGTAGACGTCACCGTAAGCGTCTTCGCCAAAACCAGAGATGCTGGCAATCGATCCTTGGCCCGGGGGCGGCGCGAGCTCGCCCGGCAACCGCTGCGTGAACGCAACCAGGTCGGTTCCCGCTCCGTTGATTTCACCACTCCAGATTCGGTTGCTGCAGTAGTCGGCGAAGAAGTACGTGCCCTGCATCGAAGGCATGGAGTCGCCGCGGTAGATGCGTCCACCCGTGACACTGCACCCGACCCCGTGACTGTACACATGGACCGGAAGGGTCAGCGACGGAGAACCGCAAACGCAACCGGAGAGGTAACAGTTGTCACCCTCCATGCAGCGCCATCCGTAGTTTCGACCGCCCATGCCAGCCGGCTCGAAATCGATCTCTTCTTCGGCGTTCTGGCCGACGTCGCCGATCCACAGGTCTCCCGTGAGTCGGTCGAAACCGAAGCGGTAGGGATTACGCATTCCCTTGGCCCAGATCTCGTCCAAGTGGGTGGGGTCACCGACGAAAGGGTTATCGGCGGGAATGTCGAAGGGGTCACCCGCTACCGAGTTCGAAACGTCGATCCGCAGGATCTTGCCCAAGCGCGTCGCGCCGGACTGACCGTTTCCGCCCGCGGCGTGACCCGGTCCGGTATCGTCGAAGTTACCGCCGTCGCCGACACCGATATACAGGTAACCGTCAATCGGGCTGAACTCGATCTGGCCGCCGTTGTGGTTCGCCTGCGGCTGCGAGATGCTCATGATCGTGAGGCCACTACTCGGATTGGAAACATCCGGGTTGGTGGCTGAGACCGTGTAGCGGCGCACGAGCGTGTTACTCCCGCTGTAGTAGTACAGGTAGAAGTAGCCGTTGGTATCGTAGTCCGGATCGAACGCCATGCCGAGCAGGCCGCGTTCGTCGCCACCGGACGTTCCGCCGGTCACCGACTGAGTATGAAACGGCGTCGAGTTGACGGTCAGATCGTCGAGGTTCAGAATTCGAACCTGACCGCTTTGACGAACGATGAATAGTCGACTGAAGTCGTCCGGCGCGTGACAGCAGTACACGGCCCGCGACAGCCCCGTCGCTACCCGTCTCGTGTCGAGATCGATCGAACCGGCGTGCGCGACGCTGGTCGACATGACGCCGACGAGCACGACGAGCGCGCTGTAGAACCCAAGTCGCGTCGAGGCGCGTCGGGTTGAACGATTGAACATTGAGGCACTCCTTGTAGGCGGTAACTCGCCCGAAAAGGTTGACCCCCTCGACGTGGTTCGAGAACCGGTCGGGGGGAATTCTTTTTGATTCATCACTCATGCTTGAGAAGCCCGAGAAGCCAACCGAGTTAGTACTACCGAAACTGGCAAGCGTGGGCCGGAATCTAGTTTTTTGCCGCGAAAGGAAGATCACCGGGAAAGTCACCGGGAAGATCGATCTTCTCACGCGGCAGCCACGCGCTACGACTAAGGATTGGGAAGCACCTCGAGAATCGGCTCCCATTATAGCCCGGCGATCGGCTGACGCGAGGCCACCACGTCTTCGGCACAACTCTATCCTAGGGAGGCACCTACGACAGAAGAACCGGTTGAGCCGCGAACGGCTTCGGGTAGCATGCGGCCTTCTCAGGGGAAGGACCTGGCGCAATGTGGATTCTCTGGGTGGTGCTCAGCGTGGTCGGGGTCGCGATCGCCGTGGTGATTTACGACGTCCTGCAGCGCAAGCATGCAATCCTGCACAACTTCCCGATCCTCGGTCATTTCCGGTATCTGCTCGAGGCTGTCGGACCGGAATTGCGGCAGTACATCGTCACCAACAACGACGAAGAACGACCCTTCAGCCGCGATCAGCGACGCTGGGTGTACGCCTCGGCGAAGCGGGAGAACAACTACTTTGGCTTCGGTTCCGACAACGAAATGGACAAATCGCCCAACTACTTGATCGTCAAGCAGTCCGCTTTCCCCATCTCGACGCCGACCAAGCACTCACCCGACTACGATCCGAACTACACCATTCCCTGCGGCAAAGTGCTCGGAGGGTACCGACAGCGCGAGAAAGCGTTTCGCCCACAGTCGGTCGTCAACATCAGCGCCATGAGTTTCGGTTCTCTTTCGAGTGCCGCGGTGGAAGCGATGAACCGCGGTTCGAAGATCGCCGGCTGCTTGCACAACACGGGCGAAGGCGGCATCTCCGAGCACCACCGTCACGGCGGCGAGTTGATCTGGCAGATCGGAACCGGGTACTTCGGTTGCCGAGCCGACGACGGTGGCTTCAGCCTCGACAAGCTGCGGGAGACGATCGCCGCGTCCCCCACTCTCAAAGCCATCGAGATCAAACTCAGCCAAGGCGCAAAACCCGGTCTCGGTGGAATCCTGCCGGCGGCGAAAATCACCGCCGAGATTTCCAAGGTCCGGGGAATACCGATGGGAGAAGACTGCTTGAGCCCGTCGAGCCACAGCGCGTTCTCCGACATCGACTCGATGCTCGACTTCGTGGAAATGCTCGCGGACGAGACCGGTCTTCCGGTTGGCATCAAATCAGCGGTCGGTGGTCAACAGTTCTGGGTAGAGCTCGCCGCCGCGATGGAGAGTGGCTCACGCGGAGTGGACTTCATCGCCGTCGACGGAGGGGAAGGTGGCACCGGCGCCGGACCCCTCGTCTTCACCGACCACGTCGCCTTCCCGTTTCGCGTGGCGATGCCGCGAGTGTACGGAGAGTTTGCGAGACGCGATCTGCAGGACAACGTCGTATTCGTGGGATCAGGCAAGTTGGGATTTCCAGTCAACGCGCTGCTCGCATTCGGAATCGGCTGCGACATGGTTCACCTAGCGAGAGAACCGATGCTGGCGATCGGCTGCATTCAGGCGCAGAATTGTCACACCGGGCACTGCCCGACCGGGGTCGCGACTCAGATTAGTTGGCTCGCACGTGGCCTCGACCCGACGTACAAGAGCCATCGACTTGCGAACTACGTGCTCACACTGCGCAAGGAGCTACTGCAACTGTCGCACGCGTGTGGAGTCAAACACCCGTCGCTCGTCGGACCCGGGGACCTCGAAGTCCTCGACGACAACTACAGCTCGCGCACGGCGGGCGAGGTGTTCGGAATCGACCCGGAGTGGACCCACGACGCCAAACGCGTTCAAGAGATCCAACAGCTGATGGCAGGCTCGGCATGACCGACGAAACCGACAACGATTTGACCCTGATCCTCAATCAAGCCGCGCATGGCGACCGCCAAGCGGCGGAGCAGGTGTTGCCTCTCGTCTACGACGAGTTGCGAAAGCTGGCCGGGTCGAGGCTCTCGAAGCTTCCGCCGGGGCAAACTCTGCAAGCGACGGCGCTCGTGCACGAGGCGTACTTGCGCATCCGAGGCAAGGAGCCGGAAGGGTGGGAGGGTCGGCGCCACTTCTTCTTCGCGGCGGCTCGAGCCATGCGGGACATCTTGGTCGAGGACGCCCGGCGCAAGGGCAGCTTGAAGCGCGGCGGCGATCGCCATCGGATAGAACTCCCGGACTTGGGCATCGTCATCGAAACTCCACGCGAAGATCTTCTCGCGCTGAACGAAAGCCTCGCGGAGCTCGAACGCGACGATCCGGAGAGCTACGAGATCGTCATGTTGCGATACTTCACCGGACTGACCGCCGAAGAAACCGCGGACGTACTCGACACCTCGTTGTCCACCGTCAAACGCAAGTGGCGTTTTGCCAGAGCGTGGCTCTACCGCGCGCTCGAAGGCGAAGCCCCGACCGACGATTGAGCGGCATCGCGGGAGTTGGAGGACAAACCTAGTCACTCGACCGTGTGGTTGCGGTATCGCCCTTCTGAACACTCCGTCCCGAGATCTCGTACAAAATGCGAGCGACAGACAGGTCCGGATCGACCAGAACAACTCGCGTCTTGGCGACAAACTGATCGGCGGATCATAAACAGATGGCCTTCCTTGACGCCTTGCGCCGTGCCCTTGGAGAGCGCAATCAATTCGAAGTCACTCGCAAGCTCAGTGACGACAGCTTCGATCGGCGGCACCGGTGAGAGCAGAATCAGGGACGGGGGAGGCCCGAAGTCCGGACAAATGATCCACTTTAGAGCTTCGCTGCCACCACCAATCTCACTGGCTCCTCTATCACCATTGGCAGCGCTTCCCGACGTAGGAAGCTCAGACGTTGTCCCGCAACCGCAAAGTAGCCAAACTCCGAAGACGACAGTCAAGAAGGACCGGCACATAGGACTCCTTTTCGAAGCTCGAGAACACGTACGGACTGCGCGAATCCCCTACCGTTTGCACCCGGCCTTGCCATCTGTCGAACGCTCAGCACGGCGACCCGGAGCCGTCTTCCCCCGCCGGTGTCACCACGCGTCGACCTCTGTTAGCATCAACGCGCACTCTAGCGCTGCTCCCAGCAGCTAACCGTCCTCGACGATCGCGGAGGTACGCTTGACCGAAACCACGGACAACAACATTGCCCCAACGGCCAGCCTCATCTCGCGGCGAGTCACCGGGATCCTTCTGGGCGGCGGGCTCGGCCTCGTGATCGTCGTTGCCATCGTTGGCTACCTACTCGTCAACTGGACAACCGAGAACCAGGCTCGGATCCTCGAGTCGTTCGCCGTCGAATCTGAAGACATCGCGGAACTCGCACGCCAGGAGGTCGAAGTGGCGAGCCGCTACCGGGAACTCGCGACGAGGGCCGCCACCGAGCCGTTACCTTTCTTGTCGTTCGGGATCGTGGTGATCGAGCACCGCAACTGCTTCTCGACCGCCGAGCGCCCGGACGCCGATTCGATTCAACGCATCGAGCGACTGATCGCGCTGCTGCTCGACGGCAAGTTCGACGCGGTCTCCTTCGCCCGCGACGACTCGTCGAATGGCTAGTGACGACACTCCACGGCCGGACGCAGTCGACGCCGATCCAAACACGTTCGAGGCCGTCGACACCAGCGACTGGAATCCGGACCTGTGCGGCCCGATCAACCTGAGCATCGACGGCGAGGGAGAGTGGCACTACAGCGGCGAACCGATCGACCGCTCCGCCCTCGTTCGCCTGTTCGCAAGCGTTCTACGCCTCGAGAGCGACGGAGCGTACTACCTAGTTACGCCGTACGAGAAGGTTCAGATCGCGGTTGCCGACGTTCCGTTCAGGGTCGATGCAATGGGCGTGACCAACCCGGGCCCGGACCAATCGATCGAGTTCGAAACTCAAGCCGGAGAATCCGTCGTACTCGACGAGGGCCACCCGCTCACCTGGATGGAGCGGACTCCCGGATTCGGTCGACGCCCATACCTTCGCGTTCGCGACAATCTCGACGCGTTACTCTCGCGAGCGGTCTACTACCGACTTGTCGAGTTGGCGAACGAACATGACGTCGACGGCGAACCACGGTTCGGCGTATGGAGCCGAGCTTCGTTCTTCCCGCTCGATTGAACCGCAGCGAATGGGTGAGGGCGGGCCTTCGACATCCGCTCGCGCGAAACATGCATCGCTAACCCGTACTAACGACGACAGGCAGCCATGGCAACGCTCAAACTCTGCTGGCGAACGCCCCATGCTCCCGCTCCGCTCGGGGCCCAAACATGGATCGGGGGGCGCCTCACCCCGTCCTGCCCGCTCCCATCGCATCGGCCCAAATGCGCTTCGCCAAGGTGTGTGACCGACGCGACGGGAACGGGCAGGACGGGGCGAGGCTTCAGAGTTGTGTGCACGGGTGCTGCTTGAAACGGGTGGCGGTTGCGGTGGGATGATTTGAAGCGTCCACAGCTGTGGACGGAATTCATGAAAGTCCTCAAAACATGTGATTAAGTGCAAGCTTCGGCACTTTAGCCTTACATGGATGTTAGGGTTTTGTTATACTCTGGGCAGAATTGAACGACGTTGGTTCGAGGCTTCATGAACCAGCGACCGCCCGCCACCGTCATTGAAATCACGCCCGAAGAAGAACAGCCGCTACCGCCGCTCACCGCTGAAGCCGACCCCGATAACCCAACCCCACCGGAACTGCGAGCCAAAGTCCTTGCGCGTGACGGGCACCGTTGTCAGAGCTGTCGCGGCCATCGTGATCTTCACGCGCACCACGTAAGGCCCCGAGGCAAGCACGGCCGCACCGAACTCGACAACCTCGTCACGACGTGCAAGTTCTGCCATGGACTCGTCCACCAAGACCGGCTCGTCGTCACCGGTACGGCTTCGACCGGCTTCGCGTTCTCGTGACGTTCAGCAGCTCCGCGGTCACAGTTCAGCCAGCGTCCACTGCTGTGGACGCTTCATCCCACCGCGACCGCCACCCACTTCGAGCAGCACCCGTGCACACAACTCTGAAGCCTCAC
>JAJFFE010000235.1 GCA_021776775.1 Planctomycetota bacterium | reverse complement strand
GCCAGGGATATCGATGGCGTCAAAGAGCCAACGCACTATCTGCTCACCGCGTTGCACGGGAGCCATGCCGCGAAGCGGCTTAGTTCAACGTCAATTCCACAGTTTTGGGTAATCCCCCGGTGGGGCTGCTTGCAGGGTAATGCTCTGGGTGGGGTGATGCCAACATCGATCGGAAGATGCTTCTGGGATTGGGGTTCTTGGGCGAGGTTGGGTTGGAGATGGGATTACCCGAGTTGTGGGTAAGGCTAGTCGTCGAGGGGGCTGCGGACGGCTTCGCTTGTTTGGCCGAGGGCTGGTGTACGAGCCATGTCGCGTGAAACCGTAGGCGTTAGGTATCGATCAGCTCTCGGTAGCCCAGGGAGCGGTAGCCTTTTCGGCGTCGTTCGAACATGCGGGCGAGCATGGGGACGTTGGCGTCGACGTAGTCGTGGATCTTGACGACTTTTTTTCCTGCGTGGTTGCGGTGTAGTCGCCCGGCGTACTGGACTAGGGTTCCTTTCCACGAGATGGGCAGGGTTAGGAACAGGGTGTCTAGTCGGGAGTCGTCGAAGCCTTCGCCAATGTAGCGACCGGTTGCGATGACGAGTCGCTCTTCGTCTTGGGGGATGGCTCGCAGGCGGTTCTCTGCTTCGAGCCTTTCGCCGTCGCTGCGGCCGCCGTGAAGGACGACCAAGTGGCGCGCCACCCCTTGGAGTTGCTCGGCGAAGAAACTTAGGTGGGCGCGCCGTTCGGTCAAGACTAGCGGTGAGCGCCCGTCTTCGAGGGCTGCGATGATGTCGTCGACGATTTGGGTGTTGCGCGCCGTGTCGCCGGACAACGCGGAGTAGATCTCGCCGATGTTCGTATCTTCGTCGACGTCGAACGTGAACGCGGTGGGATGAATGGTGAGTTCATGGTCGAAGGGTCGCGTGGCCGCTTGGGATCGTGGCTCTATGCGATGTCGAATGGGGCCGAGTTGCATGGTTGTGATCGGATGCATGCCGTCGCGTCGTTCCGGCGTGGCGGTCAGTCCCAGAAGGTAGCGAGCCGTCGCCCGGGACAGGACCTGCTCGAACGATCGCGCCGGCGCATGGTGACATTCGTCCACAATGACGTGGCCGTACTCGGTGATTGCGGGGTCGACCTTTCCCTTGCGGAGAAGACTTTGAATCATTGCGACGTCGATGATCCCGGTCGGTGTTCGCTTGCCGCCACCGATGCGACCGATGCTTTCGGGATCGATATCGAGGAACGCGGCGATCTGCGCGGTCCACTGCTCGAGCAGTGGCTTGCGGTGCACGATGACCAACGCGTTGCGCCCGCGTGCGGCGATCATGGCCGCGCCGAGCACCGTCTTGCCCGTGCCCGGCGGAGCGATGAACAGTCCGTCGTCGTGCGCGAGCAGGGCTGCCGACGCCTCGGTCTGAGGTGGTGTCAATCGACCGACGAAGTTGGTCGACAGCGGCTCGCCTTCGGAACGTCGATCGTCGATGTCGAGCTGGGAGCCGTGCGCGGCAATGATCTGGCGGGCGTCGGCCGCAGTACCCCTCGGCAACACGAGCGTGTCGTCCGTCTCGGCGCTCGTGTTGATGACTTGCGGCGTGAACGCGGTGGAGAGTCGCAGGCGACGCTTCTTGTGATACTCCGGGTTGGGAAACGACGCGGTTTGCCGCAGCGCCTTGGTCAAGGTTGGCGTCAACACGCTGCGGTCGACGTACAGTCGATCTTCGAGAACCGCGTCGATCGTGCGAGGTGCCTCTCGCTGTAGGTATAGCGACTTGATGAAGCGCGGGATCTCGTCTGCGCTCAGTCGCGGCAAGCTGGCCAAGAAGGCCCACGGGTCGGGGTAGGGTTGTAAGTCTGCATCTAGGAACACGGTGTTCCCTTGTTGACGTGGCCCGTGCTGTAGCGGCAACGCGATGACCGCGCCGAGGCTGTCGGGTTCCATGCGATCACGCGGTGGGAAGAAGCGCTCCTCCGCGAAGAGCAACCCGGGAACGCGGCGTTCGGTCGCGCGGTGGAGTGCGCGCATCAACTCGCGCGCTTCGCGAGCAGTGATGGCGTTCTGAAAGAAGATCCACAGGTGCGCGCCTTCGCCTGACCGAGACCGTTCCAGCGCGCACGGCACGTGGTGATCGACCGCCGTGGACATGAGGGCGTGGGCGTTCTCTTTCCACTGTTCTCCACCGAGGTCGGCCGCCACCAAGCGACACGTCTGATCGGGCTGCATCGGGTAGAGACCGACCACTTGCCGTCCTTGCAAGTGATCGATGACGGCGCGATCGTCGAGCGCCATGAACGCCGAGTTGGGGCACGATCCGCACGGAACCTTCGGTTTTTCGCACAGCCCGTCGACCCACTCGTTGGAGCAGACCGCGGCGTAGCCGTGGCGCTGGTCGCGTTCGTTGACCCAACGACGGGCGTACAGATCGGACCGGCCACGAAAATAGGAACGGTAGATCGCGACCTTCTCGAGGGGGCTCAACTCGTTGATTGCGGATACGGGAGCGGACTGGCCCGTCAGTTCGCCGCGAAGCTCGGCGAGGCTTCGTCGAATGGCGTCGCGCTCCGCGTCGAGCTTGAGCAGCCTCGCCTCCTGCTGCGCGATTCGACGCGCGATGTCATCTCTAGTGTCCTGGATCGGAAGTTCGTCACCACCTTCGTCGGTTCTCGTGCACCCTGACATCGTTGCGCCTCCTCGAAGTATCCACCAATACGCCTTGCGTCGGCACGCCTTGTCAGGGCACACGATCCCTCGACGAATCTGTCAACGAACTTCCGATCCAGGACACTAGCCGGTCGCGTCACGACGCTGCGATCGCAATCAACAGCCCGACCAGGGCGCACCCCGCAGTGATCAACCCGGCCGTGGCGCCCGCGGATATCCAAATCAACCACGTCGCGCCGCCACCCAACAGAACGCCCAGAGAGACCGCAAGGATGAACAGCGCCTCGGGGCCGCCCGGCACGGCGGTCGCTTTCCCGCAGTTGGGGCAGTTGGCCAACCCCCCTTGTAGCGACTTGGCTACATCGAACTCTTCGGGGCAGTGTTCACACAAGACGTGTCTTGACGACATTTGGATCTAGCCCCCCGACTGCCGTCCCTCGATCGCGGCGAGCAAGATCCCACCCGCGACGACCAAGAGTGGATCGATGAACTCGTGGGCGTCCGGAAGGATGTCGACGCGGTACTTGAGAACGAACGGGTTGAAGAACTGCTTGTACTGCACCAAGTCGTATTCACCGCGGCGCAGGTAGAACGTCTGCGGAATCAGCAAGGAGCCGAGGAGTCGGCGAGCCAAAGCCATCGCGGTGCTGTCTTCTTCGAGTTGTCCGATCGGTTGATCGTTGACATCGAGGAACTCCCAGGAGTCCCGAACGATGGACCTCATGCCGCGCCGTCGCAAGGCGCCGATCTTGACGCCGTCCGAGTCGACGACATCGTACGCCGCGCTGAAGTCGATGATGCTTCTCGCACGAATCGAGAGCATCTCGTGCGCCATCGACTCATCGGTGTAGACCCGAATGTCTTCCTTCAGCTTGAACGCCTTCTGCTTGATGAACATGACGACGTTGCCGGAGGGATCGAAGACGTGAAACTTCGCTCCGAAGATCGTGAGGATCTTGCGTCGAATCGTGTAGTGGCTGTGTTCGAGCTTTGGTGACACTGAAACGTCCTTCTCGGGCCGGAGAGCTAGCGGCGGCGACCAACACCGCATGCGAACAGGATACAGGAGACTACCGAAAGCGCGGAATCCGATCGAGGATCTCACTCTCCCCGATGGACTGTGCGAAGTTGGCGATCGCCTCACGGTCTGCTCCGTGCCAGCGTAGATCGTCGATGTGGTGGGGGAGTGGCACATCAACACGAAGGATCGACAGATCGCGATACAAGACCGCTTCGAGCCAACGCTCGCGGAGGTTGGTCGCCAGCCGCTCGGCGGAGCGAATTGAGATGTCCCATTCGTCGGCCGAGTGCGGAATCGACTCCAATGAACCGTAGCGGGTGAGTACGGCAGCCGTGGACTTGGCTCCCCAGCCGGGAATGCCCGGCAGTCCGTCCGAGACGTCTCCGACTAGAGCGAGGTAGTCCGGAATCTGTGCCGGCCGAACTCCGAACTTCTCAATCACTCCGTCTTCGTCGATCACCTTCTTCGTGTTGCGATTGAGCATCACGACTTCGGTGCCACGGATGCATTGAGTGAAGTCGTTGTCGGCGCTGGCGATGATCGTCTGCTCGATCCCTTCCGCGTCGCTGTAGCGCGCGACCGCCGTGGCGATGGCGTCGTCGGCTTGCACCTTGATCATGGGCCAGAGCGCAATTCCCAACGCCCGCACGCCGTCCGCCGCGAGTCCGAACTGGCTTTGCAGCTTGGCGTCATCGGACTGTGCGTTGGCGGCTCGCACCGGCGCCACAGCGCGATCGAAAGCGACCGCGATGTGCGTCAACTCCGGCCGTCGCAGGAGTGCTACCAAGCTGTGCAATAGCCCGCGCGTCGCGCCCACTTCGTGTCCGTCGGGACCGGTGGCGCGGGGTGCGCCGTGGAAGCAGCGGAATATCTCGAACTGTCCGTCGACGAGGTACAGATGCATGCGTGTCAGACTACCGGCGTCCGCGCGCCAATACGACCGCGTCGATACCGGTCCCGGTCGATTCTCCCGGAGTTTCTGATACCGCTAGCCCGAACTTCGTCCGGGCTAGTCCGGGCTGGTGAGACAAGACGTTAGTAGCGCGGCAACGAAGGATCGACCTCGACCGACCACGCGTCGGTTCCGCCCGTCATGTTGATCGCTCGCTCGTAGCCCTGCGATCGCAAGAACTCGCAGATTCGCGCACTGCGAATACCGTGGTGACAGATCACCACGATGTCCTTCTCCTTGCTGAGTTGCTCGTACACATTGGGGATCTCACCCATGGGAATGCAGATCGCGTCGTCGATGCATGCGAGGTCGATTTCGGAGGGCTGTCGGATATCGAGCAGGACGAAGTCGTCCTCGGCCTGCAGCCGATCGTGGACTTCTTTGGGTGATATGGATTTCGGTATCGTCATTAGTCCCTCATTTTAGGTTACTTGAATCTACAGTCGCTTGATCTCTCGGCGGATTCGACGCTCCTCGGTTCAGGCGTTTCGCCGTACGAGAAGTCCGCCAATATACACGGTCTAGACGTCCGTTACGCGTCGAACCGCTTGCTCAAAACTAGGAGGATCGAGAGCTGGGTATTGATCCAGACTCCCACGGATCGCTACGAACAGCTCGAGGAGGCGAGGCCGCTCCACTTTTCCGTCGCTGATCATCGCCGCATCGTCGCTCATGTCCCGCTCGAACCCTCGCTCCAGCTTTGCCAGGGCTTGCGAGTACAGGTCGTAGTGAAAGAAGTCAGTACAGCCTTCGCGTTGAATGAAGAGGCTGCGGTGCTCCCAATCGGGCAGGGGAGGGATGAACTGATCGGGTGAAGCGAGTTCGATGTTGATGTTCAAGCGCTGCTTGATCTCCGACAGCATCGGGCCCAAATCGATCGCGGAGAGACACTTGACGTCGATATCGGCAGTCATGGGGCGCCACCCGTGAAGGACTGCGGTTCCACCACCCACCAAGTAAACCCGCGCGGGCGTGGAAACGATCCGGCCGAATTCACGCATGAACGCTAGAGATTCGACATGGCGTGAGTATACGCTTTGGAGATCGGGACGGGCACTTGCAAAACCCCGCCCCGATGGACCGGAAGATCAGTGGCGTCGCCGATCTGGAAGGCGAGCCAGCCTCGCAACTTGAGGAATAAGAGGAGACGTGTGAGGCAGCCGATTCGGCAACGGCGCACTACGGGAGACGCCCTGATCCGCCGCGTACCCGCGGCCGGCACGGAGGGCGCGAGTCTACTTGCGAAGGGCCTCTCCCATGTTGCGCTGCCTCATAGCTTCCGTCCTCGTTAGTTTCGCCTATTGCGGGTCTGCTCTGGGGCAGGTCCAGATCGATTCGTTTGCACCGAACCAGATGTCGTACCTCGAAGGAACGCCGTTCACGATCACCGGATCGGGGTTCACGGCCCTCGGTCTGACGGTGACGATTGGTGGCGTGCAAGCGACCATCACGTCGTCGACGTTCACGAGCATTCAGGGAGTCTCACCGTCTCAACTGACGCCGGTTTCGGGCTTGCGCGCGGTCACCGTCGATCAATTCATCGGGTCGTCGGCGACGCTGTTGGACGCCGTCACCTTGATCGCCCCGTTCGAAGTGGACGACGTGCCGACGACATATCTCTTGGCCGATACCTCGCTCCAGACCATTACGTTGACGGGCAACGCGTTCACGCCGATCACAGATGTCGAAGTGTTCTACGACAGCGAGTACTGGGACCCCGCGCAACTGACCTTCAACAGTCCCTACTCGATCACGGCACAGCTCATTCCGTTTCCCGAAGGAACCTACGATCTATGGGTTCGCGGGACTCCGGGCTCGATCGACGTGGCCGAACTGTTCCCGCAGTCGCTCACGTTCTTGCCCGAGGCGAGCATCACCTCGTTGCTCGGCGGCCCGGTGTCGTACCTCGGCGGACCGTTCACGCTGATCGGCGAAGGTTTCACACCCAACACCGAAGTGTTCGTCGACGGTGAGTTGGCCGACGTCTCCTTTCTGAGTCACACCCAGTTGGACGTGTCGGCGCCGCCGCGCCCGGGAGCGTTCAGCGGCGAAGACGTCACCGTGCTTGCCATCGACCCGGTCACCGGCAAGGCCTTCGACTCCGTGGTCTACTGGGCCGAGTTCTCGGTCACGGATCTTCAGCCGATCAACGTTCCCGCGGACACCGCGACTCAAGTGACCATCACCGGCACCGGGTTTACGAATCACACGCGGGTCCGCGTCAACGAGATTCCGTGTGCGTACTCGTTCATCGATCACACCACGCTCGACGTCACGGTGCCAACGCTGCCGGCCGGTGTCTATCCGGTTCGCCTCTTCGATTCCGTTCCCGACGTCATCTTCGTGGAAGAGGAGTTCTCGGCCGGAATCGTCTACTACGACGCGGGCCCGGCGGTGATCGACGCGGTGGAGCCGGACGACGTCTGCGTTACCGGCGGCCAAGCGATCACCGTGCACGGCTCGGGATTCATTCCCGACACCACGCTCTTCGTGGGCGGCGCGCCGCTGTCTCGCGCTCGGGTGTCTCGCGACGGAACGCGTATTCACGTGACCGTTCCCTCTGGTGTGGCCGGCCCCGTCGACGTGACCGTGTCCGACTTCCGCGGATCGGATTCATCGATCGACGTTCTTTCCTACACCGACAACTGTCCGACCTTGCTCAGTCCGCAGCAGCTCGAAGCGACCGTCGCCTACGGTACGGCAAGGTTCACCTGGACCAACCCCGAAGCGTACTCTGAAATCCACGTCATCGACCCTGACGGTGCCGTGCTCGCGGTTCTTCCCGGAGACGCGACCGCGTACGAAGCGGCGCTCGCTCCCGGTGACAACGAGCGAGAGCTTTACTTCCAGGGATTCACCGTGGTCGACACGTCCGCGGTAGTGGGAATCCTCGCGACGTTGTTCGAATGCGACTATCCGCCGCCGCTCGACGGCGCGGTCAAGCCGGGCCCGATGAACCTCGCCGTGCGCGGTGGGGTTTCCCCCGCCGACGTCGTTCGCTGTGCCGATGGCTCCGGCTTTTCGACGCTCGGGGCAGCCGTTGATATCTCGCTGATGCCCGGGGGCGGTACGGGAACCGTGATTCACGGGCCGCTGGCTGACTTGATCGAAGCGTCACGTTTAGTGACCGGGTTCACGCTCGACCAACCGGCCGAGCGGCTCGAGATCTCCGGATACTACGAGAAGGTCGCCGTCGACTTCGGGATCTCGCTTCGCGGACGCCTCGTGCACGTCTTCCCCGATGACGGTTTCGAAGATGAGTTCACCTTTCCCGAGCCACTGCTCGGTGCGGTCAAGACTTGGCACAGCATCACGTACTACCGCGCCGACGGCGACGTCGGAGCAGATCCTTCGGCGTCGGCCTGTCTCGACGGCTTTGGCGAACCGAAGCTGCTGCCGGCCGGAGACTACGTGTTAGAGATCTACGCGGTGGGCGGTGAACCGGGGTTGCCGTACTTCCAGTTTGCGAACGACCCGCGAGACACTGAACTCCTCATTCAAGGCACTCCGTGTCCTCCGTATCCCGACGTTCGCGTGCGCGACCTCAGCGGTATTCGCACGCTGCCCAACGTCACCGACATCAAGAGCCAGGACGCCTACGAGTTGTCGTCGGGCAAGGTCCGGGCAACGCTGAGTGCGCGTGGTACCTGGATCGACGAAGACGGAGACGTTTGGGCCATCGATCACTTCTGCGACTCGATCTCCCCGGTCGGTGCCGTGCCCCCCGGGGCGGCCGGTCCGACCACTCCGTGGGTTTGCGACGATCCTCCGTTTAAGCTCTCCCCGTTTCACGAGTACTGTTGGACCATCTACGGGACCGACCCCCCGAGTTGCGTCGTGAACCGTGGCACCACCGGTGCCATCGCCCAGATGACCTTCCCCGACTGGGGCTGTTACCGGATTGAACTGACGGTGTCGGACATCGCGTGTGGCATTTCGCGCACCTTCGTCAATGAGGTGGCGATCACTCCCGACGATCCGGAAGACTGCAACTCGCTGCTCTACTCGTTCCTGTATCCCACACCGAACCCGAGTAGCATCGAACTTGTCGTCGGCCTGAAGAATCCGACTCCGGGCTTCGGCGAGTTCGAGGGGACGAGACCGCTCGATCTCCGCGTCCTTGTTGCGCCGAACTGCTTCTGCACCGGACTCACGCCGTGCGTGGCGGCAGAGATCGACGACGATCCTAGCAGCGGACCCGGCGACGACTTCGAGTTTCGATTGGCCGTGTTCGACGGCACCGACTATCAGGAGATCAACGCGCCGATCAACGTGTTCGACCTCTGTCCCGACGTCGTGGTGGGAGCGAAGTACTTCCAGGTGACGATCGCAGACATGAGTGCGCTGCCCGTCAGTCCGTACCTCGTCGACTACACGTTTCGACCGGTGTACCTCCAGGGCCGTTGCCTCTGCTTCCGCACCGGACCCGACGACTGTTTCGTGCCGGCGGTATCGCCGTGGTTCAACGTCGGTAGCCCGCTGAAGATGGCCAACCGTCCGACCGGGTTGGAGACTTCGCACTGGTGCGGGTTCTTCGAAGAAGAGAGTGGCACCTATCGCTTCAGCGTAACGCCCAACGGTATGGGTGAGGTTTCTCAAGACTTACCCAACACCGGCCAAATCGACTTCGGCATTGTCGACGCCGAGATCCCCGCGTTCGAAGGCAACTCGATCGCCGCCGGTTTCACCAGCCGCTACGAAACACAGGGCGGAATGTGGTTGGGCTCGGTCGGTACCGGTAGTTCCAGTGGTCACCTTCTCGAGAACACCCTGAACGGAGGAGCGCAAGCACTCGGCGCCACCGACGTCACGACCTACCTCGGCTCTATTCCCCACGACGTCTACGGTTGGAGCCAGTGTGAGACCGTGTTCGAGCAAGAGTTTCGCGAGGAGTTGTTCCGTTCCATCATCTGGGCCGGTGCTATTCCGCCCGGGATCCCGCTCGAGATCTGGGGACACGTCAGTCTCGGCATGAAGTACAAGGTCGACAGCATTCTCGAGACCGAGCTGTCACCGTTCGCTCCGCTGCCGAGCGGCAGCCACTACGAACTGACCTACATTCTCGATTCGAACGTCGAAATATCGGTGCCGTGTGGCATCAGTCTCGACCTGGTTGGGGGGTTGGCCAGCGTCGATATTCGGCTCGTTCCCACCACCGAGTTCCATCTGCAGCCCAGCGTGGTCGTGGATGAGTTTGGGGTCCATCCCGACTACGCCGTCGACACTCTCTTCTCCATGGGAATGGAGATCGAAGCGTGTATCCAGACCATCGTGCTCGGGGAGCAGTGCGCACCGTCTATCGACATCGATCTGGTGCCGGCGACTTCGATCATGCCGGGCGATCCCGACTTTCTCTCGACCGGCGCCTGCTCGACCTCGAGTGCGGTCGCCGCGGCCGGGCCGGCCTTTGCCGGGCCGGGGGATACACCCGCCGCGGGGAACGCGCGGTCGCTCGCGATTACCTCCCCCGACGGTACGACAACCATGACTCTATGGATCGCGCAGAGCGACATCGGCGATCACATCGCCAAGATAGAAATCCTCGATGTCACGGATCCCTCGGGTGAACCGTTCCTCCTCGACGCCACGGTGCCCGGGATTTCGTTCGGCTTCCTGTTCATCGAACCGAGCGCGGCATTCATCGACAACGAGACCATTCTGCTCGCGGGTCTCTCGCGTCCCAATGGCTTTGCACCACAAGACCCGCCGGACGATGTCGACGACCCGGACTTCTTCGACATTCGCAACGACAACGTCGTCTACACCGAGATTCGCCTCGGAAAGATCGTGAAGACGTCACCCGGTTCGTGGAGCGTCGATTTGGAGACGTTGCCCGATGCCTCCGATCCGACGGGGACTCCGACCGAACAACGTCGCGCCGATGGCCGACCGCACGTCGCCGGGCGAGGCGCGACCGGCGAAGCGTCGGTCGCCTGGGTGCGATACGAAGATGACTACCTGATCCTCGACGGCGACACGTTCGTGCACATGCCGAACATCGGAACCTGCGGTTTGACGTACTGCGGGTCACCCTCGCAAGTGCCGAACATCCGCCCGCAGTTGGAGCGCACCAGCATCGCGGTGCGACGCCTGGATGTTGACGGGCCGTTACCCGGTGACCCGATCACGACCATCTCGGAGCTCGGTATCAACGTGCAGCCGGCCATGACGTACTCGCCGGATGGAACGCTTGCGTACTGCGTGTGGGTGCACGATCCGACGCACACCGATCTCATCGCAGTCAACACTGGACGCTTCCTCAAGGCGGCGATCTACGATGTCGCGAGCGACTCGTGGACCGCACCGTTTGATGTCGTCGCCGTCCCGGACGACTACCCCGGAATCTTGCAGCCGTCCGTTGCGCTCAGCTCGAACGACGACGGCATCGTCGCGTTCACCGCGCTCATCGATACTGCCGACCCGGACGACGCGGGACTGAACGGCGGCTCCCGTCGTGTCTTTACGGCGCGACTCCTAGACGGTGTCTTCGACGAGCCGGTCGAGCTTCGTGGCGTCTGCGGCGAGGCGATCTACGGTTGGGGCCTCGGCACCGCGTACGTCCCGCATGAACAGTTTGCGCCGAGCCCGGAGAGCCAACTGCTCACTCCGGAGATCTACATGAGTTGGCAAGAGTTCGGAATACCCGGCACCCAGTCTGGTTCGGGCAACGTGATGCTCAGTTGTCTCGAGCGCGGCGCGTCGACCTGGTCCGCACCTATGCGACTGTTGCCCGCCGGTGACGCCGTCATCTCGAACGTTTCGATGACGGTGGCGAACGGGCAGTTGACGACGATGTATCTCGACTCAGGGCCGGCCGCTGGCGTCAGCGCGCTCGCCGGGCCGACCGTCACCGGCTACAAATCGTTAACCGTGCCTTTGGAGCCGGACCTCGCGATCGCGCGCTGCGAGTTGTCGAGCGCGTTCCCGGCCCCGGGTTCGATGGTCGGCGGTACTGTAACCCTCGAGAACCGCGGTTTGACCAGCACTCCGATCGACATGTTGGGCCAGAGCCAGACCGGACTCGAAGTGGTGCTCATCGATGACCTCGGCGGTGAGACGGTTGTGCAGTCGATACCGCTCGACTTGCTTGCGCCCGGCGCACGCGATCGCGTCGGGTTTGTCGTCGAGATGCCGCACGATCCGGTGCGTCTAGAAGTACGACTCGCGCCGAACCCGATCGATAGGGATCGCACGAACGACTTCCGGGAGTGTCTGTTTGGCGCTCCGTCGCCGACGAACTTCTCGTGCGAGTCCGAAGAAGCGCCGGGCACCGTCGGCTCGACCGAACAGTTGGTGCGGCTCAAGTGGACGAACCCCGTCGTTTACGATCGCATTGAGCTCTACCGCGACGGCGTCATTCTGCACACGTTGCCCGGTCGCATCTCTACCTTCGTCGACTCGGGCCTCTCGTCCTTACCGCAAAGCTACGATATTCGGGGGCTCATCGGCGCGTCGCGTTCACGGAAGACGGCGCTGATCTGCGACACCGCGGGATCGAGTTTCGTGCGGGGCGATGCCAACGGCGACGGGCAGGTGAACATCGCGGATGCGATCTTCTCACTCGACTACCTGTTCGTGGCCGGTACGGAGCCGCCGTGTTTTGCCGCGGCGGACGTCAATGTCGATGGGCAAGTGAACATCGCCGACACCATCAACTTGCTTGGATATCTCTTCCAGGCCGGATCGCCGCCCGCCGCTCCGTTCCCCGACTGCGGGGCGTCGACGGTCGAGTCCGACGAGGCGTTGGGTTGCGCAGCGGAGGGTTGCTGATCTAAAGATCGCGTCTAACACGATCCGTGAAGACGGGCCGGCCCACCTTCGTGAGCCGGCCCGCATTCGTGTCTCCTTACAACGATCTAGCTGCTTAGTCGTCACTCGGGCAGTTCTCCCAGCCCGTAGTCCGGGCTGCTCGGTTGGAGTTTAGGAGTAGCCATAATGGACCTCAATGCTTAGGGCCTTGAACGAGTCGTCACGGTTCGGATGGGTACGAGCGGCTGTTCTGACGAGTAGCGTGAGTGTTTCTCTCAGCGTTCATGTTCTTGCCCCGTGACCCCCCGGGGTTGAACCACACGCCATGATGGCGCGTCATCTGGTAAGGCGCCGAGACGGCGCATTTGCGGGGCGCATCGTGGCGTGGCTCGAACACCAGTGGGTTGGGGATGGCCGTGTCTTCTGCTCGCCACCGACTATGAGGGAGGGGTGGGCTTTGGCGCGGGGCAGTGGTTGGAGACCGGGACGGCTTCGAACGTTGGACGGGCGAATCGGGGTCGGTCCGATTCTGTTCGGTGCGATGGGCAACGATGGTGCCCGATGCTTGCGGAGGCGCGTTGGGCGATGAGGAGTGTTCGTTGGGCGGCGTGATCCGTACCGAGTTGAGTACGGTTCCTGGTGGGCGAACATGCCGCGTCGTTTGGTTGCGTTGATAGGTGCGGCATCGTGCGGACGAGGTGATTCGACTGTCTCGTTCTTGAATTTCGAAAAGTTATCGAGGTTGTTGTTGACGAGGTTTTCACCATGAATGAGCGGGTCTATGTCGAGCGATTGTGGGGTGCACCGTGAGTGTCGAGCTTGCGACGTGACGTGTTCTACGATGGTGCTGGGTCTTCGACGATAGCATTTGCGTTGTTCGTCTTTTAGGCGGGACAAATCGTCGACTCTGGATCGTCATTTACAATGAGTACTCGAAACTCGTGGATGACTCCGGAGGGCCTTATGTCTTGGATACTGGACTGTGTTCGTCGCGTTGGGATGCTCTCGAAGGATGACTTGGTACTTGAGGTTCAGCGGTTGGTGAAGCTCGAGAAAGCTCACGCGGCTCAGGTCATTGCGCACTTGGCGGAGATCCGTCGACGTAAGCTTTATGTGGATCTTGGATACCCGAATCTGTACGCCTATTGCCGGAAGGGGTTGGAATTGGACGAGAGGGAGATTCCGGTGCGGGTGCAGGTGGCTGGAGTTTGTTTGCGGTTTCCTCGAGTCTTGGAGTTGTTGGCGTCGAACCGGATGTCGATGTCGGTTGTTGCACTGGTAGCTCCTGTACTGACTCCCGAGAATGCCGCGGAGGTCTTGGCTGCTTGCCAAGGGTTAACGTGTCGTGCAGTGAAGGAGTACCTCGTTGCTTTGAAACCGAAGCCGGTGGTGACCTCTGGGATTCGGCGGGCTCCCGGGAATGCACCGGCTCAGTCGAACGACCCGTCCGGTCCAGACGTCGACCCTCTCTTCGATTCGCCGCTCGATAGCCAACCCGAGGGCAGCCATCCCGATCCCGATTCATCAGAGCGCAGCAAGGCTGAGCCTCACCCGGGAAAGCGCAAGCGTCGCGGGAGAGTCGAGCCGGCCAAGCCAGATGTCTTCAATGCACGCTTTCCGATGACCGCGCAGCTGAAGGCGAAGCTCGCGCGACTGGCAGAGATTCAGAACGTGTGGAACTTCGAGGCGAACTTGGCGGAGTTGGTCGAGCAGGCCGTGGATATTGCGCTCGAGAAGAAGGATCCGCGTCAGCGGTTGGAACGACGCCGCAAACGCCGAGCGAAGCAAGAGACCGACTCGGCTCGTGCAAACGATGTCGACGCGGCCGAGTCTGCTCCTAACGTGTCAGACGGATCTGACCGGTACGTCCCGGCCGGGCTTCGCGACGAAGTCATCCACCGCGCTCAGTACCGGTGTGAATTCGTGAGCGACCACGGCAAGCGATGCGAGGAACGCACGCGCTTGGAGATCGATCACATCGAACCCTTCGCGAGGGGCGGAGCTACGACCGCCGACAACCTTCGTTGCCTGTGTCGTGTTCACAACCTTCGGTACGCCGAACGATCCTACGGAATCGCGTTCATGCAGGAGAAGATCATAGCGAGCCAGCACAACAGGAATCGTCTCGGGGCGTGACGCCGGCGAGGCGTCGCCGGCAAACGACGAGCAGCGTGCGAGGCCGGTCACGGATCACGCCGCCCAGCGAACACTTCTCATCGCCCGACAACCATCCGCAAGCATCGGGCACCGCCGTTGCCCATCGCACCGAACAGAATCGGACTCGCTCCGATTCGCCCGTCCGACGTTCGAAGCCGTCCCGGTCTCCAACCACTGCCCCGGCGCCAAAGCCCACCTCTACCTCATAGTCGGTGGCGAGCCATCAACTCTGCCATCCCCAACCCACTGGTGTTCGAGCCACGCCACGATACGCCCTGCAAAGCTGCGCCCCGCAAAAGCGCCGTCGCGGCGCCGCCGCTTTACCGGATGAGGCACCAGCATGGCGTGTGGTTCAACCCTGGGGGGGCACGGGGCAAGAACATGAACGCCATGGCTGGCCACGCCTAAACTCCAATTGATGAGTCCGAGCTAGGTGTGTCGGTGCCCGACTTTCGGACACGACTTGGCGCCGCCGGCGATGAGCGGCGGCAGCCAGTTCCAGAACACTAGTCGCGCGTTCCCCGCCGCGCCTCTTCGAGCCGAGCGCGAGCGCGTTGGGTTCTCGGGTGATCCTCGCCGGCGTTGTCCGTCACGATGGATAGGTACTCTTCGAGGTACGGAATCGCGTCGGCCGGTCGCCCCCACTGCAGGTATAGGTTGCCGATGGCCGACAGGCAGTTGCGTGTGTACGCGGCGCGGGGGCCGAGAGTTCTTCGCTTGATCGCGAGCGTCGATAGCAGCAACTCTTCCGCTTCGTCGTACCGCTTCAGTTGACGATAGGCGCCGCCGAGATTGGTGCGCGCTCCGAGGTTGATCGGGCTTTCGGGACCGAGGCTCTCGGTGAAGCCGGCGATCGCCGCGGTGGTCTCGCGAACGGACTCTTCGAGTCGCTGGGTTCGCGAGTAGAGGGTGCCGAGACTCATGCGAATTTTCAGAGTCGAAGGGTGCAAGGGGCCTAGGTTCTCGAGCGATTGTTGCAGCACCTCGGTGTAGATACTCTCGGCGTCCTCGGTTCTTCCTTGCTGAAGAAGCGTATCGCCGAGCTGGTGGCGAACGTGCACCGTCTGCGGGTGGGAAGCGCCGTACGTCGACTCGTAGTTCGCCGCGACTCGGCGGAGTAATGTTTCGGCGTCAGGCAAGCGATACTGCCGCAGCCGGACCCCACTCAGTAGCATGCGGTAGCGATGCGTCTTCGTGTTCTCTTCCCCGAAGACTCGGCTGGCGTCGGCGATCAATTCGGTTAGCTCGCGATCGGCGGTCGCCAGGTCACCCGATAGAGTCGCGATCAACGCCAAGTTGCCGCGCGCGTTGAACGTCGACAGGTGATCGGGCCCCAGCTCTTTTTCGAGCGTTTCCAGAACGCTAGAGAGCAAGGTCTTCGATTCGGCCACGCGACCGCGCCGCATGAGCAGCGTGGCCAGGCGGTGGTTGGCGTCGAGCGCGTTGGCCGACTTCGCCGGGTTGGGGGTGCCTTCGAGAACGTCGCGAAAGCGTGCCTCCGCGAGGTCGACTTCTCCCAATCGTTCATGAATCGCCCCGAGCGAAAGCGCACTCGCCAGCCACAGCCAACGACGATCGGGATGGCGGGCGGCGACCTCGCGACATGTTGTCAGTATTGCCAAGGCCTCGGGGTAGCGTCCCAGATCCAATAGCGCGACGCCGTATTCGTACTGCGTGAGGATCTCCTCTTTCTCGGCGAGTTCGAGTTCCGCTTCGTCAGAGAGCAGCTGTTTCAATTCGCGGATCGCGGCGTTGAGGTGTCCCGCGTTTCGTCGCGCGGCCGAGAGTGCTCGCCGACTCTCGCGCGTGTCGCGATGCATTGCGCCGAACAGCTCAGTGCGCTCGCTGACCGCCTGTTCGAGTTGTTCGGCCGCCTCGTCGAACAACCCGAGGCTTCGGAAGCTCGTTCCAATGGTGTGGCGAAGCCGTGCGCGGACCCGAGGGCGATCGGCGAGCTGTGTGTCGAGCGTGCCCGCTGCCCACTCGAGAACCTCACGCACCCGAACGTCGTAGCCCATGCCTTCTGGTGCGACGTTCTCGAACATTGTCGCCAAAAAGAGAGTGACCTCGTCTGATTCGTCACGCGCGGCGACGGCGTCGGACCGCTCCGCCTTGGCGTCTTCTTCTGCTTCGCTCGCTCGGTTGCGTTGACGGTTGAGCTCGAGGGAGACAAAGGTCAGTACGGTGACCGCGGCGAGTAGCACGACGAAGAAGGTGCCGCCGGTTGCGAACGCAACTCGGTGGCGGTGAATGATCTTTCCCCACCGGTACCACGGGCTGGGCGGTCGCGCTTCGACGGGGTCTCCATCGAGAAAGCGCCGGAGATCGGCCGACAGCGCGCTGGCGGAGTCGTAGCGCCGTTCACGATCTTTCTCGATCGCCCGCATCACGATCCAGTCGAGGTCGCGTTGTAACAAGCGAACCAGCGTCGTGGTATCGGTTCCGCGCTGCTCGGCTACCTGATCAGCCGTCGCATCAGTGGCTGACGGACTGCGAGCCAAGTCGTGAAGGCGGGTCGATGGCCGAGCGGGTTCGACTTCGCGAATCGTGCGGAAGATCTCTGCCGGCGTCGATCCGCGTGATTCGTCCCCGCGCACCGGGGTGCTCCCGATCAAGAGTTCGTACAGGACGACGCCTAGTGAGTAGACGTCGCTGCGCGTATCCAGTTGATTCTCGCCCGGCTCGGTCTGCTCCGGGCTCATGTATGCCGGCGTTCCGAGGAACTGATGCTGCTGCGTGAGGTCGTCGCCGCCTTCGTCATGCAGCGCCTTGGCAATTCCGAAGTCGATCACTTTGCTCGCCGGTTTGCCGTCGATGTCGGTCACCAGGATGTTCGACGGCTTCAGGTCGCGGTGCACGACGCCCTTCTGGTGCGCGTGGTGAACCGCGGCGCAGACGTCTCGGAACAGAGTCAACCGCGCTCGTGGCGACAGTCGTTCTCGATTGCAGTACTCCGTGATCGGCACGCCGTCGACGCGCTCCATGACGAAGTACGGTCGTCCGGTGTCCGTCACCCCGGCGTCGAAAACACGGGCGATGTTCGGGTGGTCCATCAGCGCGAGCGCGCGACGTTCGGCGTCGAATCGAGCGAGGACCTGCCGGCTGTCCATGCCCGGCTTGAGTACCTTCAGCGCGACCGACCGCTGAATCGGTTCGTTCTGCTCTGCTCCGTAAACCGTTCCGAATCCGCCTTCGCCCAACGGCTGAGCGATGGTGTACGGACCGATCGTCGTTCCGGTCAGGTCGAGTGGCGCGGTGTCGTCGGCCACGGTCGCGGCACTTTCGAGGAATCCTCCCATGGACCGGTGGGCCGAGATCAGGGCGGAAACGCGTTCGCCCAGTTCGGGCTCCCGAGCCATCAGGTCAGCGAGAAACGACTCGCGCTCCGAGCCTTCGCGCGATAACGCTCCGTCGAACGCTGCTTGGAGATCGTCGTTCGTTTCTGCTTCGGTCATGATTCTCCTCCCCCAGCACTTCCGTCACGAGCGAAGGAACGTGCCACCGCATGAACAGCATGACAGTCCTGTGCGCCGTTTGACGCTCATTCGCCTCAGCGATCTTTGAGCGCGTCGAAGAGCCACGAGCGAGCGAACGCCCAGTAGCGATCCGCCGTCGCCTTGGGTATCTCGAGCAGGCGCGCCGCCTCGGCCTGGCCCAGTCCTCCGAAGTAGCGGAGTTCGACCAGCCGAGCTTTTAGTGGCTCGCTCCGGGCGAATCGCACGAGCGCTTCGTCGAGGGCGAGGACTTCCTCGGGGACTTCTTCTAGTGTGAGGTTCTCGGGCACGAGCTCTTCACGCCGCCGATCTCCGCCGCGCTTCAGTCGCTGCTTGCTGCGAGCGCGTTCGATCAGAATGCGGCGCATCGCTTCCGCGGCTGCGCCGAAGAAGTGGGCGCGGCTGTTCCAATCCGAGTCACCAGCGGGGCCGACGATCCGCAAGTACGCTTCATGCACGAGCGCGGTCGCTTGCAGCGTTTGTCCTGGGGACTCCTGCGCCATGCGTTGCTCGGCCAGTCGTCGCAGTTCGTCGTATACCGCGGGCAGCAACTCGGACGCGGCGTGCGCGTCGCCGTCTTCGATAGCGTTGAGGATACGAGTGACGTCGCCCATAGCGCAGAGGTCTCCACTGTAGATATTGCGCGACCAAGAGGGAGGTGCTCCTCATGCCGCAAGCTCCCAGTGTAACCCTCGCTCGCCTGTGAGCTAGCGGCAGCGACTGCGATGCAGCGTAAGTCGACGAGTTGGCCCCTCGCGGTTTCGTCGACTCAACGGCTCTGGTCGTGAATGCCGGCCCAGTACGCCGCCGCGATGACGAGCGCGTGGTCGATCTCTCCCTCTCGGATCAGTCGATCGAGGTCCGGGCGCGTGTATAGCTCGACCTCGATGTCTTCGATCCCGTGCAGTTCGGCGGGTCGGTCGAACTCGGCGCCACTGGCCAAGAAGGTGGTGCACCAGTTCGTGTGGAACGCGGGGTTAGGGCGCACTCGGCCAATCTCTGTCCACTGCTTGGCGCGGTATCCCGTCTCTTCCATCAGTTCGCGTTCGGCCGCTTGTCGAGCGGTCTCACCCGGATCGACCATTCCGCCGGGTATCTCCAGGCTCAACGCACCGACACCGGTGCGGTGCTGACGGACGAGAACCAGTTCGCCGTCGTCAGTGACCGCGATGACGTTCACCCAGTCGGGCGTATCGAGCACCGAGAAGGTGTGATCTCGGCCGTCACGTGGGTCCCGCCAACTCTCCTTGCGCAGCGCAAAGATACGAAAGTCACCGACCGGCTCGGTGCCGACCTTCAGCCAGCGATCGGACTGAGACGAGTGAGGTTGCGACGATGGAGAATTCGACGACGGCGTGTCGGACATGACGTTGGTTCCTGCAGCGGTGGTGGGGCGAGTCTAACGATAGGACGGAGCACTACTCCGGCACTTGCCACACCCCTTGCATGACTCCGCCAGTTTCGTAGATAGCAATCTTACCTCGGCCGGGCAACTCCATCGGCGGCAGGCACATCGTCGCGCCCAGACCGGTCGCGGTCTCGGTCGCAGCGTTTACATCGTCGACTCGGATGTAGGTCCGAACGGTTGGACTCTCTTGATCGTGCATCGGCGCCCGTATTCCACACAGCGAACCGTTGGGTAGTGTAGCAACAAAGGCGTGACCCAATTCGGGAGCGGCGTCGGCGAACTGCCAGCCGTGCGCTTGGCCGTAGAAGTCGCGGACAGCCTCCGCGTCTGGCGTCACGATTTCGAGGTAATGAATCTCGTTCTCTGGAACCGTCATCGAGACTGACTTTCTTTTGGCGCCCTTGCTTTTGCAAAGGAAGAATCGTAGCCCCAGAAGCGCTCGATTGAAACATGGCTGGTCGATGGTCTGATCAGTTTTCGATCATGACCTGCGAGTCTGCGAGAGCGTAGTGCGTCTATTGCGCAATGCCTGCGTGGTTGGCTTCATGTTCTGAGACGGTCAACGCTTCGATCTGCAACCGAGCGCAGGGATCAGGGCGACGTTGAAGACACGCATATTCGGGACTCTCGGACTATTCGATGACGGGGAGGCGTTGTTGCGAGTGAATATTACCGTTTGATGAACAACCCGTCCGTCCACTTCGCCGCTTGCTCGTCGTGATAGAAGCGATAGAGCGAAACCATGGAGTAGCCGCCCTCGCGCAGAAACCTCAGGACTTCGTCGAGCGGCGGTGCGGTGCGGTACATGTCTCCGCAGTTCAGCTCTAGATAGATAAGGTGAATTCCGCCTCTCTTGAGCATCTCCGTGGCGCCCCCGAGGACCTCTAGCTCGAAGCCCTGGGTGTCGATCTTCAGCAGATCCACACGGTCGATCTCGTTGTCGTGGCAGTACCCGTCGAGCGTCAAGATCTTGGTCTCCGACTTTCCCGACACTTCGCTCCAGTGGTCGTCCCCCGGCTCGAGGTAGCTGCTCAACCGCGAGTCGGATTGCTCCAACAGCGCGCGCGTCTCGATGGCTCGACCGAGACCGGCGTTGACCAAGTGAACGTCAGGTGTTGCCCCGAACTTCGTCTGCATCTCGGCGAACGGAGCAGAGGCCGGCTCGAACGAGTGGACGATGCACCCGGGCAACGTCTTCTGCAGTTTGCGAATGGTCTGGCCGACATTCGCGCCGACGTCGAAGCAGACCGGACGATTGGGCCGGCACAGCCGCTGGATATCCAGATACGCGTTCACCCCGAGCCGGCTGTGCGGAGTCAGCTCGTAGCCGAGACGACGAAAGATCTTTTTGGTCAGACTACGGAATGACACGGGGGCTCCTGCGACTGCGCGGGGTTTGGCGACGAGTAGTGGTGAGACAGTAGGTGCGCGACTCCGAGTCTGTCGCAAGTGGCCACGGTCGTCAACGGAGCGAGAGCCTGGTCGCAGTCCTTGCTGGCAAACGGTGATGGTCTCCGGCGGGGAGGTGGGTGTTCCCTTCTGCTCAGGGTCCAAACATGGATTGGGGGCGCCTCACCCCATCCTGCCCGTCCCCGTCACGTCAGTCCAAATGCGCTTCGCCAAGTGTGTGACCGACGCGACGGGGACGGGCAGGATGGGGCGAGGCTTCGGAGGTGTGTGCACGGGTGCTGCTGTTTGATGTTGTGCGCTTTGCTCGCGGGGGCGCGCGTCCCGTTGACGACGGGGTGGTCGGGTGCGGGGTTGGAAGTGTCCACAGCTGTGGACACTGACTTAGCGGGAAGTGCGCTCTTCGGACCACCGTGACAGATCGGTCCACGTCACGAGAATTCGAAGCCGGTCAGTCCGCTACCCATGACGGCGAGTCGGTCTTGGTGGAGGAGTCCGTGGCAGAATCTGCACGTGGTGACCAGGTTGTCTAGTTCGGTGCGGCCGACGGTGCTTCGCGGTTGCACGTGGTGTGCATGAAGATCGTGGCTACCGCGGCAGCTCTGGCAACGGTGGCCGTCTCGGGCCAGGACTTTGGCGCGCACTTCGGGTGAGGTTTCGTCATCGGGCTTGGCGTCGTGGGCTAGTGGTGCGAGCGGTTGTTCCTCGTCGGGCGTGATGTGTATGACGGTGGCGGTTTGGGTTGCGGCGTCCACAGCTGTGGATTCGATCTCTACCGGACCGGCCGCTGTTTCGACCGCCGACGCGCGACAGGTGGGGGGACGGGCAGGATGAGGTGAGGCGCCCCCCAATCCATGTTTGGACCCAGAGCAGAGCGATCCGCCCAGGCGCTACTCCCGAGCCTTGATACGCACCCCATCAACCACCGAGTCAGACGGGTGCACCACCACCTTCTCCCCATCGTCAAGCCCACCGCTAATCTGCACACGCAAGCCGCTGCGGTGTCCGATCTCCACCCGGCGCAGCTCGGCGCGCCCGCCCACTTCCGCATAGACAGCCCAGTTGCCTTGATCTCGGAACAACGCACTCGCAGGTACCTGCAACACGTCCTGCCCATCCCAAAGCACGAACACCGCTTCGATGCGAAAACCATCGCCGAGTCGTTGCCGTTCACTGACGTCGGTGATGAAATCGACGAGTACCAAGACCCGCTGCTCCTCGACACCTAGCGCGGAGATCTTGGTGAACCCGACGGGCTCGATGCGTCGAATCCGGCCTTCGAGCGGTCGATCGCCACCCCACCTCTCGATCTGAACGCGGCCACCTTCTTGGAGTCGCACCGCATCAGACGACAACACGTCGACCTGAATCTCTAGCTGGCTCGGGTCGCCGACTTCCAAGAGGGGCGATCCCGCGGCGACGACACCCTCGCTCTCACGAAACAGCGAGAGCACGCGGCCGTCGATAGGCGACGCGATTGGTAAGTGTTCGACCGAAGCGCCGTCCGGGTTGCCGGCCGTGAGTTGTTGCAGCGTAGCCTTCGCTGCCTCGAGTTCGTGTTCGGCGACGGAGGTTTCGAACTCGGCAGACTTGCGTTGGGCGACGGTGCGTCGGGCGGCGGCGCGAAGGTCGTCAAGCTCGAGTTCGGAAGCGTTGCCGGAGGTGAGCAGCCCTTCGAATCTCGCACGCCGTTGTTCCGCTGCCTGTTGTTGCGATTCGGCAGCTGTTACGCGTTCCTCGGCCGCTTCGAGCGCGGCCCGTCTCGACTCAACGCGCGCCTGCGCTTCCTTGCGTGATCGCGCGTCCAACGTCGCCGGAGGAACGGGGTCGAGCTGAAGAAGCGTCTGGCCGCGAGTGACCGCGTCGCCAACTTCGAGTTCGACGCGTTGCGAAAGCCCGGCGACCGGCGCCGAGATGGTGTACCGGTCGACGACTCGAGTCTTGCCTTCCTCGCGCAGTGTGGCGCGCAGCGGCCCACGAACCGCGGCGGTGGTCTCGACCGAGACCGGCTTCGGCATGAAACCGTAGATGACCGCGACGATGACCAGGGCCCCGGTGACCCACAATCCGAGGCGGCGCGGCTTGGCTGTCGACAACGTGACTCCTTTCGGAAGTCGTACTCAAACGCCCATGTTCTCGTCCGTCGAGAGTGGGCAGAACGGCTACTCCGGCGTCTTCAACGCTTCGATCAAATCTAGATCGTCGAGCTTTCGTCTGACGACGACGCCCGAGACCACGGCCGACACGAGAATGACCACCGCAGCAAAAGTGAACGTGAACGAAGAGACGACGAACGGAATGCGAAACAGGTCGGTTTGCATGCCCGTGGCCACGAAAGCACACAAGCCCAAGCCGATCAGCCAACCGACGGGAATGGCGATCAGCGTCAAGATTCCCAGTTCTGCGAGCAGGATGTACGAGATCTCACCGCGCGTCAGTCCGAGGACTCGGAGACTCGCCAACTCGCGCGACTGCTCCGAGAGCGAGATACGCGCGCTGTTGTAGACGACACCGAACGCGATCGAAACGGCGAGCAGCGTGTTGAAGAAGGCGAACGTCAGCATCTGGTTACCGACCGTGCTCAAGAAGTTCTGCATCTGACTGCGCAGCGCGGCGGTCCCCGCGACTCGCGGTCGCGCTTGCAACGCGGACAGCGTCTCCGCTTCGGCGTTGGCGTCGACTGAGAGGTACGCTCCGGTGACGGCGCTGCCTTGTCCGAGGAGTCGCGACAAGGCGTTCAGATCCATGGTCGCCGTGACGCCGACGAACTGCTTGATGACGCGAGCTACCGGGACGGTCAGCACGGGGCGGTGCCCGTCGAGAACCTCGACCGTGACCGAGTCGCCGGGGCGACAGCCGAGAATCTTGGCGAGATGGTCAGTCAGAACAATGCCGTCCTCCGGGATGGGGACTGGGTTCAAGTCGTCATCAAGCAAGCGAAGAAGATCTCCACCCGCTTCTATTCCCTGTATCGCGACCCGGTACTCCCGCTGCTGAAAGCGCAGTCGCGACGGTACCGTTCGGTATACCTCGACCCGCCCGACTCCCGGCAGTGACCGCAGCTCGTGGGCCGCGCGGTACGACGTGGGTTCGACGAGAGTCACCGACACGTCCTCGCGCTGCGTCTGGAAGAACTGCACGTCGACCAGGACGGCCATGGCGTCGTTGAAGAAGAGCCCGAGAATTAGAATCGCACATCCGAACGCGATGCCGAGCACCGTCAGTCCCGACTTGACCGGCGTGCGTTCGATATGACGAATCACCATGCGCGTCGGTTGCGTCAAGAAGCGACGCAAGCCGAGCCGTTCGACGATGCTGACGCGGTAGTTCGCGGGCGGGGCCGGGCGCATCGCCTCGGCGGGAGGCAGCGACGCCGCTTGGCGGACCGCGTACACGTTACCCAAGACCGCCGCTACTGAGCTGATCAGGATCGCCCCCAGCACCACGATCGGCCGCAGCACGTAGTCGAGGTACGGGAACTTGTAGAACCGCATGTACATGTTGCTCATGGCTTGACCGAACTCCATGCCGAGCAACGTTCCACCGATCACGCCGAGCAAGACGATGACCAGCACCAGCTTCAAGTAGTGCAGGCCTACGGCTAGGTTCGAGTAGCCAAACGCCTTCAACGCGGCGATTTGCTCACGCTGCATCTGGATCAATCGCGATATGACGACGTTCAACAAGAAGGCGGCGACGCCGAGGAACATCATGGGGAACATGATCGACATCTGCCGGAGCTGTCTAAACTCCTCGCTCAGGAAGCGATGCGACAGTTGGTCCTCGCGAAGATACGCGCCTTGGCCTCCGTAAGGTTCCAGAATGGTGTCGACGCGATCGATAATGTCCGCCGACGCCGCGCGCGGTACCAGCGTGAAGGATAAATCGTTGAACGCGCCGGACAGGTCATACGCCTTCGACAGCGCGGCTTCGCCCATCCACAGAATGCCGTACGCCGCGAAGTCCGGGATCATCGACCCGGGCGCAATTTGATAGACGAACTCCGGAGAAAGAACGATCCCCACGATCGTCAGCTCTTTGCGTCGTCCGTTGATCATGGCGAAGAGCGTGTCGCCCGGTACGAAGCGGTGCGCGTCGGCGAACGCTTCGCTGACCGCGACTTGGTCTTCTCGCGCGGGGTCGGGCAGCGACCCAATGCGCAGGTAGAGCTTGTTGAGCTGAGCGGGGGCGCCCTCCGGAACCGAAAGCAGCTTGGCGGTGACCGGGCGCTCGTACCCGACTATCTCCAAATTCACAAAGGCGGCGACCCGGGTTTCGACGGTATCGATCCCGTCGATGGCTTCGACCTGACTGGCGATGCGATTCGGGGCGCGTTTGAGTGAGGCGAAGCCGTCGCCGAATCGATAGTCGCTGTAGAACGAGGCGCGCGTGGTTTGCAAGCTGTCGAGCGTCGAGAGCGACATGACGAACGTGGCGATGCCGCTGGCGATGACCAGGGCGATGGCCAATGCCTGACCCTTCATCTCCCACAAGTTGCGGAAGATCTTCTTGTCGATCGCCTTCATACGACGCATCACCAATGAAGCTCCTGTGGTGCCTTCTTGTGCGTGTTGGTCGTCGTCTCGGCGATACGCCCGTCGACCAGCCGAACGACGCGGTCGGCCATCGCTGCGATATCGGCGTTGTGGGTGATGATTGCGGTGGTCGTGCCGAGTTCGCGGTTGACTCGCTCGAGCGCTTCGAGAACCAGGATCCCCGTCGTTGAATCGAGGGCGCCCGTCGGTTCGTCGCAGAGCAGCACCGCGGGCCGTTTGGCGATCGCCCGCGCAATGGCAACGCGCTGTTGTTGCCCGCCGGACAGTTGCGCCGGGAAGTGATCCATGCGATCGCCCAATCCGACCAACTCCAGTGACTCTTCCGGCGTCATCGGATCGGGAGCGATCTCGGTGACGATGGCGACGTTCTCGCGCGCGGTCAGGCTGGGGATCAAGTTGTAGAACTGAAACACGAAACCGACGTGAACGCGCCGATACTCGGTCAGTTCTCGTTCACTGGCCGAGGTAAGGATTCGATCGTGATAGCTGACTTCACCTTCGCTCGCCGTGTCCAGGCCACCCAGAATGTTGAGAAGCGTCGACTTGCCACTGCCCGACGGTCCGAGCAACACGACTAGTTCACCGGCAAACAAGTCGAGGTCGACCCCGCGCAGGGCGTGGACCTGAACTTCGCCCATGTCGTAGACCTTCGTCACTCCTCGGGCGCGAAAGACGAGATCGCGTTCGGTGGTGCAGCTCGGCGATGGCATGCGGTCATTCCGATCGAGAGAAGCTCGACTTGTACCCTCTTGCCCGTGCTGTCGCCACTTCTACATCGGCCTCGCCAAGGTGCAGGGCATCATGCGTTGCGCAACACTTGGTGCGCCGCCGGTTTCGCAGGCTTGAGAACCGAGGCGGCTATTGCGAGCTAATCGAGCATGGACAGTGCAAGGACCGTCATGAGTACTGCGTCTCGGCGCGGGTTGGTGGCGCGAGCTTGCACGGCGCCGAACGAGCCGTCGCGATCCTGCTGGCGGGCGAGGAATCGCACTGCCTCATCGATCTGGGCCGGCGACAACGGCTTCTTCACGCAGTGGGCGACGGCAAACATTCGAGAGACGATGGCCACGTCCCGACGTTGGATACCCCACGACAAGGCGCGATCGACGAGCGGGCGCAGAAAGCCCATGTTACTCATGGCACCGGTTATCGGCGGCGCGACCCGACCGTAGTCCGTGACGGCAAGCACCTCGTCGGCGATGCTCGTGAGCGCCGCCCTCACCGCTTCGTCACTGCGCGGATCGAGCTGTCCGGCCAGCGCTCCCAGTAGCTCGCGAGACCGATACTCCCGATCGATCACCCCCGGGACGGGAGTTCCCATCTGATCGGCCGACCAACCGAGTCGCGTCAGATGCGCGAACAGGGGCAACGACTCGCGCGCCGCGCCCGACGCAACGATCGTCTCGAGCGTTTCCTTCCACGCGGCTTGCGGTTCGTCGAGACGCAGGCGTCGCGTGGCCTCCACCAAACGCGCGAACCCGAGTTGGGCGGCTGGCGTCAGCGCCTCGCCCCTCGGCGTCGGGAGATCGGCGTAGTCTAGGAATGCATCTCCGCGGAGCAGGTTGAAGCGCTGGACCAGGGTCGCTTCCAGACCGAGGCTCGCCCAACCCCCGTCGAAAATCGTGGCGGGATGTTCCCACAACCACGTCATGGCGCCATTCAGGACCGTGTTGGCGGAGATGTCAGCGAGCTCAGCGACGGCCGTCAACGTGATGCGATCGATCGCGAAATGGTAGTGCGTCGACGCGGGGTGTTTACCGTTGACCGTGAACTGGATCTGGGCATCGTCGCCGAATTCCACGCTGTCCGCGACTACCGTGCGGATGCCGAGACGTGGACTGAAGAGATTCACCGGCTCGGTCTGATACGTTCCGATGCGCGCGTGAACGATGCCGAAGACCGGCGCGGTGGTGTAGTCGATCCGGACTTGGTAGCGCCCGGGTGCATCCACCGGGGTTCGAACCGTCAACGTGGCCCCGTTCGATACCGCCTTGCAAACAAGGTGATCGTTCAGTGACCACGCCGTGCCCCACTCAGTCATCGCTTCGTTGTTCGCGGTGCCGGACGACACGGTGGCGACATCGTTGGTGGAAAGGTCGAGCGCATTGTCTCGGGTTGCGCTCGGGGTCACGGCCGGGATCAAGATCGACACCATGCACACCAGAACGGCTACCCCGTAGATGTACCAGTTGCGATCGAGCCGGTCGTACTGGCTGAGATGTCGGATGAGAAGGGCGCCAAGCAGAACCGAGATTGTCCAGTTGAGAACTTCGAGCTGTTGCGGCGACGGCAAGCCGATGTTCAGTAACCAGAACACTCCCTGCCAACCGAGCATGAACAGTGCGATGCGCGGCTTAAGGCGCCAGCCAATCACCGCCAGTACCAGGAAGCCGTAGTAGTAGTTGGCTGGGTAGAGCAGCACGAACGGTAAGAAAGCCGCCGCCGCCCACGATCCACCGCGCCTCGGCTCACGCCATACGGATACTGCGATCATCAGGAACAGGAGTACCCGGAACGCGACCAGCAGCGGGGCGTACTTGCTTGCCATCGACTGTCGTTCGCGAATCCACAGAGAGTCGTCCCACCGCGAATCTGCGCGCTCCATGGCGGCCAGCGGGTCGATCACCGTCACAGACCTCAACGACACTTGGTTCAGGTAGAACCAGTCGGAGTGAGCGCTGATGTTGGCGTAGAAGCGGGGCCACGCTTCCACTCCTCCGGTCTTTGTCGCGCACGAGCCGACGATCAACAGAGCCGCCACCACGAACCCAGCGACGAAACGAAGCTGGGGCTGTTTCCATGATCGTGTTTCCCGAACGGCGCAGAGCCACTGCACCGCGGGCACCAGTGCGAACAGAATGGGAAACACTCGGTCGGCCGTGGCGATCGCCAGCGCGACCCCGGCGAGCAACCACCGCTTCTGTTGGCTGAGGCAGACGAATCCGATCAACCCGACGAACCAGAGCTGGCGCAGGAACGCTCCGCCCGTAAACCCGAACGTCGTGAACACACTCGTCAGCAGGAAGATCGCAAAGAAGAGCGCTGCTTCGAAGCCGAACGCCCACGCTACCAGTAGCCCCGCCGCGATGAGCAGCACGATATCGATCGACGCCAGGAGTGTGATCCACCGTTCGAGCGGGAACCACTCGACCAACGTCCCGCCGATAGCGATCCAAAACGGAGTGCCATTGAATCCGTGATCGATCAACACGGCGCGCCACGAGTGCGGTGGCATGTGTTGGTCGAAGTACCGAATGTCCGTCTTGAACTCTTGCCACCGCTCGGCGCCAAAGACCGAGGCGACGTCGGATGCTCGCTGCCGTGTCACGTTGAGTGCTTCGAGTTGGTAAGTCGTGAGGTTCTTCACCTGGGCGACCGACTCGAGCGACTGAGGTCGGTCTTCGCTCAGCGCTTGCACCGTCGCCGCGTAAAGCCCGTCGTAGCCGAGCTCCGGGAAGTACTTGCTACCCATGGAGTAGTGGTAGAACTCGTGGTAGTGGATGAACCGTCCGCCTCCGTGCATGCGCCCGAAGTCCGAGTACGACGCCAGCCCGCCGACCGCGATGATCGCCAGGCAGATCTTCACGGTCCGACGTTCCCAGCCGCGCAGTAGGGTGGGGACCCAACTCGGCGCTTTGACCATCGCCGTCTCGGAGTTCTCGTTTGAAGGTTCACCCGAACGCACGAGCAGCGACGCGCTGCAAACCGCGGTCGTCAAGAAGCAGAGTAACGCGCGATACGCCATGCCCATAGCCGGCGTTGCGGTCGTCACCGCGGCCACGGCGCCGATCACCACCGTGGTGGCGACGACAATGATCAGGGTGCGTGGTGAGTGTGGGGTCACGGCAGTCTTCGGTGGTTGGCGGGGATGAGTTGGACGTCTCGTTCGGAGAAGGGTGCCGTACGGCGCGGCGCAGGTCAAACCCGAGTGACTACGTCGCGGCCAGTCCCCGGTAGGTTCGTTCGAAACCGTTTTCGATAAGAGTTTCAGCGAACGGAGATTCGGCGACGGGGTGGCGATCGATGCTCTCGATGGTCATGCGCCCTTTGCCCGACGGTCGCGGTAGCGAGTGCACTCGACGGAGGGCCAAGAGGATCGCGTGGTCATCGCCGGGGAACGTCGCCATCTGCCGACCCTTGGGCCCGACGAAGAGGGCCGGTCGGCCGTGAACCAGCCCGACCCAACAGCCGGTGGCGCGACGGGGCCGAGTGGCGTCGTCGTTTCCGGTGGCCGGCCACGGGATGAGCGTCCCGTATGGATTGGCGGGATCGGACGCCGGCAGGAACAACACGGCGGTGGCGGAATCGTCTTGTCTCGATCGCAGCGCTCGTAGTCGATCGATCACTCCCGCTCGCGCGAACTGGGCGCCGGACATGCCTTCGATGAAGTATCCGCGACGAACCTTACCGGCGTCTTCCATCGCTTGCAGTACGCGGTAGACCGACGTGAACCCGCCGACGAGTGAGTCCGCCTGCGCCGCTTCGCGAGACGCCACGCCGTATCGTTCGAGCAACGACTCCGCGGCGGCGAGACCGCGCTCGGTATCCGTCACCGAGACGTCGAGCAGCGACGCGACTGTCGTCCAGCGACCCGCCGTCACCGCGGGGCCGCGGCGCTTGCCCGTGCGGCGACTCGGCAGCCAGCCGAACGTCTGCAACGGACCGAACGTGTCGTTGGTGACGCGGCCGCTCCACACCAACTCCCACAGGGTGTCGCTGAACTCTCGTTCGGTGGTCAACGGACGTTCCTGTTGGACGGCACGCTGCAACTCGTACTGAAACAGAGCGCCGCGGTCGGACAGCACGGTGAGTACGACGTCGTGCAGGTCGGTCGACTCGCCGAGCGGCGTGACGCTGTCCGGGTTAAACAGCTTGGCGACTTGCTCTCGCCGGTACAGCGCAATGCGTCCGTCGCGGGCGCCCGCCGTTCCGTGGCCGATCCAAACCACACCCCCGGTCGCCGCTAGCAGGTCGAGCATCTCCAGCGAGAAGTTTGTCACACGAGCCGGAAGAATCGCGGTGGTCAGTTCGACGAACGAGAAGGGGACTCCCTCGAGTTGCAGAACTGTTTCGTGAAGACCGTCGGCTCCCTTGCGCGACCGAGTGCGAGAACCGCTCGCACTGATCCCGTGCCACTCGGGGAGGAAGCGACCGAGGGTGGCGTCGTCGACCGGGGCGACTTCACCGCGGAGTCGCGCGAGGGTCTGTCGCTTGATGCGTCGCAACACTTCGGCGTCGCACCACTCCGGCGTGGTCCCGCCCGGTTGAATCTCGCCGAGCACCATGACGCCTGCGTCCAAAAGCTTGGTCAGCGTCGCTTCCAGTCGCTCCGCCGGTTGACGAAAGTGCTGCGCGATGTCCGCTCCCAGAAACGGTCCGTGCGTTCGCGCGAACCGGCGGACCAATTCTTCGAGAGGTTCATCTGTCTCGACCAAGAACGACTCCGGGAGCGTGTCGGGCACGGCCACGCCGAGTGCGTCGCGGTAGCGACCGGCATCCTCGGCGGCGATCCAAAATTCGTCGTCGCTCCTGTCGAGTGCGATGGGGAGGGCACGTTGCTCGCCGTGCAGGTTACGCAGCCATTCCGACGGCTCTTTTTCACACCGCGCCGCAAGTTCATCGAGAGTGAGGTGTCCCACGCGACGCAGCACGTCGTGGACCTCGTCGGTGTCTCGCGCGCGTCGGTGTTCGCTCAAACATTGAAGTTCCGCCTCGACCTGCGCAATCACGCCCAAGTCGAGCAGCTCGCGGAGTTCCGCGTGTCCCAACAGTTCTCCGAGCAGCTGACGATCGAGCGACAGCGCGTGCGCGCGCCGTTCGGCGACGGGTGCGTCCTGCTCGTAGATGTAGGCCGCGACGTATGCGAACACCAACGACCGTGCAAACGGCGATGCCGAGGCGGTCTCTACGTCGTCGACACCCGTGCGGCGGCTTCGAATGTCACGCAACACGGCGGTGAGGCCCGGGAGATCGAACACGTCTTTGAGGGCGTGGCGATAGGTTTCGAGCACGATCGGAAAGGTCGAGAACTGCCGAACCGTGGCCAGCAAGTTTTGACTCTTGACCCGTTGCACCCAGAGCGGAGTGCGTTGATCGGGGCGTCGTCGCGTCATGAGCAGCGCGCGCACGGCGTTTTCCCGAAACAAGCCGGCGAACAGCGCGGTGTCGCCGAGCTGTTCGGTCAGTAAGTCCTCGACCTCGTCGGGGCTCGGGACCAACGCGTCGATATCGGGCTGCGCTTCTCCGTCGGCAAACTGCAGAACGATTCCGTCGTCGGTGTACATCACCTGCACTTCGAAACCGGCGCGCGCCGAGAGTTGCCGTTGGATTGCCATTGCCCACGGCGCGTGCACGCGTGAACCGAACGGCGTCAGAATACAGACTCGCCAGTCGCCGAGTTCATCGCGGAAGCGTTCGATCGTCACCCGCTCGTGCGTGGGCACCGCACCGGTGTGCTTCTTCTGCTCGTGAATGTAGGCGACGAGGTTCTGCGCGGCCAATGCGTCGAGCGGCGTGGTTGTGCGCACGTACCATTGCGCCGCTTTCTCGGCGCGCTTTGCCACCTCGTGCACGAACGCACCCATGGCGCGGCCGAGTTCGATCGGCCGCCCGGGACCGTCACCCTTCCAAAACGGTAGCCGTCCCGGTAGACCCGGCGCCGGAGAGACCATCACCTGGTTGCGGTTCACCTCTTCGACTCGCCACGTCGTCGCTCCGAGGGTGATGTTGTCACCCACGCGCGTCTCGTAGACCATCTCTTCGTCGAGTTCTCCGAGTCGCGAACCCCCGCCGACAAGATGCACAGAATACGCACCGCGGTCGGGAATGGTGCCGGCGTTCATGTGGGTGATGGTCGCGGTGCCGCGACGCGCGCTCAGTCGGTTGGCGGTACGGTCCCAACTCAAGAGCGGGCGTAGATCCGCGAAGTCCGAAGAGGGGTAGCGCCCGGATACCATGTCCAACACCGCCTCGAGCGCGCCGTCGGTCAAGGTGCGGTACGTGTGAGTGCGGCGCACGATCTGCGCGATTTCGTCGACGGTGCGGTCGTGGTCGCAACACATGGCGGTGACCTGCTGCGCGAGAACGTCGAGCGGATTCTCGGGCACGTCGAGCGCTTCGATCTCTCCGGCGAGCATGCGCCCCGCGATGACGGCTGCTTCCAGAAGATCGCCGCGAAACTTCGGGTACACGCGACCGATGCTCACTGCGCCCACTTGGTGGCCGGCGCGCCCGACCCGTTGCAGCCCGCGCGCGACCGAACGCGGGGATTCCACCAAGAGCACCCGGTCGACCGCACCCATGTCGATTCCGAGTTCCAACGAACTCGTCGCCACGATGCCGCGAATGCGTCCCGCCTTCAGCCCCTCTTCCATCTCGGTGCGCTTGTCGTGCGACACGCTTCCGTGGTGGGCGCACACGAGCACCTCTTCGGCAAGCTCGTTGAGTCGCTGCGCCAACCGTTCGCACAGGCCACGACTGTTCACGAAGATGATGGTCGACTGCCCGGCGCGGATCGCGTCGAGCAGCTCGGGATAGATCGCCGGCCAGATGCCCTGTTCTTGCTGTCCTATGCCGAGGTTTCGACTCTTCGGTTTGGACGCGTCACTCGGCGGTCGTTCCATGTTGGGTACCGGCACCACAACTTCGAGATCGAGATTCGGCTTGGCCGACGCATCGACAATAGCGACGTCGCGATCGCCGCCGAGGAACTTCGCCACGAGTTCGAGCGGGCGTACCGTCGCCGACAGCCCGATACGCTGCGGCTCTTCGGTGGTGAGTAGCGACAGCCGTTCGAGCGAGAGTGCCAAATGTGCGCCGCGCTTGGTGGGGGCCAGGGCGTGCACCTCATCGATGATGACCGTGTGTACGCAGTGGAAGTGTTGCCGGGCGCGAGAGCCGAGTAGTAGGTAGAGCGACTCAGGCGTGGTGACGAGGATGTCCCCGGGCTGGCGGAGTTGTCGTTGCCGCTCCTTCTGCGGCGTGTCGCCGGTGCGGATCGCCACGCTGATTGCACGGTGTGGAGTGTCGAGTTCTGCCGCCGCGTGTTCGATACCGGCGAGCGGTGCTCGCAGGTTGCGTTCGACGTCGTAGACGAGCGCCTTCAGCGGAGAGACGTAGAGCACGCGCACCCCCGGCTCGGCGTCGGCAGTCAGCTGTGAGCAGCGATCGATCGCGGCGAGGAACGCGGCGAGCGTCTTACCGCTTCCGGTGGGAGCCACCAGCAGGCAGTGTTGCCGTTGGGCGATGGCAGCCCAGCCGCGAGACTGAATGTCGGTCGGTCCGGTGAACGACGCGTCGAACCAGGATTGAGTGGCGGGGCTGAACGTGCTCATGCGCGGGGCGGGGGGCTCTCGAGTTCGCGATGCAACCAAGCACGCGCGAAGCTCCAGTCGCGGTCGACGGTGTTCTCGGATATGTCGAGGACCTTAGCCGTCTCTTCGATCGTCAGACCGGCGAAGTAACGAAGTTGCACGACATCACACGCGCGTTCGTGCGTGGTCTGCAACTTCTCGAGAGCGTCGTCGAGATCGATGAGATCAACGGCCGCTTCCGAGTCGTCGCCGAGTTGACTCAGGGTGATGCGTTGCCGCCCCGGCCCACGCTTGACTGCCCCGCGCCGGCGAGCGGAATCGACCAGCACGTTTCGCATGGCGCGAGCCGCGGCGCCGTAGAAGTGTCGCAGGTGGCTCCACTCGCAGTCGCGCAGCCGGAGGTACGCCTCGTGGAGAAGCGCGGTTGCTTGCAGCGTTTCGGGGGAGCGGCTACTCAACTGGCGCGCGGCGATTGCCTTGAGAGTGTTGTAGAGGCGCTCCCACAGTTCGTCTTCGGCGGCGCGATCTCCTTCGCTGACCGCGGCGATCAACGACTCGAGTTCGGCGATCGGATCGGAGGGGGCGTGTTCGGTCATCGATTCCCGTTTCGTTCTTCCGCGAACCGATCGCACTTGCGCACCGGTCGTACCCCAAGGTTGGAGTAAGCGAACTCATTTCCGTGGTGGAATCGATTGGCGACCCGCGCCGCTACCGGTAGATCGAAGAACCCGCCGCCGCGCGTCACGAACTCGACCTTGCCACCGCTGGCGGCAGAAGACCCTTGGTACTGGTCAATGCACCACTCCCAGACGTTTCCGGTCACGTCGTGAAGCCCGAACCCGTTCGCCTTGAACGAGCCTACGGGGGCGTGCACGAGGTAACCGTCATCGAGCGCGGTATCGTACGCGAATCGATCGGGACCGCCGTTCTCTTTTGCAAAACGGTCGGCAAGATTCGCCGCGCCGTTGAGCGAGACGGACTCACCACCGGTCCACCAGACAGAGCTCGTACGGCCGCGCGCCGCGTACTCCCATTGAACTTCCGTCGGCAGGGTCAGCCCGCTGCGCTCTAGTATCTGCAAGCTGACCGCGCGGCTGATGCGTTCGACCGGGTGACGGTCGTTGATGCGTTTGCCCCCGACCTTCAATCGCGAGTTGTACTGACTTGGATTCGATCCACTCAGTCGCAAGCATTGCGCTTGGGTGAGTTCGTACTTCGACATGAAGAACGGCTCGACGCTTTCGAGACGGACCGACTCGTTGTGTTCGCTCGATGGGTCGTAGTTCGGCAGCGACTCGTCTTGGCGCTGCGCGCCAAAGTGAAATGTTCCGCCGGGGATCAAGACGAACACCAGGCCGAGCGGTTCGGTCATGTCGCCGCTGGTGGCGTCGTTTTTCCAATCGAGCGTCGATTCGACGTGCTGAAACTCCCACAGCTTCGATTCCAAATTTCGTGCGATGGGAACCAAGCCGTGTTGCGGCGCGATGGTCATGCCAGCGTAGTAGGGGCACTCGTCGCGGTCCGCGATCGAGGCGATCGCCGCTTCCCACCGCCCGTGAACGTCGTCGTAGGAAAGCTGTCTCGATCGGGTGGCCAACTCGATTCTCTTGGTCACGCTTGCGACCGTGTTCGCACGTAGATCCTCGAACGCGTCGAGCAAGTCGGTGACAGTGTCAATCTGCCACTGTCGCTGGTGGGGGTCGTTCTCCCACGCCAGCCGCTCCGCCGCGCTCTGCTTATCAGAGTCGTAGTCGTTGGAGTCATGTTCATTGGATCCGGAGTACTGCAGGGCATTCAGATACGCGCGATGGCTCGGCACATTTTCGAGCAGCGCGTTCGCTCGGGCCAGCCAATCGCGAAGCGCCGGCGCACGACTCGGCACGGTTGGGTAGAGGTCTCGCTGTTCGGCGATCAGTTCGTCGAGCTTCCGAGCGTCAGAGAGACTGAGGATCTGAAAGAGCTGCCGCTCGACGATCCTTCGTTGAGTGCTCTCGTCGCGCTGTGACCGGTCTGCCGTGCGATAGAGCGAGAAGCTCACAACCAGTCCAATCATCAAGCTCGCCAACAGCAAGCCTGTCGCCACGCACGCCGCCCGGTCTCGTTTCCAAACTTTAGTCAGTCTATAGCCGAGACTCAGTGGACGCGCTTCGACCGGCTCGTGTCTCAGATGCCGTTCGATATCTCGATAGAGCGCGCCCACGGAAGCGTAGCGATCGTCACGATCGGGCTCCAGCGCGGCCGCCACTATGCTATCGAGGTCGCCTTCCAGCCGGCGCGTGAGTGAGCGTGGGGACGTCGATCGCTCCCGTGCGACGTCGTCAAGTTGCGCGCCCAGCGGGATGAGCTTCGACAGCGACTGGCCGGCCGCACGTTGTTTCATCTCTCGCAACGACTCGTGATCACCGAACGGTAGTTGACCGGTGAGCAATTCACACAAGACGACACCCAACGCGTAGACGTCGCTACGGGTGTCAATCGCCGCTCCGCCGAGCTCCAGCTGTTCGGGGCTCATGTACGACGGCGTGCCGAGAATGCGCCCGGCAACCGTTTGATCGCTCTCCACATCGATGATGGGAGTCAACAACTTGGCGATTCCAAAGTCGATGATCTTCGCGTGCGGCTTGCCGTCGATTTCGGTGACCAGCAAGTTGCCGGGCTTCAAGTCTCGATGGATGATTCCCTTTTGGTGCGCGTGCTCGACGCCTTGAGCAATTCGAACGAAGAGCTTCAGTCGAGCGTCGACCGTCAACCGGTGTTGATCGCAGTACTCACTGACCGGCGCGCCGGGCACGTACTCCATGGCGAAGTACAGAAGCCCTTCATCGGTTTGTCCTGCGTCGTAGAGCGCGGCGATGGCCGGGTGCCGCATGAGGGCGAGCACTCGACGCTCTGCCTCGAACCGTCGTGCCAGTTCCTCGTCGACTCCGAGCGGAATGACCTTCAACGCGACCGATCGCGATACGGCGCCGGTTTGATCGGCCAGATAGACCGCCCCCATTCCTCCGCGACCGATCAACTCTCGAACCCGAAACGACCCCACCTCGGTACCGCTCACGAGATTGACGGCGCGGTTACGAGCGATCGGTGAGTCGTCCAAGAAGCGGTGCGAGCGATCGTGATGCTCGAGCAGCGACCGAACTTCGGTCGCGATCTCGGCGCCCTCACGATCGATTTCGGCCAGACGCTCTACCCGGGACGGTGGATCGATGTCCTTGAGTTCGCAGAAGAGCTCTTGGATGCGTTCGATACGTTGGATCACAAAAATGCTCCCGGGGAGGGTTGCCTGACCGTCCTCGATTGTATCAACCCGGGGTATTGGCCCAACCCCGGGTGTCGCGTGGTTGATGGGCGGGTTCGAAAACCGGAGCGCCGGCCTTCTCAGAAGAGCTGCTTGACGGAACGGGGCCCTGAGCGCGAGACTCACCGGCGCACTTCTTTAAACCCGGGTCGGCAAGGGGATTTCGATGAGTCTAGCACTGTTGTTGGTCTGCACCGTGTGGGTATCGACCCCGCAGGACGCTCAAGAGTTGTTGCCTGCCGCACAGTTGCCGGCAGCACTGGGCGGCTTCGATCCCGTCGCATTGACCCGCGGTAAAGAAGTCCCCGGCAAGTCCAACTTGTCGACGACTCACTTGTCGTACCGATATCAATTTGCCGACGCCAAGAACCAAGCGCTCTTTGACGCCGATCCCGAACGGTACGGCATCCAGATGGGCGGAGCGTGTGCCCGCATGGGACCGCTGTCCGGTGAAGGCGACGCGCAGCGTTTCGAAGTGCACGCGGAGCGAATCTTCATCTTTGCGTCCGATCAATGCCGCGACACCTTCCGCTTGGCGCCGGCCAAGTACGCAATGGTCGCGAACAAGGACCCAGACCCGAAGCACGACGCCGCGCTCTCGACTCAGGCCCGAGTGTTGTTGAACAGCGTCGCCGAGGCGTACGGTGGGGACGAGCGGATCGACGGCATTTCGAGTTATCATTCTCGCCGCGATATCTTCTACGACAACTCCGACGGCACGAAAACGAAGTCGATCCAAGGGTTGATGCTGATGTTCGGCGACGACGACGCGTCGGTCGCGGTACGCAAGTACAGCAGCTACCAGGATTGGTGGCGGGCTAACGTGTCGCGAGGCGAAAACGCCTTCATCGCAGAATCTACCGGGACGCGCCCCATGCACACGCAGCAGAATCAATACCTGAGAAAGCTAGCCAACCACACCGTCGTCGCCATTCTCAAAGCGCGCAACCGCGCCGATTGCGCGTACGTCGGGCTCGACAACGATAGCTATCTGCATCGCATCTCTATGTACTTTGACGACACCCGCGTGATCGTCGGCATCGATCCGACCACCGATCGGATTCTGACGATCGAGTACAAAGGACTCGGCCCGCGCGGATCGGCTGACATTACCCAGGTGCTGTCGGACTACCGCGACGTCGCCGGCGTGCCCTTGCCGCATCGCATCGACCTCGTGGCAGACGGCAAGCCGCTACCTCGATCGCGCGTTCAGTACGACGAAGTCACGTTGAATGTCGACGTGGCACCGTACTTCCAGCGGCCGAAGAAGTAGCGATTGCCGGGCGCGCGAGGAGGGGTGAGGTAGGCAGAGCGAAGAAAACGGGTGCATCGGGGCGTGGCTCGAACTCCAGTGAGTTTGGGATGGCCGAGTCGATGGCTCGCCACCGACTATGAGGTATGGGAGTGGGGTCGGTCGCCGGGTTGGGTGACCGCAAACAAGCACGGGTGAGACCGAAGGACGGGTGCATCGGGGCGTGAGCGAGTCTGTTCCGGGCGGGGGGCAGCAGACGTGCCCGACTCCGTTGCGGGTCGGTTGTGATACGTGCATGTTGCCAGCGGCTATGCGATTCCTGCCGGGAATTGGACTGGGCCATCCCGTCCGGACGAGGTTTGGCGGTCGCAATGCTTCCGCTGCTTTGGGCTCGGTTTTGTGCGATCTCGTGCACACGAGGCTACGTCGTTTTCCGCGCGCCGCACGAGTCGTTGATTCTCTGAAGCGTCGTGGAAGTGAGGTCACATCGTGCGCACGATGCGGCACCGCCCGATTCCCTGCCCAGTTATTGTGAAGTCGAACAAGTCGCTCCACATCGTGCGCACGATGTACGCACCCGGCTGCCGAACGCCCCGAACAGATCGGATCCGCCCCGATCCGCCCGTCTTGCGTTCGTGATCATCGGAGTCTTCCAGTCATCGCCCCCGCGAACCCCACCACCCGCCGTCATAGTCGGTGGCGAGCCAGCGACTCGGCCATCCCCAACCCACTGGAGTTCGAGCCACGCCACGATTCGCTCTTCTCGCTAGTAGCTAAGGTTCCTCCTCCCAAACCAGAACTTCGTACGCTTCACTCGCCCGCTGCCTCTTTCGCTCGACCATGATCTTCAGCGCGCTGATGGCGAACGCGATTCCGAACAACCCAAGCCCGCCGACGACGGTGAGCGCTTCGTTGGACAGGGTTCGGAGTTCGAGCGCGGCGCGACCGAGATACACGGTGCCCGTGACGCCGGCGAGTACCACATCTTGTCGGGTACGGTGCTTCCACAGCCACGCGGCTTGCGCTCCAGCGAGCACGATCAAGGAAGCGATCGCGACGGCGGCGGGAAGTCTCTCGGTCGCCGCCGACAATTCCGTCGACGGGATGTTCCACAGCACCGTGAACGAAAGAAGAGCGTTGAACGGTATCGCAATCATCGCGACGCGCCGCAGTCGTTCGCCTTCCCGACTCATCGCTGCAACCACGGCGATCCAGCCGAAGGACGCCTGGGTGACGAGGTACAGACCGAAGCCTATCGAGGACCCGTCGAGTGTCGTTCCGTCCAGCGCCCCAGTCGTCGGGGCGAGGTGAAACGCTGCCGCCGCTATGAGGACCAACCCCGCCGCCAGTCGATAGACCAAGCCGTGGTTCCATCGCGCGAACAACAACACGGAGAGAGCCGCGATTACGATTGGTTGCGGCGGCGCGATCGTCTCCAACGAGACCGTCGTTCGCGCCACCGTGGTCAGCGCCATCAAGCACCCGGCCAAGCCGAGTTCTGCGACCTTGCTACCCGTGCGCATTATCACCGCGTAGAAGATGGCACTCGCGGCGAGAGTCAGCTGGGCCGGGCTGAAGAACGCGGTCACTTGTTCGAGGAACTCAACCTGTGCGAGAGACGTCGGCGGGACGAAACAGAGCGCGACCGCGACAGCGGGGAGCATCAGCGCTATTCGCTTTAACCACACTCGACCGTGTCGCCAGCCGCCTGCGTACATCCATGCAGCGACGACGAGCACAGCGGGAACCACGAGATACGGCGCGAACGTCGTGTCGGCTCCGGTGCCGCTCCCGAACGAAAGGCACAAGTAGTACCCTCGCATGACTCCGCACGGAAAGATGAGCACCGGCAACGTCCACGGGTAGTACGGGAATCGCCACGGCGCCTCGCCCTTGATCGCGTGTGTACCGCGCAAGATCGGCGGCAACAGCGAGAGATGCACCAACGCTATCACGGGGGCAAAGAGCGAAACGGCAACGTCGGCCGCAAACGTTCTCGGGCCCAGGGCGACCGGAAGCATGGGGTACAAGAAGAAGACGGCGAGACTCAGATAGTAGGAGGCCCGGTAACCCGGAGAGAGCGGAAGCGCGGTCCAGCGGAGAACCGCTTCTGACGTGGCGATCGTAAAACCGAGTCCCACCAACAACAGCAGCGCTCCATTTAGCGAATCGTCGACCAACTGTTCATCGAAGATGGCAGAGAACGCCAGCGCCAATAACAACGCAATCAAGAATATCGACCGAGCGTCATCCCAAAGGCGCCCCCACCGCACCAAGACAATGCCACTGACAATCAACAGCGTCGCGTACCCCGCCAACAACGCCAGTAGCGTCCACCCATCACCGGCAGTCGACGTCTTGCCAAACAACGACCGCAAGCCAAAGAAGACACACAACGCACTCAGCAGGTAGAACGGATTCTTCGTATACAGCGATCGTACAATCGACACGTGCCTCCTCGCAGACGGAGGCAGAGACGCATCCATCGTCGCCGCGTTGCGACGGAAGTCGAATCGGATCCGCCGTCGACGGCGAGACCAAACGAACAGGGCGACCGGGAGTTGCTCTCCCGATCGCCCTGATCTACATCGACGGTGAAGATTCTCTTCGCTTCTAAAGCACGAAGTTGAAGCCCACGAAGTCGATCTCGAGGGTTCCTCCGGTCGAGGTGTCGCTATAGATGTTGTAGATCACGCGAAGGAAAGCCGCGTCGCCGAGTTGATCCAAACTTGTGAATGGGCCGGTGAACTCGCCGGGGGATCCGGGTCGGTCGAGGCTCTCCGGCGCTCCTTCGAATTGGAATTCCAGCGTCGAGCCAGGCGACGGCGATCCGAGGAAAGCGTAGTCCGACAACACGTCATGAATGGCGATCATGTCCCAGTGGACACCGTCCCTGTTGGTGATGGCGCGAGGTTTTGAACGCGCCCGCGTACGGAACTGAGTTGCTTCCCGGAACTCACCGATGGTTGCCGACACCGTGGCCACACCGGGAGCAGCGAATCCGACGGTCGATTCGATGCGAATGCGCCCGCCGCCACCGTTTCCGCCATTGACCACTCCGCTCACGGTGTATGGGGCACCGGTCGGTGACACGTTGGCCATGCCGCCGCGCGCGTCCACCAACCCCAGAAAGTTGACGGTGCCATCGCAGCGCGCTAACACGCCGCCGCCGGAGCCTGCTCCACCGTTGCCACCGAACAGTGGGGCGCGAAACGCATCACCACCGCGAGCGTGGATGATCGCATTCGGGGTGACGGTGAGTGCACCGACGACGGAGAGTTCGAAGTAGCCACCCCCGCCCGCTCCGGCGGTACCGGGTGAGTGATCGTACAGCCCGCTGGTGTTGGCACTGCCGCCTCCGCCGGCGCCGCCCGACCCGCCGAACGGGAACGGTCCACCGGTCAGTGGGTTGGTGAAGAAGATCGACCCGTAGTTGTCGCCGCCCTGTCCAGACAGTGCGCCGATCCCGGAAGATCCGGCAACGCCGTGCCCTCCGCCGCCTCCGCCCCCGGCGCTGTCGGTCGATGAAGCGTCGATAATCGTGATTCCGCGTTCGGCGCCCTCGAGAGGAGGGAGAGGCAGAGGGCCAGACAACGTTCCCGCGACGTAGTCGGCGGGGAGGAAGTCGAGCGAAGCGTCCGCACCGTTCGAAACGCCCGTCGTCAAGAACTGTCCGCCGTTACCTCCGTCGCCAGCGCCGGGGCCGCCCGTTCCGCCAATTCCGCCGAGCGGTGTGGTGGCATCGGAAACGTCGGGCAAGCCGCCGTCGAAGCCCGAGACGTCGATGGTGGGATCGACTCCATTGCCGTCGATGAAGCAGTTTCCCGATACCCGAATGATGAGTGGGGTGCTGCCCACTGCGCGCAGCTGAATGCCGTCGCGAATGTTGACCGAAGTGAAGTTCCATTCGACCGGAGTCGAGCGCACCGCAACGGTTGGCGCGAGCGCGGCGAAGGCGAGCATCTCCGCGGGGTCAGTGGTGTCCGAAGGAATCGGACCGTGGATCTCTCCGCCGTCGGTGTCGATGACGTACAACCCATCGGGCCGCGCCGAAAACGCGAGTGGACCATTGATACCCGTTCCACCCGGGACCGTTCCCGGAGCCGTGAACCCGCTCGTGCGAGTGGTCGGATTGCCCGTCAAAAGTTGACTCATGTCGACGGTGCCCGGGAACTGCGCGATCCCATTCGATTCCAGGCGTATCCAGCCGTCGGCGCCGTCCCCCCCGAACTGGTTCGACGTAGCACCGCCCGAACCACCGATCACTTGTAGCTCTCCACCGCTCGGAACCAGGATGTCACCGACGGCGCGAACCAGAATTCCACCGCCGCTGCCACCGCCACCCGGTCCCGCGTGAAGGGTCCAGCCGACGCCGCCGTCGCCGCCGTTGGCACTGATCAGTGACGCGACGCGGACGGCACCGTTGGCGACGATTTCGATCGCGCCACCGCCGCCGCCACCGCCTCCACCCGGGTCCGATCGCAGAGACGCGGTCGCGGTTTGACGGAAGACGTTGCCGCCACCACCGCCGCCACCCGATCCGACTGTCAGGTCGAACAGTGCGCCGTCGGAGGCTCGCTTGGGCCCGCCGTCGCCCGGGGCGCCGAGCGTGAAGTTGGACGAGAAGGTGGAGAAGCCGGGCGCCCCAGCTTCGCGCGCTCCGCCCCCGCCCCCGGGTCCTGCTTTCGCCGAACTCGCCTGACCGATCTTGGCGTAGGTGACATTCGTTCCGGCGCCGCCGCCATTGGACCCGCCGTCTTCCGCGGGAATGTCGCCGGCCGCCGTCGTGACGCTGGATGAAAGAAGGACCATTCCGCCGGCCCCACCGTCGCCGCCACCGGCGCCTCCCGATCCGCCCACGCCGGGCGCCGAACTAGTTCCGCCCGTTCCGTTTTCGCCATCGAGACGAACCGCAGAAGTGACTTCGCAGACGATGTCGTCAGGGTTGCCAGTGCCGGCGAGATGGATTCGCAAGGGGGCTGATCCCACGACCGAAATCGAGGTAGCCGTTTCGATCGACAGCGTTCGCAATCGCATGACTCCGGGTGGATCACCGACGGCGGGTGAGTGAAGTACCACGGGAAGGGTGGGATCGCTCACGTCGATGATCTCACTCGTGTCGGTGTTGAACACGTATGCACCTGCGAAGCTCGAAAATGCGCTGACCGCAGAGCAGTTGATGTCGGTGGTGCCGGCACCCCACGGTGCATCCGGCGCAACCGGACCGTCGATCAATGCTCCTGAATCGCCCTCGTTCCACAGTGCGGTCGCCGGGAATGTCGGATCGGCTTGCGTAGAGTCGAACCCTTCGAACAGCTCGCCCGCACGTCCGACGAGCCCGGTCCCCGGGTCGAGCGGGTTGTCGATCACGATCGTCGGTGACTCGTACCGCGCCTCGAAGACGGAGTAGGTCTCGCACAAACCGAAGAGCGGTCCATCGGCGAGGTTTTCGACGATGAAGCGAACCCGCGTCGTGGCGCGATCCGTCGGCCCGAGGTAGTCGTACCACACTCCAGAGCTGACCGTGTCCCAGCGGAACACGTGAGTGGCGCCACCGGCAATCATTGGCGCGACCGGACTCACTTGGCCCGGAACGCCGGGAATCAACGTCTCGCCTTCGTCCGAGTCGACGCCCACACAGTCGATCCACGTGGACGTGGCGGAGTCCCAGTACTGGGGACGCACGTCGTAGCGCGACATCGCGGGTTGCATAGTCAAGGTGAACGTCAGATCGACGACGCCTCGACGGACGCCAGTTGGGACGACGCATCCCGAGATCGTGCCCGGCATGTCTTCCAAAACCCCGGGGCTATACATGACGCGCACCGGAACGATGACACTGTTCGAGGCGAGGTCAACTCCCGCACCTCCGTTGAGTACTCGAAACTGGAAGTAGGCGACGGAACAGGGAAGTGGCGAAGGCGCGACACCGGCGATGTCGATCGTTGCGACTTCGAGTCCATCGGGGAGCGTGTACGATGGCGACACCAGCGCCCCGAAACCCGGAAGGATCGTTGCTCCGGGAATCGTCGCTCCGTCGGAGTCGACGATTTCGACGCCGGTGAGACCTTCGAGGTTGTAGCCAAAGATCTGAAACTCGGTCGTCAGGAGGGCGGAAGTTGGCGACGCCAAGATCCAAGGATCGGCAGTCGCGGTGGATCCGAAGCTGATGATCTGCGGCGCAGCCTCGAACGGGAGCTCTCCTGCGGACAACAGCTTGCCATCGTCGGTGTGGACCAGGACCTCGACGGTTCCGGTGAGCGCGCCCGGCGGAACTTCGACGCGAATGGTCGTGCTGCGACAGATGAGTGCCGGGTGGGCGCCGTTGTCGATGGTCGCCAAGATGGGAGCTTCGATCGTGACCTCTCCCGAGGCGTCGTGGAAGAGCACGGTCAGACGATTGATGTCGGTCGAAAGATTGAGTCCTGTGATGAGGATTCCCTCGCCGACGTTGCCCGCCGGTTGCGACAACTCGAGAAGGGCGGGCATCCCATCGCAGGTACCCGGGTTTGCCGCCGGCGCGACGCTGCTCGAACCACCTCCACCACAGCCTACGAGTCCAAAAACCAGAAGAGCCACGAAACCGCTGAGATGGACGATCGTTCGTCGCATGCTCACCCACTCCCTTGTTGTTTGTCGAGACGCAGTTTTCCCCCGTGCGGTCGCGCGGTTTGCGTCGTGATCAGCACTACCGGAGAGATTCCGTCGGAGAAGTTCCGTCGGAGAGGATCCGCTGGAGGCGCCAGCTAGTAACTAGTACTCGCAGTTGCGTACGGCCGCCTTGCATCCTACACATGGGGTCGCGCCATGGATCCTGCAATGAGGGACGGTGAGAACACGGGGTCTCCGCGGAAAAGGTGCAAATTCTTGAGAGATCCAATGTCGAGTCCGTACTCGAACTTTCCGGCGGTCGGATCGGGTAGAGGTCTCAGACTCTTCCCCGATCTGGAATAGGGTCACGGAGTATCTACCTGCCGAACAGCCACGCTCGCAATCCGCGATCGACTACGCCAGCGGAGTGCGCGCCGCGCATCTCCGCCCAGTGTTCGTTCCACCCCGTGAACATGAACGTGCCCATGTACGCCGGCCAGTAGATGGGGTTCCAGCCGAGCAACCACTCCCGCATCTGCGCGTGCTGGTGGTACAACTCGTGAAGAATGGTCGACGCTCGCCAACGCGCGTTGCGAGAGTACCACTGGGGCGCGGTGCGAACGATGAACCCCCAACTACGCTCCTGCGCGGGGAAGTTGGTACCGAACAAAGACTGTAGCCCATGCCACAGCGCGTTCGACTCTGCGACTTGCAATACCTCACCGTGACCCGGAATGGTGAAGATCAGATGCCCATTCGCAGTTGCGCGCGCCCGTGTGCCGTGCGGGAAGATAAACGTGCGATCATCGTCGGGATCGAAGCGCCACGTCTCGATCGGGTGCGACTCCAAATACTCGAGTGCGTCGTTGACCAGTTCCACGTCTCGAGCCAGATCGATGTCGCGACCGGGGATCCAAAAGAACGGCACGTTCCACAGCGAGGTGATGACGGTGCCACACCCAGCAACGGCACTCTCCAGACCACCGACGACCGTCGACCCGTTCACCGTGACCACGCCCTCGACCAACAGCGCCGGCGTTTCGGCCAGTAGTGCAGTCGATGTCAGCACACGCCCCACGTCACGTGCAATCAGCCACCCCGAGTCGGCCGCGTGCGAACCGACCCAGCCGACGCCTTTGGCCGGCCAGCCCAAAGGGTTCCACGCCGAGCTTCGCGGTTCGGCAACCGTGCTGGTCGTTGCACTGCACCCCAAGAGGCTCATGGCGAGGGCGATGAGCAGGATGTGACGGACACGCCTTGTCACAGGGGTCGACTCGGTCATGATCGCTGACCTCTACTTCTCGGGTGTGTGTTCGGCATAGCTAGCGGGTCTAGTCTTATCAGAGAGTCGGCCCGGGTCGACCGTTTTGGGTGGGAGCTTTCATGATTTCACTGGTCGGACGCCTTGTGGCAGTCACGGTCTTGTCACTGTTCGCAGCGGCGTGTGTCGGAGTCGACGAGCGCATCTATTCGGTCAGTTCCGGGATCGAGACGAGCCAGAAGGTCGACACTCGACGTCCGAACATCGTCTTGGTGATGGCTGACGACTTGGGCTACGCCGAACTCGGGTGTTACGGACAGAAGCACATTCGCACTCCGAACATCGATCGCCTCGCCGCCGAGGGCATGCGATTCACACAGCACTATTCGGGAAGCCCCGTCTGTGCGTCATCTCGATGCGTGCTCTTGACCGGCAAACACACCGGTCACGCGTACATCCGAGACAACTCCGAAGTGGGTACGTGGGCTAGTTTCGAAGGGCAGACACCGCTCGCCGATTCCGAAGTCACCATAGGCGAGTGTTTGAAGGCGGTGGGCTACACCACGGCGTGCATCGGCAAGTGGGGACTTGGTGGCGTCGGTTCCGAAGGCGATCCGAACCGGCAAGGGTTCGATCACTTCTTCGGCTACAACTGCCAGCGTCACGCTCACAACTACTATCCGCGTTACCTATGGCGCAACCAAGAGAAGGTCACCATCGCCGGAAACGAGCGTGGACGAACGGGGTCTCAGTACGCCGCTGACCTTATGGCCGACGAAGCGCTCGAGTTTCTCGATCAGCACGGGCGCGAGCCGTTCTTCCTCTACTACGCGACCCCGGTGCCGCACGCCGCGTTGCAGGTGCCCGGGGACTCTTCGGCGGAGTACGCGCATCTCGATACGTCGCCGTACGACGGTAAGAAAGGATACCTGCCTCACGAGACCCCGCGCGCCGCGTACGCCGGCATGGTGACGCGGATGGACCGCGACATCGGTCGCATGATGGACAAGCTCGAAGAGCTCGGAGTCGCGGACAACACGGTGTTCATCTTCACCAGCGACAACGGGCCGACGTTCAACGGGGGCACCGACTCGGCGTTCTTCGAGAGCGCGGGCGTCTTTCGTGGGTTGAAGTGCGACGTCTACGAGGGCGGCATTCGCGTGCCGTTCGTCGTCCGCTGGCCGGGGCACGTAGCGCCGGGAACGGTGTCCGACCATGTATCCGCTTCGTGGGACTTGTTGGCAACGTTTGGCGAGACGTGTCGCATGCCAGTTCCGGCAACGGACGGCGTGTCGATGCTCCCCACGCTGACCGGGTCCGGTGATCAGCTTCCGCACGGCGCGCTCTACTGGGAGTACGCTCGCCGCAAGCAAGCGATCCGGCAAGGATCGATCAAGGCGGTGCGCAACCGGCGTGGCGATCCGCTCGAGATCTACGATCTCTCGGTCGACCCGGCGGAGTCGAATGATCTCGCTTCACAACGACCCGAACTCGTCGGCCGCATGGAGGCGATGCTCGTCTCGCTGCGGACTCCTTCCGAGCTCTTTCCTTTGCACGGATCGACGCGCAAGAAACCGGCGGTCAGCGTGAAACCGTCCGGCTCGCCGGCGCTCGCGAAGTCGGCTTGGACGTTGGTGCGTGCGTCGAGCGAATCGAAGTTCAATGACAAGACCGGCGACAAGGTGTTCGACGGAGACCCGGGTACGTGGTGGCATTCCGAGTGGCGTGACCAAAAATCGAAGCCGCCGCACGAACTCGAAATCGATCTCGGCAAAGTCGAACGGATCGCCGGGGTTCGGTTCTTGGCGCGCCAAGACGGAGGCAAGAACGGTGTCATTCGCGAGTTCGAACTGATCGCGATCGACGGCGCTACCCGTCGGACTGTCGCCAAGGGTGAGCTAGACAACTCGTCGAAGTGGCAGGAGCGCCGTTTCGAACCGGTCGACGCACGGCGAATCGCGTTACGCGTATTGTCCGAGATCAAGGGGCGACCATTCGGTTCACTGGCGGAACTCGAACTGCTACCGGCCTCCGAATAACCAACAGTTGATCCCGCGCTCGGTTGCGGTTGTAGTAACGACGCATGTGTACGAAACAGAGCTCTGCAGACTCCGAGAGAGGCGAAACCATGCTCGCACGAACGATCCTGCTTCTCAGTATGCCCGCGCTCGTCGCGTGTAGTTGGAACGGATCGACGAGTTCGTCGTCGACGTACTCGTCGACCATGTCGAGCCCGCGCGAAGGTGGTGGGATCATCTATCGAGAGACCGTCGCCCGCGGATCGCTCGCGCGAGAGATGGACGTCGACGGGCAATTCGAGCTTTCCGACGATGACCGTGACATTGTCGCTATGACTCCGGGGAGCCGGCTCTCGATCGAGGAGAAGTCCCCGACTCGAAGGCGCGTATCGATCACCGCGCCCAACGGGGTCCCGATCGTCGAGTACTGGATCGATGACGAGAAGCGGGAACTTGATACGGCCGGAGAGCAGTGGTTACGCGAGATCGTCGCCGAGCTGGTAGAAGCCGTCGGGCTAGGAGCGACGGTGCGGGCAGAACGGATCCTCGCCGATGGTGGACCCGCTGCGCTCGTCGGCGCAACCGAGACCGTCTCCGGCGCGTTGCGCCGGGTGTATCTCTCCCGGATCGTGGAAATCGAAGATCTCGATAACGCGCTACTCATTCGAGTCGTGGGGCTCGGTGGAGAGATCATCTCAGACGGGAAGAAGCGCGAACTCGCGATGCGGGCAATGCCGGTCGAGACCGCGAACGCGGACCTTACCACCGAGATTCTGGAGTTGATCGGCAAGGTTGTTTCGTCGACCGGACAGAGCGAGCTACTTCGCAGCCTCCTTGACACACGGCCGCTGAACGACGTGCAAGCGCAACACTTCCTGCGGTTGGCTCGGGCGATTGTCTCCGACTCTGGGAAGCGGGACGTTCTCACCGCGGCCATCACGAAGCTGCCTTCGAAACACCGACTCGAACTGATCGAAGCGTTCGGAACCGTGATCTCTTCGACTTCGCAGGGTGCGTTGTATGAAACCTACATCAGCACGGTCGCGCTCGATGAAGAGTCTGCCATTCTTATTGCGAAGCGGGCCCGCGGGGTCATTTCGAGTTCCACGCAAGGCGCCATCGTCGTGAAGCTCATCGAGCACGCGCCGCCTTCGAACGGTGTCGACGCGGAGATCTTGCAAACCGCGGACGGAATCATCTCTTCCGGGTCCAAGGAGCAAGTGATCGGCGCGTTCTTGGAAAAGCGAACACTCACTGCGGAGTCCGACGCTCAGGTGGCGAAGGTCATCGACAACGTGCTCAGCAAGTCGTCCGAAGACCGGTTGCGCGAAAAGCTCGAGGCGGCACGTCAGCGGTGATTGCTCGGGAGCTAGTGTCCTGTATCGTAAGTTCGTCCGAATAATCCGGCGGGTAGCTTTGCGCTCTGGCTAGGCGCGCCGACGCCGTCGTATTGGTAACTAGGAACGGGCCAGCGCCGAGCGGAAACACTTCCAGGAGGCCAACAACGCCAGAGCGGAAAGCGGCCGGCGGTTATCGGGCGAACTTGTGATACGCACCTCTAGGCTAGTCGTCGAGACACCAAAGCGTGTCGGGGGTCGGATCTGACCCGACGCTGCCGAATGGGGCCGCCGGCGGCGCGCCCGCTTGGAACAGGTAGCCGAGTAGGCCAATCGGGTCGGCGATATCGAGACCACCGTCGTCATTGATATCCATCGCGTCGTGGCACGCCGCCTCGCCCGCGGTGAACAGGTACGACAGGGCGCCGATGGCGTCGGAGACGTCGACCGTTCCGTCACGGTTCATGTCGCCGCGTTCAAACATCGGAAGCGGCGCGGGCAAGAACTCGATGCCGCGTAGTTGATTGCCGCCGTTCCACGAAGAGTCGACGACCCCATCGCTCGATAGCTGAAGAACTTCGTCCGAGAAGAATGTGGTGACGAAGATCGCGCCGTCTTCACGAATGGCGATGGATTGCGGCCCGCCGGGCACGCTCCACATGTCGAGTTCAACTCCCGAACAATCGAAGACCCCGATATCGTTGGACGCACCCGCCGCGATGAGGACCCGGCCTTCGAGATCGAGCGCCGCCCCCATGACACTCGACTGTCCGGTCGGGAAGTTGCCGAGCGAGTTACCGTCAGCGTCGAAGCGGTGCACGTCGTTGGAGAACTGCCCCGTGACCAAGAACTCACCGCTCGGCAAGAACACGATACAGTTCGGACCGTTCAATCCTGTCGACGTGTACGTATCGACGACCGTCTCGCTCGCGCTGAAGCGGATCACTTCGTCCGTGTCGAACGAGCAGACGTAGTAGTCACCGGTCGGGCTCATGGCCGCTCCGGTCGGACCGTTGAGACCCGGACTGGAGAAGGATCGCAACAGGGTGCCGGCGGCGTCGAAGACGTGGATCTCATCGGACAGTTGCGACGCCGCGTAGATCTCTCCAGTCGCGTTGACCGTCAAGCTTCGGGGACCGTCGAGATTCGTGTGCGAGAAACTGTCGAGAAACGTGCCGTGGGCGTCGAAGCGAAAGACCTCGTCGGTTCCGTAGCTCGAGACCCAGAACCCCGCGGTTCCGAATTCGGCCGGGGGACAGGTTTGCGCCACGGCCGGCGTGGCGGCCGCAAGCAGCGCGATGGCAACGATGGCGCGAACGGATCTCATCTCGATTCTCCTCGAATGTTGGCTGGTGGTGATTTCGCGATGGTACCCACTTCGACACCGAGCGAAACGGTCTTCCCGAGAGTCCCTACGCGAGGTGCTCCTCGCGGGATTCTGCCTCGGGCTGGCGTCCTGAGCCGTCGGCATGTGACGGATCTCCGGTCGTTTCGGCGTTCGGGGTCGCGTTTGGCGTCACGTGCGAATCGACCGGCGGAGCTGCGCTGACATCGATTCGGTCTCGACCGAACACGCGGTCGATGATGCGTCGCGCCGTCGCCACGCCGCGGCTGGCTTCGTGCCCGCCAGGCAGGTTCGGTACTTCTGGCGCTGGTCGATCGAGCAGGGTTCGGACCCGCCCTGCGACATCGCCGAACCGCCGCGCGAACGCTTCACGCAACCCCGTGAACCTGGGAGCGGGAACGTGGCCTTCGCAGCGAATCGAAATGGATCGATCACTACGTGGCTCGTCGGCTTCCAATCCGAACCAATCGGGTCGTTCCGCGAACACGAACACTTGCCGAGTCACACTGTACTCGCGGAGCAGCTCCCACGTGCGTTGGCGCTGATCTTCGGGCCACGCCGCGAACGACTGCCGTAGAAAGATCGGGGTGCGTTCGGTTTCTCCGTCGAACCGTTCCGACAACGCCAGCCGCAGCGCCAAGACGGCCGGCCCGCCGTCGTCAGTGTTCGAAGCGTTGGCTTCTGTGGCGACAGCTGTGCGACGAATGCGAAATCGCGTGCCGTCTTCAGCGAGAATTGCCGGAGCAGCGTCGTTCGATGCGCCGCGAATGCGATCGAGGTGGTCATTGGCCCGTTCGACGATCGCCGGTTGCTCGTTCTCCAGGAAGTTGCGATCCGCCTCACCGATGAGGTGGTCGATCGCGTCGAGGTCGTTTCGTTGTTGTTCCAGCGCGACGAGTTGGCGCTCGAGCTCGCGCGTTACCTGGTCCGAGTGACCCTCGGAGTCACCGACGGCCGCCGCTTGTTGCAGCTCGAGTTCGGCGCGGGTTCGGCGAATCGACTCTTCGAGTTCCATCAGTTGGCTGTCGAGTTGGCACGAAAGATCGTTGAGACCGATCACCAAGTCATCGGCATCGACCATGGTCTCGAAGCCGCGGGCGAGCTCTCGCAATTCTACTTCGGCGTCGCAAGGGTCGGCGCTCGCTGCGCGAACCTTCGACTCCAGCCACTGCGCAGCGTTCAAACTTTGCCACCGAGCGCTCACTTCTCGACAACCCAGCGCGGCGTTGCCTGCGCCGATGGCGGACAGCCGCCCGGACAAGACTTTCAGTGAGTGACGCACGTGTACGACTCGAAGTTCGATCGGTTGCGAGAGCTCTCTTAGCCGTTCCTCCTCGGCTATCGCTTGAGTCGCGATTCCACTTCGTCGCATCGCTTCGGACATTCCGTCTCGGAGTGTCCACACACGTTCTTCGAGCGACGTTGCGGGGGCGAGGTGGACGAACACCGCAGACCACACGTGCGCCAGCAGATCGCGACCAGCCGCGATACGACGTTCGAGCCGGGATCGAGATTGCGTAACGCGGCGGAGTTCAGCCAGCGTCGCGCGACCCTCTTGAAGCCGGGACAAGAGGAGCGTCGGGTAGTGATCGCTGAGTTCTCTTCGCGCTTTCGCGCCGGCCATGGTGCGCTCCACCGCTTGGAATCGGCCTTCTGCGGCGTTTCGTGCGCGAGCTAGATCTTCGGAAAGCGCGTCCATACGGGCGTTGTGCGCGTCCAACTGCTCCTGAGACGCGCGGCCTCGCCCCTTCCAACCGGCGGTGATCAGAAGTGCGATCACGAGCAGACCGGCACTGCCCGCAGTCAGCGCCGGGTTGCCGTTGTCGAGCGCGAGTCCCGCTCCCCCGGCGCCGCACGCGTAGAGGACGACCGCGACGAACGGGAACGCCGGCGGCTCGTCGGGTTGCGCGTGGCGTAGTCGAACTCGTTCCCGCTCTAGCCCGGCTACGGCTTCGCGGGCAGCAGTGCGCTCGGTCAACTCGCGGCCGAGGAGGTCCAGGTTCACGGAGCGTAGCCAGCCCCGATCCACGCGGCTTGTGAAGGTTGCGCGTTCGACCGCGGCGAGCGCACGAACCAAGCGCGCCTGCTCCGCGGCCAACGCGCGATCGTCGCGCTCGAAGTTGCGCACGGTTACCGCGGTTCGCAATGCGTTGTCGACTTCCACGGCACGATCGAGCAGACGTCGGTCGACATCTCTCAACGACCGCGACGCCGCTTGGGCTTGTTCGCGCGCCGCCTGTAGTCGAGAGACTTCCAGTTCGAGTTCGCCCGCTCGACGCTCGAGTTCGGTCAACTTTGCCGCGGGGTCTACCGGCAAGCCGAAGAGTTCATCGAGGGGACCGGCGTCGCGTCGCCACTGATCGATCAATCGAAGTTGGTAGTGAAGTGGCCACAGCTTGGCCAGCCGCCCGAGCCCTTCGTGCGTGGCGCTGCGTTGCAGTCGAGTGTGCGCCCGCCTTGCTTCCAGTTCTTGAAGGCATTGGCGCGTGTTGGCCAAAGGGATCGGCCCGATAGCTTGCGCGGTGACTAGTTGTCGTTGCGCGAGTTCCGCGCGCGCGGCCTCTTCCACGCCGGTCGTGGCTTGTCGGCCAAACCGGTCCCAGTTATCGAGCGTCCACGGGGCTTGGGCTTCATCGTGCGGAGCGAAGATGAGACGGAAGGCGTGGGGGTCCGTAATCGTTGGCGTTCTGCCGTTGGGAGTGACCACCGCTCCGGATTCGGATCGCGAGACTTCGAGCGCTTCGCCGGAGGTCGTGCGAAGTTCAATCCTGCCCGCGCGAGTGGGGCGCGGGTTGGCAACGTGGGGTGAGCGAGGCGGGGCCGCGCGGTTCGGCTGCCCCGTCGCCGCTTCGACGACTCCGAGCATCAACGAGCCGAGGAACTCGGACGCAATCGCTTCGCCCGGCTCGCCGCCGCCGTGGATGAGAACCAGACGGCCGAGCGGGCGCTCTCCGCTATCGAAGACACGACCCGTGCTCGTAGACCGGATTTGGAAACGCTCGATGCGCAATGGAATTGCCCCGTTGGATTAGCAAGCGCTATGGATCAGCGAGTGAGCCAGCAAACACGATTGCGCGAACACACGAAGTGTTCACAACACCGTTGGCGGGGCGGTCGATCTTTGGCGGGCAAGAACGAGCGGGCGGGGCGGCGCTCGCAGGTACTAAGTACCCGCGAGTCGCGATGATTTCAACGCATCGTGAGTCAGACGCGACTCTTGCCGTTGGCCCAAGGGGCGCGGGGGTCGTCCATCTCGATCAGCTCGATACCGTCAGGGAACTGGCTCTGGATCAACGTGTACTCTTCGTGGATCTGCGCGTCCGGGTGCGACCAGTCGTGCAGATAGCAGACCTTCCGCACCTTCGCTTGCAGCATTTCCTTGGAGCAACCAAAGCAGGGGCGAAGGGTCGAATAGATAGTACTGCCGTCGAGACCGATCCCGAATCGAGCCGCCGCCAGCAGCGCGTTCTGCTCAGCGTGCACGCAGATACAGAGGTCGTACCCCGTTCCCGAAGCGAACTGCTCCGGGTTCGCACACCGACGGCACCCACCGTCCAAGCAGTTCTTCATCTCGTAGGGAGTACCGTTGTATCCGGTCGAGATGATGCGGTTCTGGAGCACGGCGACCGCGCCGACCCGACGACCCCGGCAATTCGCACGCTCTCGAACGGCCATGGCGATGCCCATGAAGTAGTGGTCACGGCTAGGCGGGGTGTAGAACTCAGCACTGTCGATCATCGCGGGGCTCCTTCGGTTGCGGAGGAACGTACCGAACCCCCGGCAATCCGACCAGCCTGAATAGTCCGGGCTACAGCGCCATGAGGCACTCGCGCGCCGCGATCAACGATTCCATTTGAACGACGACGTCGATGTCCTTGGTGAACCGAGGATGTCCGTGGATCGCGAGAGCCACGCCACCGCACAGTGCGTAGTCGATACCACGTTCGTGGAACGCTTCGACGAGTAGGCGGAGTTCGTTGTACAGATCCAACGTAATGGTCTTTTCATGCGGCCAGAGACTTCAGCAAGCGATGAGAGGCTCACGAGCGTTGCGGAGTAAATGACTTTTCCCGGTCGCGGGACATGGAGTCGTCAGGCATCCGTGGGGCTGACCTTCTGTCGATCGTCGCTTCTCGTCCATATCGCCGGGGAAGCTTCGAACGTAGAATTGGCTTTTTCGCCAGTGCAGCTGATCATGTGAGAAGTCCGATTGGGTTCGATCGGGCCAGAGCGGCAGAGACGACGAAATGCGAATCCCAATAGTCCGAGGGCTGATTGATCGGCGCATTCTCGTGAACTTTCGCGTTGACGCCGACGCGATGGCCCGTGCTCTTCCGCCGCCGTTTCGGCCGAAACTCATGGAGGGTTACGCGATTGGCGGTATCTGCCTCATTCGGCTCGAGAAGGTCCGCCCTCGATTCTTCCCTTTGCCCTGTGGGATTCGATCGGAGAACGCAGCGCACCGAATCGCGGTCGAATGGGACGACGAAGATGGTTGCGCAAGAGAGGGTGTCTACATTCCCCGTCGCGACACGAACTCTAGACTCAATACGCTCGCGGGTGGGACGATCTTTCCCGGCGTTCATCACCACGCTACGTTCTCGGTTCGTGAGTCGGACGAGTGCTTCTCCGTCGAGCTTCGCAGTGACGACCGTGAAGTTCACGTCTGTGTTTCGGGGCGGGTCGCGGATGACCTTGCGGAGTCATCCGTGTTTCCTTCGGTCGCGGCGGCGTCGGCATTCTTCGAGGCGGGGTCGCTAGGATATTCCGCAACGCGAGACAGCGGCCGCTACGATGGTCTGGAGTTGCTCTGTGACGAATGGCACGTCGATCCCTTGGCCGTTGATCGCGTTGAATCGAGCTACTTCGAAGACGAGGCATTGTTCCCAGCCGGCTCGGTCACGTTCGATTGCGCGCTATTGATGCGCGACATTCAGCATGAGTGGCACGGACGAGACGAACTTCGTTGTCGTTAGCGTTTGTCTCGCGTGAGCATCTCCTGTTCCGGGGCGTCTCCGTCGACGCGGCTGCAGATTGACTCCTGTAGCTCCCGAAGGATCGCTGTTCTCACTACAGCGTTTTGCCAAAGCGTTCCAGCACGGCGTCGAACGCTTCTGGTTTCGGTGCGGTCAAGGTGTAGCTGAACCGCGTTTTGCAATCGTAGAACAGGTCACACACTTCGAGGCCGACGGCGTGCAGTTCGGGGGCTCGCTTCTCGCACTTCTTGCGAATGTTCTCGATCATGGCGGCGATGTCGTCGGGGCCGATATCTTCCGTGATCCGTTGTAGGTCGACCGACAGGCTGTCGAGGTAGGTCAACAAGATGTCTGCTTCCGCGGCGGCCCACGCGGCGCGGACCTCGGGGGTCTTCTTGGCCTCTGCGTCGGCGGTGCGGCGTCGGGCGCGGGTCGACTTGGTCGATAGCTTCCTCTTGCGGCGCGCTGCGCTCGGCTCTGCTTCCGCGGCGGCTTGCAACTCGTCGAACCGTTCGTCGGACTTCGTTTGACGGGCGGTTGCCAACGTCGAGTCTGAGTTCAAG
>JAJFFE010000234.1 GCA_021776775.1 Planctomycetota bacterium | reverse complement strand
CGTTGTCGATATCGAGAAACAACGTGGTCGTCAGAGCAGCCCCGTGCTGACCGGTGAGCCCCCACCGCTCGGTCACCACCTCGAACGTGCCGGCGTGGCCGGCAGCTTCACTGGGCGGAACGTTGCGATACGCCGTCAACGTATGAGCGCTCGCCATGACGATGTCCTCCCACCCATCGCCGTCGACATCGGCGACCGCAACGCCGGCGCCCAGCACGAACCGTTGCGGCTCGCCAGCCGCATCGGGAAGCAGCGGCGGTTCGTGGGAGAAGTCGATTCTGCGAAGTGTGGTCTCATCCACAAAGCGCGCCGGCGGAGGCGCAACCACGACGAGTGAGCCGCCACTGTCGGTCACGATGCACCACCGATCGCCCTGCTGTTTGCACGAGATCGCTCGAGCCTGCTCGATCATGACGGCCTCACCGTCGTCAGTACGGCCCTCGATCCGGAGAAACACCGTCGCCTGCACCCGGCCCTGGTCATGTCGTGCCTCATCGATGAGCGCCGAGGCACGGTCGATGGTCGCAAAGAACCCCCATAGCTCCGCACTCCGCGTCGCGACCGTCATGTCGGAATACAACGGGCGCAACTCGGCCAGGCTCATGGTCGCGAGCGCCCGAGGGTATTCGCGGTGGAGCAGCTGCTGCACGGGTTGCACCACGTCACGCCGCGTCTCCTCCCACGAAGCGCAGGATGACAACAGGGTCGCCCACAGAAGAGTGGCCAAAGAGAAAATGCTCAGTCGCCGCATGGAACTCCTTCACAGTCGTTTCCGCGGGGTATACGTCGAGCCGCGGCAATCGGCCAGTGATTTTTGTGCCCTCACACCGTGACCGTACTTTGGGTAGACTTCTGCCCGCCCCTAATCCGAGCTCCCGTCCTAGCGTCCTGTCTAGAGAGCCGCACTTGAAACCGTTTCCGATCGAAACCGTCGCCTCCGACGAGCAAGGCTGGACTGTCGAAGTCGACGTCCCCGCCGACTGCCCCGCGTTTCGCGGCCACTTTCCGGAGGAGCCGGTGTTGCCTGCCATCGCGCAGTTCCGGCTGCTCGAGCAAGTCATCGGACGTTGCCTAGAGACGGACGTCGTCATGACTGGCATCCCGTCGATTCGACTGCGGAGGAAGATCCAAGCTGACGACCGTGTGGTCGTTCGCCTCGACCGTCTACCGGAACAGCCTGGAGCGTTTCGGTTCTCGCTCGCGGTCAAGAACGTCCGCACGACTTCTGGAGTCGTCGAGGTACGCCCATCATGAAGAGCCCAGACTTCGATCCGCGCACGCTGCTACCGCACGGTCCCGAGATGCACTACATCCGAAGACTGGTCGAATGCGATGAAGAAAACTGCGCGTGCGTGTCGCGTCTCGACGCCGATAACCCGTTCGCCGTCGATGGTAAGGTTCCGAGCTTCGTCGCCGTGGAAGCGATCGCCCAGACCAGCGCCGTGCACGAGGCGGGTCGCCGCTGGAGCGCCGACGAGCCCTTCTCCCCGAAGGTCGGCTTCCTGGTCAGCGCCGCTGACCTACAGTTTTCGGCGGCCATGATCCCCGTCGACCAAGACTTCGAAACACGCATCATACGACTCATGAGAGTGGGACCGCTCGCGGAGTATCGAGTCGAGGCCCGGCTGAACGAAACAGTGTTTGTCAGCGGAACCATGAAGACGTTCGCGACGGAGTAGCACCGAGTATCACCGTTCGCGGGCGCGAAACGTCGTTCAGCCCCGAACCCGATCGACGACCATCCAACTTGCCGCGCCACCCACCGCGAGCGCCGACAGTAGGAATCGCGTTGCTCCGTCGAGCGCCGCGCGGTCGCGCGGCGAACCGTCGTACGGCGTCACTTCAAGGGCAGGGTCGGCTGCACAGAAGCCGCGCGTCGGGCCGAACGTCGCGCCTTCGATCGCCATCACGCTCGCGGCGAGGAAGCCACCGCCGTACTCGCCGACGATCGCCTTGGGAGCGAGTAACGCCGGCTTCTTGGCGGAGACGCTGAACAGCTGTCGATAAATGCTCGCGTCGAGCGTATCGCCGGCCCTCGAACCCGACGCCGACGATATCCACGCATCGATCGAATTGGGATCGACGCCTTGTCGAGCAAGCCCGCGGCTCAACGTAAGCGCGAGCCGCTCCCCTCCGGTTCCCCAGTCGGTCGAACTCGCCGTTGGATCGTTAGCCCGGACTGTCGCGACGACGCGCCCGAGGACGCGAGCGTTTCGGGATCGAGCGAGCTCTTCATCTTCGAGCAACCACGCCGCAGCCCCTTCGGCCATGATGAATCCGTCGCGGTCGCGGTCGAACGGACGCGCCATCGGTCCGGTGGCGTCACTGGTCGCCAGGGCGTCGTACCGATCGAAGATCGCATGCGTCAATGAGGTCAGCTCGTCGACCGACCCGACCACCGACCGCCCTGCTCGACCGTCGACGATGTCTCGCGCCCCTTGGCAAACCGCCAGCAACCCACCCGCTTCCCGCTGCGTCACACTCGAGTTCGGACCCGTGGCTCTCAGAGCGATGGCGACTTGCGCGGCGGGCGCGTTGGCCACACTTTCCATGAAGTGCAGCGGTGACGCGCTGTCGGGTGATTCGCAGAAGATCTGTTCGAGCAACGCCTCGGTCGAACTCGTCGGCCCGAGGGCTGTCGCTATGTGGACCGACGCCTCGACGCTCTCGTCGGGCTGTAGCTGTTGGAGCGAGGCGTCACTGAGTGCCATGTGCGAGGCGGCAACCGCGTACTTGGACGCAGGCGATAAGCGTCGCGCCGCCCGCGGATCGAGCCACTTTTCGAGCGTCCCGCGCAGTAGCAAGGCGTGACGGTTGCGACCCACGGGATGCACGACGTCGTTCGCTTCAACTTCGGACGCGGCGATCTCTCCGGTTTCGAGGGCCCGCGCTAGCTCCGATCGGCCGCAGCCGTAGGCGCCGACGTATCCGAGCCCAGTGATCACACACTGTCGCGTGGTCATGCGGTCTCCCTTCGTGACAACACGAGAGCCGCGTTCGCACCACCGAAGGCCAAGTTTATGGAGAGCGCGATTCCATTGTCGCCGATGGGACGCGGTTCGTTGCGGACCAGATCGACCGCCGTATTGGGATCGACCTCACCGCCGCCGGGAGTCGGGTGAACTTCACTGCGCTCCAGACACATGACCGTAACCACTGCTTCGAGCGCGCCGGCTGCACCCAGGAGATGGCCGACCGAACCTTTGGTGGACGTCACCGGAAGAGACGCAACGCGATCTCCGAACACCGAGGAGAGCGCATTCCACTCGGCTGCATCGTTGTGCGGCGTTCCAGTTCCGTGAGCGTTCACGAACGAAACGTCGGCCGCCGCGACGCCACCTTCGTCGAGCGCACGCCGAATGGCCGCAGCGGCACCACTGCCATCTTTCTTCGGCGCGGTCATGTGATGCGCGTCGCACGACGCCGCGGCACCGATCAACCAGCTCGTGGGCCGCGCGCCTCGTCCGAGTGCGTGCTCACGCGACTCGAGCACCAACACCCCGGCCCCTTCGCCGAGGGACAATCCCCCGCGATCGACTCGAAACGGGCGGCACGGGTTGGCGTCGACGGCACGAAGAGAATTGAAACCGGCATACGTCAATTGACACAACCCGTCGGCACCACCGACTAGCGCGACGTCGATTTCACCGCGACGAATCGCCCGCACCGCGTTGCCGATCGCCATCGAACCCGCCGCGCACGCAGTCGAAACGGTTTCGAGGGGGCCGCTCGTCTGGAAGTGTCGAGCGACCGCGTCACCTGGCGAGTTGTTCTGGTGCGCGGACAATCGTCGCAACGGCACCCGGCGACACTCCTCGCCCAAGTGACGCCGGTAGAATGACTCCGCTTCGAACATGCCCCCGGTGCTACTTCCGAAGAACACACCGACGCCGGTCGCATCGTCGGCTTCGGCGATCTGCAATCCGGCGTGCTCGACGGCCTCCGCGGCGGCGGCGATGGCGAAGCGATCGCTTCGAGACGCACGTCGATCGATGCGAGGCAGGGTCGGTGGTGCAGCACTACCTTGGGCGGCACCAACTTGAGCGGCACCGACTTGAGCGGCAAGGTGGGTTCGGTGTTGAGAGTGATCGAAGAGATCGAAATCGGAGATACCGACTTGGCCGCGATACAACTGCCGCCACAGATCCGCTGAGCACCATCCGTGAGCGGTAACGGCGCCGTATCCGGTGATGGCTACGGGGTGGGAATTCATGCGCCCCCCGGGTTACGGCGAAGCACTTTGCTGGCTGCGCTGCGCGGCGACGACGAATTCCTTGATAGCGGCAACACTCCGTAAAGTTTGATCGTCGATCTGCTCGTTCTCGACCTTGATGCCGAATTCCTTTTCGATGGCGAGCACAAGCTCGAGCGCGTCGACCGAATCGAGGCCTAGCCCGCCGTCGAACAGCGGAGTCTCGTCGGTGATTTCGGTCTCGTCGAGCCCCTGAAACTGCAGGCGCTCCACGATGAGCCGCTTTATCGTCGCTTCCATCGACCCCTCAAAGCTATAGCCGGGTTTACTTAGGGAGGCGACCGCAACGAGCCCCGCACGTTCGGATCGAACGGTCGAGCACTTCAGTTGAGCCACACATCGAGTCGGGAGAATCCGCTCGCCCTTAGAAGTTGCCAATTGGTATTGAAGGGCGCAACCCCTGTTTTTACAACCGAATCCAGTTCGCACTACGGCACCAGAGGCGGTCCGCCGGCGCCCAAAAGGCGCGAGAGATCTTGGCCGAATCGATACCATAGGGTCGAGACAAAGGCGTTCGGATGACGGATAACGCGTCGCGAGTGAAGTGGAACTCGGGCCACCGCCCGGCCCGGTTCTCATTGGGGGACACACACTTGGTGGGTAGTGCAGAGCTTACGTTTTCGTCAGACGAGATCTTGGACGGTTTCGCTCGGCGGGTGAGCGCGCAGGGCTCCGAGCCGATGATCATCGCGTCTGATCAGGTGGCGACGGCTGACACGATCGACCGCGTCGCCCTCGAGATAGAGACACAGCTCAAGGGCAACTCCCTCGAAGCAAACGCGATCGTCGCCCTGCGCTGCCCGAACGGCCCCTCGTTCTTTTCCGGCCTGTTGGCCATTAGAAGAGCTGGCCTCGTCGCGCTGCTGGTCGATTCCGCGACACCGGACGATGCCCTCGCGTCGATCGAGTCGTCACTCGGAGTCGCGGCTTCCCTGACTAGTTCCGACGGTTGGGACGCGCAGTTCACCGTGCGGACGCACGCCGCGGCAAGTCGCGCGACTCTTCCCGGAACTGGCTACATCAAACTCACCTCGGGCTCGAGCGGAACGCCTCGCGGGATCTTGGTGGCGAGCGCCGCCTTGGCCGCCGACGCCCGCGCACTCTCGCAAACCATGGGGCTCGCAGACGACGATCGATTCCTCGCTACGATCCCGATGTCTCACTCCTACGGGTTGTCGATCCTGGTCGCCCCGGCGCTGATCGGCTCCACCGTCTTGGTCGACCCCGGACGCTCGCACCCATTGGGCGAGGCGCGCCGCAGCCGCGCCCGCGTCTTTCCGACGGTGCCGTCTCACGTGCAAGCACTGCTCGGCGACGAACGACTCGAGTGGCCCGAGACACTCGATCTGGTCATCACCGCGGGCGAGCCGACGGGTCCGCGCTTGGCCCAGGAGTTCCGCGAACGCACCGGACAAAAGCTCCACGTCTTCTACGGCGCTAGCGAGAGTGGCGGGATCACGTTCGATCGAACGGGCGACGCCGCGGAGCGAGGCACCGTCGGTACACCCATCGAAGGGGTTCGAGTCGAGTTGGTCACCATCGACGGCGCCGACACGATCACCGTCGAATCGTCAGCGGTAGCCACGGGGTACCACCCCGAGGCAGAGCCACGTCTCGGTGATGGACGCTACCTGGCGGACGATCTCGGCCGCTGGGAAAATGACGAACTCGCACTCTCTGGCCGCACCAGTCGTTGGATCAATGTGCGCGGCAGGAAAGTCGACCCGCTCGAAGTCGAACGCATCATCGGGGAACTGAGCGGTGTGGACGAAGTCGTGGTGGTTCGAGATCGACCGGTAGGCGAAACCGGTGAAGCGATCAAGGCGGTGATCGCTACCGAAGAAGCCCTCACCTACATGGACGTCCGCAACTGGTGTCGAGATCGACTCGCCGCCCACAAGACGCCCCGCCACATGGTCTTCGTCCCACGCCTACCCCGCACCGGCCGCGGCAAGCTCGATCGCCCGGCCATCGACCTTCTCACCAAGAACAGCGCGCGTCGTCAGTGAGCTTGACTGGCGCGGATGAGCGCGCGGAATCTCTCGCGCCACACCGCGTGGTCACCGCTGTCCTTGAACACGGCGTTCACGTCTTCGACGGCGAGGTCGAGCCCTCGCACAACGGCCGCTCTGATTAGGAACTTCGTCGCTTCGTCGTTCCTGCCGGCTAGCCTTTCGACGTAGGCGAGCGTTTCGAGGGCGAGCGCGTCGGCGCCTTCGTTCAAGGTGATCGCGCGGTTCGCGGCAGCTGCCGCCGCTTCGAGGTCTCTCAAGTCGTCGAACTCACACGCCAATAGAACTCTGGCCAACCTTCGACACGCAAAGTCGCTGGCATCGGGGCTAGCACACGCTGCGGTCAACCGCCCCACTTGAGCTTGCCGGAACTCTCGCAGGCGCGCCGGTTGATCGAGCGCGTGCAAGGAGTGAACAAGCCAATCTTCAGCTTGAACCGTTTCGCGATGTACCGGCCCCTGAAGCTCGAGATGGAGATCGACGCCTTCGCCTCGATACTTCGCGGCCGCCTCGTGGTTGTCGCACCGAGCCTCGAGATCTCCCAATGAAGTCAGTGTGTAACCGAGCTCGACGTGTTTGCCGATGCGGCCCTCCAACGCCTGCAAGACGTCGAGATAGATCTCGCGAGCCTCAGCCGGTCGATCTTGTCGCTTGACCATGTTGGCGATTTGCCGCCGCGTCCGAAGAACGTGCAATGTATCTTCGCCTATGTTGGAGGTACGAAAGGACCGCAAAGCGTCGCGGTGAAGCGCTTCGGCACCGGCGTAGTCGCGTTGGCGGGCGAGCGATCGCGCCACGTTGGTGAGAGACGCCGCGGTGTGAGCGTGCGCGTCACCGAGCACGCGACGACGAGTCTCGTACACCTCTCGATGCAACGCCGTTGCCTCTGCGTGACGCCCGGCCTCATCGAGAGCGACCGCGAGATTGTTCTTTACCTTCAAGGTTCGAGGGTTATCCGGCGACAGAGCGACCTCGAGAATCCGAATCGCGTCGCCGTAGAGTTCGATCGCCTCGACCAATCTGTCTTGGCCGCGACGAACGAGCGCCAGTCGAGACTTCGCTGACCCGGTCTCCAGGTGCGTTTCGCCGAACCGCGCACGCTTGCGCGCAACGTCGCGCTCGAAGATCTCCCCCGCTTCGTCGAAACGTGAACGACTCCACAGCGCATTGCCCAACGAAGCTTCCACCTTCATGGTCAGCACATGGTCGTCCCCCAGTTTGCTCCGCGCCTCCTCCAAGAGGGGTCGCAGCTCCGCCTCGGCGAGATCGATGTCGCCGCGCACGCGAAGAATGTTGGCACGTCCGAGTCGCCAGCCAAGAAGCTCGGTCAACTCTATTGACGGCTCGCGTTCGGCCAGTCGCACCGCGACGTCGACGTGCTGCAACGCTTCGTCGTATCGGCCGAGCTTTTGGTACGCTTCGGCCAGCGTCCCTCGGATGGTCGCTTCGATGTCCGGCTGATCGGGGAACGCGGTGCCGATCTCGGTTGCGGCTCGGTCGAGAACAACGACAACAGGCGTGTCCGCACTGCCTCCGAGCGACGGGTTGGCGGCGTCGAGCATGCGACGAACGAAGAACTCCCGTACCGCCTCCGCGCGCGAGGTCTGTCGCGCCGCGTGATCCCGCTCCTTCCGCGCTTCGATGTATCCGCTCGCCGCGAACCCGAGCCCAACGGCGATGGCGACGACGAACATCGCCGCGATCGACACCGCGACTCGATTGCGGCGCACGAACTTGCCCAACCGATAGCCCAGCCCTGGCGGCCCGGCCAACACTGGTTCGTCTCGCAGGTGGCGAGTGAGATCATCCGCGAGCGCGCTGGCGGTGTCGTAACGACGGGTGCGATCTTTCTCGAGACACTTCAAGACGATCCAGTCGAGGTCCCCGGCAAAGAACCGCGCCAGCGACTTGGGGTCCGACCCTCGGCTACGCGCGACCGACTGCACCGTGTCCCCCAATGTGCCGAGACGGGTACTGGGGCGCGGCGGATCGTCTTCGCGAATAACGCGGCGAATCTCTTCCACGGCCGAAGTCCGCAGATCGAACGGGGTCTTGCTGGTGAGGAGCTCGTAGATCACCACACCGAGCGAGTAGATGTCGCTGCGCGTATCGACGTCGAGTCCGGTCACGTCCGCCTGCTCGGGGCTCACGTACTCCGGAGTTCCGAGGAACGCGCGCATCTCGGTGACGAGCGTTTGGTCGGTGAGCGGTCGATCCAACGCCTTGGCAATTCCAAAGTCGATCACGACTGGCGCGGGGTGATCTTCCCGAAGGGTGACCAAGATGTTCGACGGCTTCAGGTCCCGATGGATGATTCCCTTCTGATGCGCATGTTGCACCGCTCGACACACATCGATCGCTAGTTCAATGCGTTGCCGCAGGCCGAGAAGGTTCTCGTCGCAGTAGTTCGTGATCGGAATCCCGCGAATGTGCTCCATCGCAAAGTACGGGTGTCCCGTCGGAGTCGTCCCCGCGTCGAGAATCTTCGCAATTCCCGGGTGCTCCATGAGAGCCAACGCTTGGCGCTCGGCTTGGAATCGGGCGAGCACCTGCCGGGAGTCCATCCCCGCCTTGATCAGCTTGATGGCGACGCGACGTCGGACCGGCTGCGTCTGCTCCGCTAGGTAGACTTCACCAAAACCTCCGGATCCGAGGCGTTGTAGGTATTTGTAGCAACCGAAGTCGGGCGGCAGATCCCGGTTTCCGGCGCTGCCGCCGCCGCGAAAGACGGGCGCTGCCGGGCCATCGAGCGACGTGTGATCACTGTCATGCCGCAAGAGCGAAAGTAGCTCCTCACGGAGCTCGGCGTCATTGGCGCAGTGCTCATCGAGAAACGGTGCGAGCTGTTCCAAGGACAACGTGCACGCCTGGTCGAACAGCACTCCGAGCTGTTGCATGCGATTCGGACTCATAACGACCGCCTCGACGGGTCCGGCCGAACTCGGCCTTCGCGCTGTTTGCGGAAGAGACGCTGTCTACGGAATAGGTGAATCACTGAATCGCTTTCCCCGCCCGAGAGGCAGCCCGACGATCCGTCGGAACCCAACGATAATACCGCGGCCCGGGAAGGGCACAACGAGCGACTCCACTTGCCCATGCGACCGCAACCGCGCCAAACCCAGCGCGCTGCGAAGATCGTCTAAACAACTCGTCCCCTGGAAATCCCAACGGACCCCGTGGCGATCGTCGTCAAGCCGCCCTCGCGTCCGAAAGACTGCAGCCGCGACGCTCAACAACATTGCCGCGATTTCGCGGGTGAGACGCAAATCGCCGAAGCGCGATCCGTGGCGCGCGGCCGACCATCTTGTCACCGAATCGGCTCGGAGCCAGCGAACGATCGAATCAGAAGCAGGGATCGAACGCGGCGCAACCCAGAGCGTCGACAGTCGGGTCTACTCCGCACACGAATGGACCGGGCGCGGAAGGCTGCGGGGCATCGATGAACATGCTGTTCAACGAAGAGATCACATCGCCCAGATCGAACAACCCGTCGTCATTGGTGTCGGCCGCGTCTTGACACGGAGGCTGGGGCCCGTCGACGAAGAGGGCACTGAGTTGGAATATAGCGTCCGCAAGATCGAAATTGCCGTCGGCGTTGGCATCGCCTCGGAGAAAGGTTGCGGGGAAGATCGAACCGTTCTCGACCATGGGCAACTTCGGTCCCGTATCAGACTGGTAGAGACGAATCTCCACCGGAGGATCTCCGAGTGCACTCGAGAATGCGATCGACGTCGGTGTATCACTCAGCAACTCGTACGTGGCCCGATACAACTCCAGATTGAGGCCGGGTTCGGGAGCGTCGACAGTTCCGTAGAATTGAAAGATCACACCACACACCCACCCGCCAGCGACCACCTCCTGGAAGAAGAACGGAGGATCGAACTGCAATGCGAGCAGGGCTTCACCGAACTGGACGTCGAGGAGTTCGACAGACGCTTCGTCGTGGGCCACCGCGAAACTGAAGCCGGCGACACGATCCAGGGTAAGGTTGTCGTAGTAGATCGGAACCACGACCGATTCCCCGGGTGCCGACGCGACCGCCGGAATGTGAAGCGTGTGCTGCGGATCCTCGAGCATCGGAAACACCTCAGGGCACGCTCCATAAGAGGAACAGTCGATACTGTCGACGGTCGTGTCTTCGGCGCACTCTCCCGAGAGAACCGCATCGCCGACTCCGAAGACGAAGTTGAACACATGCAGCACGTCGAGAATGTTGACGACTCCATCGTCGTTGGCGTCCCCCGCGTCGAGGCACGTAATGAATCCACCGAGTAACATGTAGTCGCGAATCTTCGCCGCGTCGACGACGGAGATCACTCCGTCACCGTCCGCGTCGCCACGGCGAAACTCTTGGGCCGACACTGTCCCCGGCACTGCCAACGTGCCGACGCAAAGGAAAGCGATGACCGTGATCACGGCTGTTGTCGGGGACTCGAGTACCTTCATCGCGCGACCTTCTCTCGGTGGAATGTGCATGAGGCGGATCATATCCGATGACAGTGATACCTCTCCCGGGGGGATCGAACAAGCGACCCGCGAAAGAACGGGAAAGGGCTGTCGGTCGCAGCGGTTGGCGTCTCCGAATTCTCGAGAAACAGATCGGGGAAGACGATCGGGGATCTCGCATGGAGGGGATATGCGCTTGGATGTCGCCGTCGTTTACAGCCCGACGCCGAGTACGAAGTAACCCTGGGTGTGGTAGTCGCCGTCGAGTTGATGGGCGACGCCGATGCCTGGCTGGAGGAGAAGGCCGAAGACTTCCCACGACGTGTGCAGCTGGCCGCCGACGCTGCGGAACCAGCGTCCGTCATCGCCGGGTGCTTCGCGGGAGACTTTGGCGGCATCGAAGTACGCTTCGACGAAGACTTGGCGGTGCCTGAAGGGTGTGGTGCCGTAGCCATCGAACGGACGCCACAGAGCGGCGCGGTACGCTACGGAATAGGCCAGCAGATGCTGGCCGATGGACTCGGTGTCGCCGAAGTAGCCACGCGGGATGGCAGTTTGAAAACTCCCACCAATCGTGTAGCTGCCCTGCAACGTACGGTCGCCATCGGACCACCCGAGCTTTCCACCGAGCACGAGCTGTTGACCCATCTCCGGCCAAACGCTGAGCACGTAGCCCGCATCGAAGAAGGCGAGGTTGCGCTTCAAATCGGCGCCGAGCCCGCTATGTCGGTAGGTGGCTAGGAAGTCGATCCCGTCTTCGGGCGCGTACGAAGTAGGAAAGAAGGTCGTGTTGCCGTAGCCGGCCGAGAACTCCAAGAACGCTTCGGTGCCGTCGAACGCGGGGACGCTACGCAGCGCGAAGTTTCGCCACTCGCGCTTCGACGAGTGCTCGGCGCGGTAGTCCGCAACCCCAACCGTCCCGTAGGCACGAAACCGTCGTCCCGGCGCTGCGATGCCGCGACCGAGTCGAAACTTCGCGGCGTCGACCGTTTCGGTGTAGTCGAATTCGCGAAGGCCGGTGGTGACGATCTCGTCGTAGTACGTCTTCTCGTCGCGCGTGTACTCCAGCCCCCACTCGAGTTCGTGACTCAGCTTCGTGTAGCTGATGATACCGACGGGCTCGGCCTCGACGGGTCCGGCGCCGATGCCAACGGTGAGCAAGTTGGTCAACAGCGGGTCTGAAGCGAAGCCGATCACGCCAACTCCACCGTACGGGGCGGCCGCGGTGGTCGGCATCCAAAACCGAGGGCGCGTATTGAGTGAACCCCAGTAGCGACTCGTTTCGGTGGCGACCGGGTTGTCGGGGTCGACGTCGGGAATCTCGGTCGGCAGCGGTAGCGGCCCTTCGTTCCGACGACGCCGCAGGTCGGGAAAGGTCGGCATCTCGTCGGTGAACACCGCGCCGGGCCACGTCAGCGAGATACGCGGAACCGCCTGCGGCCACGCTTCGGGATCGTTGGGAATCTTCGCGATGAACGGACCGGAGCGGTCGTGATCGACCAACGCCAACTGCGAACCATCGGGCGACGGAACGCACGCGATGACGCCGCCGAGGGTGTGCGTCACCGGGACGACCCCCTTCGTATCGACGTTCAGTCGGTAGCCGTTCGCGACGCCGGTGAGATCGGAACAGAAGAAGACGTATTGACCGTCGGGGGACCACACGGGGTGCAAGATGCGCCCACCACACGCAAACACGACGGAACCTGAGCCGTCGGCCTCCGAGCCGCCAACGACATCGTTCGGATCAAGCGCCCCGAGTACCAGCCGACTGCCCTCGCGGGTTGTCTCGACCCAGACGAGTTCGATCTTGTCGCTCTGCCCCGGGCGCAGCGTCGGAGTCCACGGCTGCCCTTCCGTTGCGATGACCGCGGCGTCGCCCCACTCGTTATCACCACCGGCGTGGATGACCAGTTCCTGCCGGCCGCCGCCCGCCAAGTGGAGTGCGACCAGATATCCGTCGCGCGAGTCCGGCTGCAAAAGCCGCTCACCCACGACATCGCGGCCGACGTGAGCCCGCGCGAACTGGCGCCAGTTGTATTCGTGATAGATCAACTGCTCGACACCATCGCTGCGCAAGTTCGAAAGCGCGTAGGATGGCAACCCGGTCTTGTGCAAGCCGACGCCGGACGCTTGAAGAGTCTGTGCGTCGGGCAAGATGCGAATGCGCGGTTTTCCGTACGGATCGTACGTGGAGAACGCCAGCCGACCGCCGGAAAGCCACGCCGGCGCCCCGACCACCATGCCCTCGGGCGTCAGTCGGGTCAGTGCGGTGAACGGCACCTCGGAGAGCGCAGTGATGTTGGCGAGCTGCTCGAACTCGAGCGAACGTCGCGCGCCCTCGATCATGGGACGATGGCGAATACCGAGAGTCTTGCGCGGCCCACGGTTGAACAAGTAGGGCCACGTATGTGACTGTTCACGAATCAACTCCCACACGCTGAAGCGACCCCCGAAGCGCGCCTGCAAGTACCGCAAGTAGGCGACGCCGTACGTATAGACTGTGCGACCGTACGGCCACTCGTGGTGCGTCAATCGCCAGTCGCCCACTTCGGGGATGGCGTCGCCGGCTGCGTCGAGCCGCCAGATCATGTGCGTCAACGCGTCGCGACCGCGTCCGCCCCACACCGATTCCGGGTCCGCGTACTGAGTCTCCGCCCACGTCGCGAGACCCTCGTGCCAGAAGGCCGGCATGGTCTGATGCGCCGGCGTCGACAAGTAAAAGAGAATCAGGCTGAGAATATCGTTCGGCAAGATGCGGCCGAACACCCGCTCGAGACCCTTGCGGAATCCGTGCGTCCGGTCGTTGGAAATGTGATGTGCGAACTCGTGAACCAAGGTGCGCTCGGTGTCCGCGAATCCGCTGAAGATGGACGACTCCGCCAAAGCGGGCGCGAGCTCGACCTGGACGACCGGAAACGGGGTGACGAACGAGAACCCGTTGTGAAAGTCGACCCAGTCCCCGAACAGCACGTCGAGCTTCTTGCGCGGGGTGTACCCCGCGTCTCGAATCATGTGGGCGTAGATCTGCTCAGCGCGGGCCACCAGCGGCTCGAGCCGCTCGGCGTGATCAATCGGAAGGTGGACGCGCAGGTTCTCGGTCTCGACCGTAGCGAGGTCGGAGCCGGGGAAAATGAGCTGGGCGTCGGCGGAAGCAGCGAGCGCGAACAGAGCAATCGTCACGAGGACGAGTCGCACCCGACACTTCGAGAAGTGGCGGCCGAAGCAGCGTCTCAGCATTCGAGGTCCTGACGTCGTTCGGCGGGCGAGGTTTGCGATGAGCAATCGACGACACTCGTCATCAACGGTCGGTTTCATTATGATCTCCGCCGGCGCCCGAAGAAACCCGGGCTCGCGTCTATTCCCCCATTTGCGTGGAGATCCAACTCGTCGTGACAGCCCCGACTCAAACCACCGTCGAAATCGCCGACGCGATCGTCGAGTTCATCAACGCCGAGATCATGGCGTCGAGCAGCCCGCTGCAACCGGGAATCGCCTTCGAGGACGCCGGGGTCGACTCGATGGCGCTGATGAAGATCCTCCTTTTCGTGGAGACCACGTACGGATTCTGGATCCCGGACGAAGATTTGACACCAGCGGTCATCGCCGACGCGACCTGCATGGCGCGGTATATCGAAGCACACCTACGCAGCAAGAGCTGAGGACATGCGACGTACTCCCCGACTCTTGCTGAACGCCGCCGACGCCAGTTTGTTGGCGCTCGATCGATTCATGGACAGTGGCCGAGTCGGCAAGAACCTCGTCCATCTCGTGGTCGAACTCGACGGTGCGCCTGATCCAGCGACGATTCAGCGCGGACTCGACCGGTTTGTCGGCGTCACTCCGTGGGCCAGTTCGCGATTGCGCCGTGGCGGTCCTTTGTTCCCGCCGTACTGGATCGCCTCGCGCAAGAATGCGCCCGAAGCGCCGCCGGTCGTCACGCACACCCTCGACACCAGCGATCGATCAACGATCGACACGTTTCTCGAAGATCGTCTCGACGATCGCATCGACCCCTTCTCACAAGCTCCGGTACGCTTCGATCTCATCAAGCCGACGGCGCAGCAGCGCCTCCACGCACAGCGACACCTTTTCGTGCTCACCTGGTTTCATCCGTTGATGGACCCGCGTGGCGCCGAGACCTTCTTGCTGCATCTCGACCGCCTCACGACGGAAGACGCCAGCCAAGTGTGGCCCGACGGCGTGCCCAACCTCGCCGCCCCGGCTCGATCGGGCCCACTGCGCAAAGAACTGCAGCAAGCGCGCAGCGGCAAGCGGTACCTCGACTCGTTTCGAGACTGCCCACCGCGCTGCCCGTCTCATCCGGTAGCCCCGAGTGCCCCGGCGCGTTTTCGGCTCGCCACCTTTCCGGCGCCCGCGGAAGTCGACCGCAAGAGCGTCGAGATGACGTGGAGGCTCGCGGTGGTCGGTCGTACGATACGTCGAGTGTTCGGCGATCGCATCGGCACCGACCCGTTCGTGCTGCCCATCTCCGTCGATCTTCGGAAGAAGGGCGAGCCCGGTCCGGTGTTCGGCAACCACCTCTCGCTCCACTTCGCCAAGTTCAATGGATCGGACGATACCGAGGAGAATGTCAAAGAGCTTCGCACGCAGATGATCGATGTCATGCGCGACGGTCGGCTCGACGCAACCATGGCCGCGATTCATCTCATTCGCGGCCTTCCGGTGCCGCTACTCGCGCGACGCATGGCCGCGTCGACCCGAGGCGGGCTGGCGTCGTTTCACTTCGCGGACACCGGCGACTACCGAGGGGCCAGTCCGACCCTGTTCGGGCAGAGGGTCGACAACGCCTACCACATACCGACCGTCACCCCCAAGCCTGGACTGGGTGTCTTCATCAACCGGCACGGCGACAACGAAAACATCGTCGTCGGTTGGCGCGATGGCGGCATCGACAAGGGCGAAGTCGATGCGTTGATCGCCGACATCGCCGATAGCCTAGGCTGGACATCGCTCGTCACTCCCAAAGCCGAGGGCCGACACTCGTGACCGACCCGCGCCGGACCGACACCTCCTACGACGTCATCGTATTAGGAGGAGGATCGGCCGGATTCGCCGCCGCGATTGGCGCGTCGCGCGCCGGCGCTCGAACCGCGTTGATCGAACGGTACGGGTTCCTCGGAGGCATGGCGACCGCCGGCATGGTCGGGACGATCTGTGGTCTGTACCGCAGCGGCGACGGGCCACCGAATCCGGTGGCCGATGGTTTCGCAGCAGAGTTCGCCCGCTTGGTTGTCGACGCCAGCGGTGAGGACCCCGTTCGTATGGGGCGGACTCACGTGCAACCGTACGCACCGCTCACCTTCGCCGGCTTGGCCGATGACTTGACCGCCGCGGAGCCGAACCTCGCCGTCTACCTGCACACCCACGTGGCCGCGATTCTAGAACGCGGGCAACACTTCGAAGGCGTGCACGTGGTCGGGCCCGACGGGGCGGGCGATCTCACCGGAACGTCGTTCATCGACTCGACCGGTGACGCTGTCGGCGCGGTGCTCGCGGGCGCCGCGACCGAAACGGTTCCCGTCGAGGAACGGCAACTGCCGTCCATCGTCTTCCATATGCAAAACGTCGGTGAGTCGATCGGCGATCGCGGGTGTCGGGTAGCGCTGTTGCGAGAGGTCGCCCGTGCCGAGAACGCGGGAGAACTACCCGCCGGCTGTTCGAACCTTGCCCTACGAAAGTCGGCGCGTCCCGGGGAAGTGGTGATGAAGATCGCGCTGTCCGGACTCGCCGAACACGCGGCCGACCATCCCGGCGTTACCTTCTCGACGCTCGCCGAACGAACGGGTCGCATAAGGGTCCGAGCCCTCGCCGCCCACCTCCAAAGCCGCGTCCCGGAGTTCCAACACAGCTTCGTTTCGCACGCCGCACCACAACTCGGGGTACGCGAGAGTCGCCGAGTCGTCGGTCGCTACCGGCTCACCGGTGAAGACGTACTCGCGGCGCGGCGGTTCGACGACGGCATCGTCGAAGCGGCGTGGCCGATCGAGATCTGGAACGATGGCGAACTCGGCCCGTCGCTCGAGTACGTACCCGACGGCGAGACGTACTCCATCCCGTTGCGATCCTTTCAGTTCCGAGACATCGACAACGCCTACGCCGTCGGTCGTTGCATGAGTGGCACGCACGAAGCGCTCGGTTCCGCCCGGGTCATCGGAACGTGCCTCGAAGCCGGGTACGCCGTCGGGAGCCATGTGGCGAAGGGAGCGCACGGGTGACACACCTTTTCGATCACCTCGCTCGCACCGCAGAGCAATACCCCGATCGGCCGGCGGCGACCGACCTCGACAGCGGCGCGAGCATCACGTTCAGAGAGCTGCGCGTCGAAAGCGAAGCGATCGCGAGGACACTGGAAACGTACGGATTACGACCCTACGACCGGGTCGGCCTCGCCTGCCCCAACGGGCTCTTTTACCTACCTGCGGCGTTCGGAATCCTGCGGGCAAACGGCTGCTTGACGCCCATCCCTTCGAACGCCACCGCGGATGAAGTTCGCACGATCGTCGAAGAGATCGACGTCGATGTTTGCGTCGCCGCCCCCGACGCGGACGCGAAGATCCCACATCCCGTGGTCGGGACCATCGAGTCCGGGCCGTGCCGCGGTTTCACGATTCACGTCGCGTCGACACGAAGCGAAACTCGGCCGGAGTTCGCCGTACTCGACCCGGCGTTCGTACGCTTCACATCGGGATCGACGGGCACGAGCAAAGGGGTGGTGCTGTCTCACGCGGCAACGACCGCCCGGGTCGTAGCGTCGGATCAACGCTTCGAGCTTTCGTCAACGGATCGAATCCTGTGGGTACTCCCCCTGGCGTATCACTTCGCGGTCACCATCACCGCGTACGTCCGCGCGGCGGCTCACGTGTTGTTGTGCCCGGACAGCTTGCCGGCGCAACTGTGCGCCAACATCGAACGTCACCGACCGACGATCCTCTACGCGTCGCCAGTGCAAGTGGAGCGACTGGCGAACACCGCGGGGCCCGACACCCTTGCCTCGGTGCGGCTCGCGGTATCGACCGCGGCACCCATTCGCCCGGAAGTGATCACTGCCTTCGAAGAGCGGTGTGGCCGGCCGCTAGCGCAAGCGTACGGAATCATCGAAGCGGGACTGCCGTGCATCAATCTCCGCCGCGATGGCGAACCGATCACCTCAGTCGGTCGACCAACTCCCGGTTACTCGATCGCGCTCTTCTCGAACGACGGAGAACGGCTCGACGATACTCCCGGCCAAGATGGTGAAGTGGGACTGAAGGGCGACGGTCTCTTCTGCGCGTACTACCGTCCGTGGCAGCTTCGTCACGAAGTCGAACGCGACGGCTACTTCCTCACCGGGGACATCGGTCGCTTCGATGACTCGGGCTGTCTAACCCTGATCGGTCGGCGCAAGGCGATGATCTTCGTCGGCGGAATGAAGTTCTTCCCCGAAGAGGTCGAAGCGGTCCTCGACCAACACCCCGCAGTTCACGAATCGCGCGTCTGGGCTGAGCCACATCCCAAGCTGGGGCAGGTCGCTCGCGCCGATGTCGTGGCCGCTACCGGCGAACAGGTCAACGCGGGAGAACTGCGCAAGCATCTCGGCGCTCGGCTGTCGAGCTACAAGATACCGATGCGATTCGAGGCAGTGGACGCGTTGCCGAGAACGGGTTCAGGGAAGATCAAGCGGCACTGATCGAACTCAACGCAAGCATCGAAGGCGCTGCCTTGCGCTCTAGCTTAGCTAGAGGTGCGGCCGGAAAGTGCAGGTGCGGTGAGTGGTGGAGTTCGGCGGAAGATTGCCGTTCGGAATTCGCAGGCGAATTGGTGGATTCGTTGAGGATTACGAATGGTGAGATTCCGTCGAAGACCGCCGCGCACCGT
>JAJFFE010000233.1 GCA_021776775.1 Planctomycetota bacterium | reverse complement strand
CACGTTGGCTCTTTCGACCTGAGGATCTAGAGCCATTGTGGGACCTCGAACCGACCAAACGTTGAGACAAAGGAATCACCAAGGGCCAAAACTCTGATAGCACTTGACACCCGGGGGTACATAGAAGGCCGCCAAGCTGATAAACAGACTTGCCGATACCGGGCGGTGAGTCGCACCTCACACCACGAGATTCCGACGAATACCAATTCGACAGGAAGACCCAGCGGCGCAACTTGCGACCCCGAGCGTAGCCCGGGGTCGAAGACTGCAACGGCTAGAAGACAGCTTTGCGCTTCTTGTTCGGAACCTCGGTGATATCGACCAACCAAACGTACTCGCCTTCGGTCTTGTGATCTGGGTGCGGCAGCCCTCGGATTGCCAGAGTTCGGCCCGGCTTCAGGACGCTGCGTCCGTGTAGAGATGTGATCGCGATCTCTGGTAGCTCGATCTCGGAGCCGTTGATCTGTTCGAAGCTCGAGGCATTGGCCTTGGCGATCTGCGCCTTCCACGTCACGACCATCCGCTTGCGGCCGCGCCGGCGCACGGTGGTCTCGAACGTCACCCCCTCCGTCAGAACGTCGATCTGCGGATCGACCACGCCGGTTTCGGGATTGAGTTTGGCATCGGAGAGATACGCCGACTGATCCAGATGTACGACGTGGCTCGTCTGGCCATCGATCAGGCTCAGCTTCGGAAGGTCGTGCGGCTTTGTTTCGACCAGTGCCAACGCAGCCGACAGCACATCGGGTTCGACCGCGTGCGAGTTCCGCTTCGACTTCTTCTTGAACCCCAGCGCCTTCAGCAGCGCCGCGTCCGCCGGATAGGCACGCGTACGAACCGAGTAGGTCGACGTGGGCACGCCGCGCGAACGCCAGGCGAGTATGTTCTTGGACACCTTCGAGTGCGTGTCCGCGTCGGCGACGATGATCAAGCGGCCGTTGTGAACGCGAACCGAGTTGCCCTCTTGCTGCCAACGGTCGGGTTGAATGTGGGTCTCGATGAGCTCGACCAGTTCGTCGGCCGTGATGATGGGACCGTTGAGATCCTCATCTTCGTCGTCGAAGACACCGCCGGTCTCTTCTTCGAGCCCGCTCAGTCCGAGCTTAGGAGCGGGGAAGTCTTTGGGCGGATGGAGAAGATCGCGAACGTCGTAGATCATGACGACCGGGTCGCCCGCCAACGCGTCGCTGTAAATCAAACCGCCAAGCAACGCCACAATGAGAACCGAGATACGCATTCGGTGTCCTTCCGCTCGCGTGGAGCGAGTCGCTCTGGGAGGGGCTACCAACCAAGCTCGGGCCCGAAGGTCACGAACCGGTCACCCGAGGGATCCCCACCCGCCGATCATATCCGGCCCCCGGAATGATCCTCGCCGCGTTTTGATCGAGACGGCCTCTCCACTTCTGGCACCCGTCCCGTACAATTCCGCGCCCCACCCCCCGCGACGCTCGCTGAAGGGAGGCTGGGAAATCCGCTCGAACCCAACCCGGAACTCCGGAAGAAACAAGAAGATGCGACTCAAGCGAACGCACATGTGTGGTGATCTACGGGCCGACCACATCGACCAGACCGTCATCGTGGCTGGCTGGGTCGACCGGATTCGGGAGATCGGCGGAGTCACGTTTCTCGATCTGCGCGACCGCGAAGGTCGCGTTCAGCTCAAGTTCCGCCTGGAGTCGAGCGCAAAACTACTCGACGCCGCCAACCACCTCGGCCGTGAATACGTGATCGCGGCGGAGGGGAAAGTGGTCCACCGAGGCGAGGGCAACACCAACCCGAAGTTGCCGACCGGCGACGTCGAGATGGAGGTCGAGGATCTAGAGATCCTCAACAAGTCGGAAACCCCGCCGATGGAGATTCGCGACGACATTGAGGTCAACTCCGAGTTACGGCTGAAGTACCGCTACTTGGACCTGAGACGTCCGAGCCTGCAGGCGAACTTCAAACTGCGTCACCGCTTGGTGAAGTCGGCGCGCGACCACCTCGACGCCCGCGGGTTCTACGAAATCGAAACCCCGCTGCTGACCAAGCCGACCCCGGAGGGCGCGCGAGACTTCATCGTTCCGGCGCGACAGTCCCCGGGCAAGTTCTTCGCACTTCCGCAGTCGCCGCAGATCTTCAAACAGATCCTCATGATGTCCGGATTCGACAAGTACTTTCAGTTCGCCCGTTGCTTGCGTGACGAAGACAAACGCGGCGACCGACAGCCGGAACACACGCAGCTCGATCTCGAAATGAGCTTCGTCGAGCCCGCCGATGTGCAAAGCGTGATCGAAGGCGTCGCCGCCGACATCATGAAGCAGACCCTCGGCATCGACATCGTGACCCCGTTCCCTCACCTGTCGTATCGAGACGCCATGTCGAAGTACGGCTCCGACAAGCCGGACACCCGCTTCGGCATGCCGCTCGTCGACCTCTCCGACGACGTCAAGGAGTGCGGCTTCGCCGTGTTCGCCAACACGGTCAAAGAAGGCAAGGTCGTCAAGGCGCTTCGTATCCCGACCGGACACACCATGGTCTCGAAGGGTCAGTTCAAGGCGCTCGAGAAAGACGCCAAGGGACGGGGAGCCAAGGGTCTAGCGTTCATCCGCTACGCGGAAGACGAACTCGTGTCACCCATCGCCAAGTTCTTCACCGAGGAAGAGCTGGCCATGATCAAGGAACGCACGGGCGCTGAGACCGGAGACCTCGTCGTGTTCGTGGCAGACACCGCACACCTCGCCGATCAAATCCTGGCGCACTTCCGGATCACGTTTGCGGACAAACTCGAACTACGAGACATGAGCCGCTACGACTACACCTGGATCGACAACTTCCCGCAGTTCGAATACGACGAAGAGTCGAACCAGATCGTCGCCGCTCACCACCCCTTCGTCATGCCCGAGAACCCGGAGCAGTTGCTCGCCTTCGCCGACGAGCTGCGTCACACCGACGGTGCCGTCACCCCGAAGGCGGTCGACCTCGCGGAGTCGATCGTGGCCACTCAGTACGACTTCGTCGTCAACGGGGTCGAGCTCGGGTCGGGATCCATTCGTATCGTCGACCGGGAGATCCAAGACGCCATGTTCGTCTGCTTGGGCATTGGCAAAGAGCAAGCCGAGTCGCAGTTCGGCTTCCTACTCGAAGCGCTCAAGTACGGCGCCCCGCCCATGGCCGGCATCGGCATCGGCGTGGATCGCTGGCTGATGATCCTGCTCGGCCTCGACACCATCCAAGATGTGATCGTGTTCCCGAAGACGGCCGGCGCCAAGGGACTACTCGACGATAGTCCTGCGTTCGCCGATCCGGCAGCTCTGGAAGAGCTGGGAATTCAGATCGTCCCGAAGAAGGAGTAGGCGAAAGGAGTTCGTCGTGCTTGTTTGGATAACCGTGTCCTTGACTGTGTTCTTGTGCGCTACAGGAGAATCGATGTCGACGGATGAACTGAAGGTCGATCAATTCGACAAACTCTGGGACTACGGCAACCCGGAGGAGACGGCGAAGAAGTTCCGAGAGTTTCGGCCCCGCGTCGAAGCTCACGGAGACTTGGACCTTCTGCTGCAACTCGATACGCAGATCGCGCGCACCTACGGGCTACGCGGCAAGTACGACGAGTCGCACAAGATCCTCGATACGGTCGAAGCGCAACTGACGCCCGAACATCGCATCGCGGTCGTCCGCTACTTGCTCGAGCGCGGTCGCAGCTTCAACTCCGCCGGCGACAAGAAGAAAGCGCGAGCCCTCTTCCTCGACGCCTTCACCAAGGGCAAGCAGATCGGTACCGACCTAGCCCCCGCCGAGTCCCTAACCATCGACGCCGCTCACATGCTCGGCATCGCGGAAGAATCCGCCAAGGCGTTGGAGTGGAATCAAAAGGCGATCGCGCTGGCCGAGAAGGCGAAGGATCCAAGAGCGCGAGGCTGGCTGGGATCGCTTCTCAACAACACCGGCTGGACCTACCACGACCAAGGCGACTTCGCCAAGGCACTCGAACTCTTCACCAAGTGCCTCGCCTTCAACGAAGAGCAGAAACGCACACCGCAGGTCCGAATCGCCAAGTGGACCATCGGCCGCACCTATCGATCGATGAAACGGTACGACGAAGCCATCGCCATCCACAAAGCCCTGCTCGAAGAGTACGAAAAAGCGGGCGAACGTGAGGCCGGCTTCTGCCCCGAAGAAATCGGCGAGTGCTTGTGGGCACTCGATCGCAAAGAGCAGGCGCGCCCCTACCTCGCCGCCGCCTACGAGAAGCTAGCCGAGATCCACTGGATCGAAGACGAGCGAATCGAAAGCCTCCACACCCGCGCCGGACTGCCGCGCGAGGAAGATCTCTAGCGGGGGGGCAGCGAGGAGTCTTGCTCTACATAGCGTGAATTCAAGACGACGAACCCCCGAGTCCAGGTCACCGACAGAGTGCGGTCGTCCGACTCTGGGTAGAAGTTCCTCGTTACCGAACACCTCATCTATCACAGCCGACAGGGCCACGCGACGAAGCGCGCACGCGTCCGTGATCGACCCAGGTCACGATGAACTTGGAGTAGGAGTGTCTCGGGTGGTGAAGCGTTCTTAGATGATGGCGATACTCCGCGGGTTGGCAGTGCGTTGCGGCCGGCACAGCCAGAGGCGAATGGGGGATCGCGGATCGCTCGCAACGGAGGACGGTGGGACAACCGGTGGACAACGTCGTCTCCTCGCTGCGCTCGACCAGCGGTTCTGACAACGTTCCTCACCGAGTTTGCATCGACGAGGTAGGAGATGGCACGTGGCCTTTGAACGCCCTACGCAGGCGAACACCCGGGACAGGACCGGAGAACTCGATACGCGCTATCCTCAATTCGAAAGGACCAACGTGTTTGGAGCGTCGACCTCCAACCGATCAGGCGCACTATCAGAAACGTGGTCGAGCGAAGCGAGGAGACAACGCGGTCCACTTCGCATCAACTCTTGGCTGACATCGACGTCGACACGATGATCGAGCCCCAGAATGTACATCGCGTCCGGGCGCGATCGCGCATCGAAGTGCTTCACCGGTGTACGTCATTCGCAAACCCAGAAGTTATCCAGATTGTGTTTGACACGCTTCTCGGGCCATCTCAGACGGTCTATCCCAATTCGAGTAGACGTGATCGTTGAAGTAGCTGCCGGCGCTTCTCGCGTGCGTTCGCTTGCATGAACGTTGTCGACGTGTCCGCACATGACGAACGTGCAGTACGCGCGACAAATCGTTGACGCGAAATCGTCGTATAGAATAGGTGCTCAATCGAACGCTGACCAAGAGGAGTAAACGTGGCATTCATGACCGACTGTATTCGACGGGTTGCAACGCTGTCTCGGAATCAACTACTTGCGGAGTCGAAGAGGTTGGTCGGGGTCGAGAAGGTTCACGTCGCGCGGCTGTTGGCTCACTTGGCGGAGATCTGGCGCCGCAAGATTCACATCGACGAGGGCTACTCTGGTCTGTATTGCTACGCCGAGGACGCCCTGAACCTGAGTGAGAGCGAGTCAGCGCTGCGTTGCCGCGTGGCCAGGGTGTGCGGGAAGTTTCCTGGAGTGTTGGAGTCTTTGGCTCGTAATCGTATGACCATGACCGTGGCGTCGATGTTGTCTTCTCATCTGACAGCGGAGAACGTCGGTCAGTTGATTGCAGACTGTGAGGGGCTGTCGAAGAGGAAGGCAGCGGAGTATCTCGTGCGGATCAAACCGAAAGAGCCGGTGAGCTCCGGTGTTCGCAGAGCGTCGTCGTCGAGTGACACACCCGACAACGGGCTCTTTGGTTCCGGGGCACAGCGCCGTTCAGAAGATGGACGCAGTTCGGAAGAAGACCAGAACGACGAGCCGAACGCGGGTCGCCCTGAATCTCAGCGAGCGTCCGACACCTCACAACCTGCGCGTTCCTCTTCGAAGCCGATCGAGGCGGCTCAGCCGGACGTGTTCAACATTCGATTTCCGGTGGATCGGGTGTTCATGGAGAAGATCGAGCGGTGGGGTGAAGTGTGCGGTGTGGACGACGTCAGCCGGAACTTCGCGACGCTGTTCGAGAAGGCGCTCGACATTGCACTCAAGAAGAAGGATCCGATCCAAAGGCAAGAGCGTCGCAAGGAGCGTGAGGCGAAGAAGACTGCCGCGGCTGTGAGCGCCGAGACGGAGGAACAAGTACCGTCGAGTGACGAAAGTGAATCGCGTCCGGACGCGACGCCAGAATCATCGCCACCGAAGGAACACTCTCGCTACATCCCCGACGAGGCTCGCGAGAGAGTCCTCGAACGCGCTGGCCATCAGTGCGAGTTCGTCGGGGGAAGCCGCCGGTGCCAACAACGGTCGGGCCTCCACATCGATCACGTCCACCCGTTCGGCAAGCAGGGATCGAGTGACGAATCTAACCTCCGGGCGCTCTGTGAGGTTCACAACCTGAGGTGTGCGGAGCAGGAGTACGGCGAGTCGTTCGTTCAGTCGAAGATCGAAGCCCGTCGAGTCGGTCAAGGCCGTCAAGCCGAAGACCGCGCCGGCCTTCGACAAGATCCCAACGAGCCAGACCAAGTCCGCGAACGGCGGGCACGATATCAACCGTCTCTACGCCCCCGTGCGTCGCTGTGGATGAAACAGGGTCGCGCGAGAGCCGTCCGGCTCCTCGAGAATCGAGCCTGATCGACCCACTCATTCTGCTAAAGAGCGTTTTCTTGTTCCTTGCGAAGAGCATCAGCGGGCGCGGCCTGATTGATTCTTGCCGTACTTGGGTTGCCCACGAATATTGGGAGCCGACAGCTACTCAGAACAGCCAGTGTCGCAGAGGCATCCAACACTGACTACGTTGTTGCACGCGTGAGCACCGGGGAGCCCAGGTCCGGAGTTGTCGCAAGTGCAGGACCAATCAACGTCGAGGGTGTAGCCCCCATTGGGGCAACTCTCGCTGTCCACCGACGGTACGATCATGATAGAGAAACCGCCGTCCAACCACTCTCGCCAACTATCAGAGTCTCCAGTCCAAGACTCGTTCACGACTATGGCACCGTCGCAGTTGTCGTGTGCTGTTATCGTGACGCTGCCCGTTATATCGCAGGTGCACAACAGACCGTCTTCACAACTGATCTCGCCATCTACGTCGCCACAACCACAGATCCCAACACCCGCGTTGACGGTGCCCCAGTGACACTGGGCTGCGTAGCATACATTCCAGGTGCCGAATGCTGTCACGGCGATCATAGAAACCAAACAAAGAACTGCTAGGAACCGCATGCGCAATCTCCAACTACTCAGAGGGAGGGAAGATGGGAGCTCCCTTTTGTTTGAACCCCCGCTTCACCATGCGCTGGCGCAGGGAAACCAAATCCCTCAAGAGGCCAGCATACTCTCGGTCGTTTTTGAATTCTGAGATCCCGACGACGGCGAATCCATCCGGATGTCGAACGACGGAATACATGTTCTGATTCTCAAGGTCCTTCTTGAACGCTGACGCCGCCCCACGGGTGGAGAAAGTGCCTCTTACGTCGCGTCCGCTTCGCGCCTGCTCCTCGAGGAACTGCTCTCTGCCGTAGAAGAAATTCACATAGCTGGTCAGGACTGACTCTGCCATGTCGCGAGACACGGGATCGAGCAGAGGCTCACGATACTGAAGGAAGATGTGTTCTCCACTTGGTAGTTGCCCGGCGACACCAAGGTTGAGATCGTCGAAGGGAACCGCCATCCCCTCCATTTCATCAACGTTTAAGATCCGAAAGTCGCCATCTGGAAGAACCACGTCGAAGGGCTCGTCATCCTCGGTCGCGAACTCGCCTTGGGTGCTGGCTGAACCCGCGTTGGCGGATCGCTCTTCAAGCGAGTCTACGACGACCTGTAGGTCTCGTACGGCGTTGTCGAGCGCGGTGAATTTTCGTAGTAGTTTCCGAAGTCGCCCCTCCGCGTCAAAGCTCCAGGTCGCTAGTTCATCGAGGGTTTTCGTCAACGACTCATGGCTATCGCGAAGCTCGTTTTGACGAACAAATGTGGCTGTGGCCATGGTGGCAACCACTGTCGCGACGCACAACCCAACCGCGACGAGCGACGTCGATACTTTCACGATACCCTTCACCCTTCCATGACCAACCCCGACGAATCGACTGCCGAGCCATTGGCCCCGTTCGATGAAAATATGGTATTCCCCCGGGGGGGGGGGGGGGGGGTCAAGAACAACCTCGAAAACTTCTCGGAACTCAAGAACCCAACCAGTCACAGGACATCGCTTGGACGATGACGCGCTCACCAGTAACGGCAAACCGAACCAGGTTCGAGACCGCCTGCAGACAGAAGAAGAACCGTGGGCCAACCAGGAGGCATTGGACACCTCGGGTCCGCACTTCAACGAGGCGTCGCCGGCGACAACGAGCAGCGTTCGAAGCCGGTCACGGATCCCCGCCGCCCAGGACGCAATCCTCATCGCCCAATGCCCATCCGCAGGCTTCGGCATCCGGAACAGCCTCGGACACGCCCCGATCCGCCCGTCCGTCGTTCACGGCCATCCCACTGGAGTTCGAGCCACGCCCGATGCTGTCGGCAGACGGTGCGCCTTCGCAACCTTGGAGGTCGGGCTAGCAGCGAATCGTCTTGCGCTTCTTCCCTAGGCGACCGGCCTTCTCAACCTTCGCAATGTAGTCCGTGGCCAGCGGCACCTTGCACGCCGTGCCGCCCATCTCGACGGCGACCGCTCCGAGCTTCTTGGCGGTTGCCTTGCTCTTCTTCAACAGCGGGGTCACGTAGCTACCGACTGCGATGACGAAGCCGTTCATGGTGTAGCGTACTCGGCCCGGAGCGTCGTCCATCGTTTTCTCAATTTGACCGAGCAGCGACTCGATCTCTTTCAGGTCGAGATCTTCGTCGGGCGTCATGGCCACGATTCCCGCGTACGTCGCCCAACCGCAGGAGGCGACGTGTTCCTTCTTTGCCTTCATCCACTTCAGCGCGAGCGCCCGGCCGTGCTCACTCTCGGCGGCGACCCACGGCACGGTGTACTCGGCGATCATCTGCCACTCGGCGAGCTTCGCCCACGTCTCCAACTGCTTCTTGGTCATCTGCTTGCCGTCGGCAACCATGCCGGCGAGGTACATGGCGTCGCCGTTACCGGTCTCGTACAGCTCGCACGCCAAGTCTTGCTCACCCTTGATGGTCTTCGCGATCACTTTGAGATCAGCGACTTTGACACCGTAGATGTTCTTCGCACCGTGACGCTCGAAGATCTTGCGAGTCTGCTCGCTGCCCTTTTTCTCAAGCTGCTTCATGATTTGACCGGCGGTGGCCATTGGCTTTCTCCTGATATTGAGCTGTGGTTACGCGGCGAATCTCGACGGTCGCGAATCGCGGCGCCCAAATGAGAACAGGAGCCCGCGTTCGCTTCACCCCCTTTTGCCCAGATTCCACGGCAGCCGTCGCTCGACCGGCCCTGGGGTGCGACAGCTTGACGGCGACGGCTGGGCGATAGAGGGTGGACGGGTCTGCAAAGGAGATCTCATGCCTACATATTCGAAGACGTGTTCGAAAACGACGCCAGCGAAACTAGTGCTGCCGACAAGTTCGTCGAGGCTGCCGCGGTTACCGATCTTGGTCTTCTTGCTCCTACTTGCGGCGTTGGTGAACCCAAGCGGTTCAGCCAGCGGTGCGCAACCGCAGAGCCCGACCCACTACAAGGGTCGGAAGATCGCGCAGACCATGCACTGGTCGGGGGCGGAGTGGCTACTCCGGCAATCTCGCGGCAGGGAAGAGAACGTCACCAAGCTGATGGACGCCCTCGATGTGAAGGCCGGGCAGACGGTCTGCGACCTCGGCTGCGGCAACGGCTATCACACTCTTCGCTTGGCCGAGCGCGTCGGCCCCACGGGTAAGATCCTCGCCGTCGACATCCAGCAACCGATGCTCGACGAACTGGAAGAACGCCGACGACTCGCCAAGCTCAACAACATCGAGACGATCCTGGGAGGCTTGCGTGACCCGAAGCTGCCGCCGGAGTCGTGCGACTTGATCTTGCTCGTCGACGTCTATCACGAGTTCGGCGATCCCGAGATCATGCTTCAGAAGATGCGCCGGGCGCTGAAACCGAATGGGCGCATCGCGCTGGTCGAGTTCCGCGGCGAAGACCCCAAGGTGCCGATCAAGCCTCTGCACAAGATGACCAAGAAGCAGATCCTGCTCGAGTTTCCTCCGTCGGGTTACCGCTTGGTCGGCGAGTACGACGAGCTTCCTTGGCAGCACTTGATGTTCTTCGCGCGCGATCAGCGCCGTGTCTTGTTTCTTGGCAACAGCTACACCGCGTACAACAACCTCCCGAGCATGATCGCTCGACTGGGCCGGGACGACCCGAACCCGTGCGACATCGTCGGCACGGCTGTCACCCCCGGAGGCTGCACTCTCGAGCAACACGCAGCAAGTCTGAACGTCGCAATGCTCCTCGCTGGGCACAAGTGGGACCGGGTCGTTCTACAGGAACAGAGCATGCGCCCTATCGTCGCCCCGGACCGCATGCTGACGGCGGCGAAGAGGCTCTTGCCTGGCATCACGAAGTCCGGCGCTCGGCCGCTCCTGTACGCAACGTGGTCGCGGGAAGCGACGCCGGGAACGTTCGACGCGCTGGCCAAGGCGTATCACGATACGGCCCGCGCTGTGAACGGTGACGAGGCTCCAGTCGGCAAGGCGTTCGCACACGTGCGACGGGCACATCCGAAGATCAAGCTGTACGCGGACGACGGCTCGCATCCCAGCCTCGCCGGCTCGTACCTGGCCGCGTGCATTCTCTACGCCCGGATCGCCGATCGAGATCCGCGCCAGTGCGGAAATGCGGGAACCGTTGTGCCCGCAGAAACGGCGCGCATTCTGCGAGACGCTGCGTGGGCGGTTGTACGAGAAGCTGTCCCCAAGGAACGGTAGCGGCGTCCCCCCAACGCGCTCCACCCCAACTGCGCGCTCGCAAGGAGACCGCTACTGCGAGCCGGTGATCCAAACCCGGCCGAGCCGGTGCGCGGCTCGACTCAGACACCACCGGCGAGCCGCGCGGAGGACAAATAGGTGCCAGACGAAGGTCACCGCGAACGGCACCCACGGTTGCGACCCCCACACTCCTATGCCGTCGCGATAGAACTCGAGATATGCGAGCGACATCATCGGGCTACCCAGCATGACGAGAAACAAGGTGTCCATACTTCGGCTCGACGCGACCACCGTGATCATCCACGTTGCGACCAGTGGTAGGAACTGCCAGAGTGCGACGACGACCAACGCCGTGACTGTCGCTCGAACCCTGGTCTTCGATCGAAGCCCAATCGCCATGGCGACCCACGCCAGCATCGGCAGGTAGATCCAAACGAGGCCGAGGCTCAAGACAATGTAGTACGACGACGGAAGGGGACCGCTTCGCCCAATTGGGGCGCGCCCCCGCGTCCAGTCACTCATGGCGTACAGGACAAGAAACCCAATCGTGGCGATCATGATCCACCGGAAGACGGGGGCGAGTTTGTCGCGAATGATCTGCGTCGACGGAATGGGCGTGGTCAACAAGACGTCGAGAGTCTGCCCGGTCCGTTCCGAGACCACGACATTGGCGCTGACCGTGGTCACGATCAGCGCGACCAGACCCCAGTAGAAGAGAATGACGGCGCTCAGGAGCTCCCCCGTGAATCTCGTGTCGAGCCGCAGTGCGATCACTCCGCCGCCGATGGCCGGAACGAGCAAGAACAGCGACAAGCGAACAGTGTGATTCGATCGATCGAGGCCACGACGTTGGAGCTCGCGCCAACGAACAGGACGGTCGTCGCCGGGCACGCCCGCGCCCTTCCCACCGAAGCGAATCCCACCCAGTTGCCGGTTAGCCGCGTTCGTGATTCGATCGACCCGGCTGAAGACTCGACGCAACAGTCCGGTTCCGCGCACGAATGCACGTCTGTAGAAGAAGAATCGCGCGAGTAGAAGGAAGCCGATGGTCGTCAGCCACATGTGCCAAGACGCCGCAACCATCGGCCAAACACCGTTGCGGTAGTACTCCGAGTAGAGCGAAATGGGAAAGAAGGAAGCTGCGGTCTTTCGCAGCGCGTACAGCTCGAACATCTCGACCAAGATCGCGGGGCCGAGATAGAACACACCGCCGAGCACGAAGACTCCGATGAACGCCGATACCGTCGTCACCGCTATCGTGGAAACGAAGATCGACAACGCCGCAACGTTCAACGACGTCAGACCGATGAGGTAGGCAAGGGAGAGTATCTGATTAGCCTCGACGCCGCCGATCGAGTAGGCGATGCCGAGCAGTGGGAACGTGAGCGACAGATAACCGAAGAAGGGAATCAACCGTGCGAGAAGCATCTGCCAAAGAATGGACCACGCGGACATGCGAGAGACCACTAAAAGTTGCAGGGTGTCCGTCTCTTTCTCGTGCGCGATCGACCCGGCGAGTAACAGCGGAAGAATCCCGAACGCGGCGAGAAACTGCATTCCCGCGACGAGCGAAAAGATGTCGTCGCCGCGCCCCAGAACAGATCCTCGATGATTCGAGAACTGTTCGCTGAAGGCGATGACAAAGATGAAGTACGCGGTCGCCGCGACCACGACGCGCATGACGACGGTCCGCTTGCGAACCGCCTGCTCTTGGAGCTCCTTGAGGAGAAGTGGCAACGCCGTCGCGAGAAACCTCACGCGGTTTTCCCCTCGGTGAGCTTCATGAACACCGTTTCCATGTCCATGGCGTCGGGCTGGAACATGCGAATGCGCGCGCCGAGCGCGTGAACCGCGTCGAGCAAATCCTCGACCGCGAGTTCGTCCTCGCGGATCTCCACCGAGATGCGATCCTTCTCTACCTGAACCCCGGCCACACCTGGGATGGCGCGCACCCGCTTTAGTAGGTCGTCGTTGGTTTCGACGAACTGGATGTGCACGCTGCGACGAATGTCGATCGCTCGGTAGATGTCCTGCAGCGAACCCTCGACGACCAATTCACCCGCCTCGATGATTCCGATCCGGGTGCAGAGGTGGGCAAGCTCGTGAAGGATGTGGCTGGAGATCAGAATGGTCTTGCCCATGCTCTTGAGCTCCTTGAGGAACTCACGAATCTCTATTCGCGCCCGCGGGTCGAGGCCGCTGGCCGGTTCGTCGAGGAGCAGCACGTCGGGGTCGTGCACCAGGACTCGCGCTAGGCTGAGTCTCTGCTTCATACCGCGTGAAAGCGAATCGACCTGGGCGTCGATCTTGCCGGAGAGATCCGTCAACTGCAGAAGGTCTTTGACGAGCTGCTCACGCTCGGCAAACGGAACCCCGTACGCCGCGGCGAAGAACTGCATGTATTGGTTGGCGGTCAGGTCTTCGTAGACGCCGAAGAAGTCTGGGACGTAGCCGATGCGTTTGCGCACTTCCATCGGGTCCCGCTGCACATCGAAACCCGCGACACTGACGACGCCTTGCGTGGGGCGGAGCAATGTCGCCAATACCTTGATCGTTGACGTCTTGCCGGCTCCGTTGGGTCCGATGAACCCAAACACCTCGCCCCGAGGAATGTCGAAGTTGATCCCTTTGACCGCCTCGAGCTTTCCGTACTTCACACGCAGATTGCGCACCGTGACGATCGGCGGGCTATCTAGAGTCGACGGTGGTGTGTCATCGGCAGGATCAGCGTTCACGGCGTCCCTCCAGGATACGTTCGACGAAACAGGAAGTACTCTCGGCCGCGCCGAGCAAGCACGGCGATGGTCACCCCTCGGTCCCCCTGTACCACAACATCTCCAAGATCGGCCGAGCCGTGGGGTGAGGTAAGCCCGAAGACCCAGAACAGTCCGCGCTTCGAATGAGTCGTCAGTCCGGCGATCACGTCATTCCCGATCTGCATACTCCCCCCCTGGACGCGTGTCGAAGTGACGCCACGACCTTTGACCACGAGCAGCTGGAGGGCGTCGAAATCGTCACGAATATCGGCCACGTTATCGACGAGTTGTTCGCTGGACCGGAACAAAGCCGGGTCGCCGCGGAAGGATTCGGGAACGGCGAGCTTCGGAAGAGGCACGTCCGCCACACCTCCGATGGAGAACCGCCGCGTGAGGTACGGGGTCCACTTCGCCTCACGGTGGAAGAGTTCATACTCCTGCGGATACCGCCCTCGCGATCCAGATGTCGTCAGCCCCCTGGATCTCCGTCCGCCATCCGGTCGAATCGTCGTCAGTATCTCGTTCTCGGCGGTCAAGACTCGATCGCCGTGTGCCGTAGGGAAAAGCAGCTCGAACGAGTTTCGACGAAGGACGCGCTGATCGGCTCCGAGGTCGTAGACCGTGAGAGACGACGTCACGGATCGACCCACGAACCATGTCGAAAACCAGACGATGAACACCGTCGCAGCGATACATAGCGCTGGGAATGCGATCCAGGTGAGCGTTCGCCTCTTCAACAGTTTGAGAAGCCGCTGTTCGACCGGCCCGATCGTTCCGACGAGAAGTGTAAGAATGAGCGCGACCCCCCACCAAGGAATGACGCGAACCGTCGACAATCCGAGACCGTCGCGAAGCCGAGTGATGAGCACTTCCGGTTCGGCTCGAAACGGCCGCCGGCGGGGGCCGTCGTCGAGGATGAGAGTCGAGCCTCCTTCGACGCGATCGGCTTGCAGCAGACGCAACTTCCAGAGCGAGTTCACAGCGGACCGCCACGCACTGCTTGCGAAGTCCACGTCTTCGGGCGCTACCACCACGCGCCCGAGATCCAAGTTTGATCGCACCATCACGCCATCGACCCAACCGCCTTGGCTCAGCGTGTCCAGGCAGCGGCGGTGATCTTGCGATAGGCCCCGGCGCGCGACGACCGCCACCGAACCACCGGCGCGTACCCACGCCTCGATCGCGCGTAGAGCATCCACCGAAAGTTGGCTGAACCCGCCCGAGGAGAGAAACAGCGCGTCGTACGCACACAACTCCAGGGGGTCACCGGGGGCTTCGTCTGCCGTGAACCGGTGCAACCAAGTCGAGCTGAATACAGTCGTCCCCTGCGGATCGATCTTGCCGTCATCGAAGTCGAACGCGTCGAGAGCCGCGGTGATCGGTGGAGCGCCCTCGGCTCGGCAAGCACCGATACCGAACGAGTTCTGCCCACGGTTTTGCACGGCGATCAAGATCTCCGACAACTTGCCGAGGGTACCGTCGGTCGCCACAAATCGAACGCGCACCACCACCGGGTCAAAGCGAGAGATCGACTTCAACGGGGGCAGGGTCCAACGATACTCCTGCTCTCCGGGGCGCAACGTCAACTCGCCTGTTGTATGACCGACGAAGACCGAGCTACGTTCGAATCGGACCCGCCCCGTCAAGATCTCGGCGCCGCTGTTCACCAGCGTTGCGCGAACAACAATCGGTCCATGGGACCGCGGGTGTGGCAGCGCAGGTTTGATGACGACTTGCAGCGGAAGGGTTTCTGGAGACTTACTTTGAAGAGCGGCGGCGCGCGGAACCGAGTACGCGAGCAACAGCAGAGCGAACGCGACGGTTGACATCAGTGCCAACGAAGCACGAAGTAACGGCCGCCGCTCGAGCCGTCGGGTGCCAAGTCGTTTGCGTCTTGACTCACTGCGATCCAGCCGGGAACTGCGCTTCATACCATCACTGCGCTTCATATAATCACTGCTCTCCATATGAGACCTCCGCTCGATTCGGATCAAGACGATCCTCCGTCGACGGCGGACGTCGCAACGGAATCCGCGTTGCCGGGCTGATCAAGCGGGTTCGTCCAACGAAGCATCGCGGGCAGAAGGCAGACGGAGGCGAACGCAAACGGACAGTACGCCGTGGCTAACGCCGACAGCTGCTTACCCAGCACGCCGCGGGTGGTCAGATGAATGGTCAGCCAACTCACTCCGCCGAGCGCCCTCGTCGAAAACGACCCCAAGACGAAACAGAACGCCGGGACCAGCAGTATGAAGTGCGCCTTGCGCGAGTACGGTGAGATCAACAGCATGATGACGAACGCCCACGCCACCACCCACGCGGGATCGCGACGACGCGCGAACCAAAGACCGACGATAGCGAGCAGCGCGGCGATCACTCGATACACCGTCTCCGACGTCGCGGCGTCCGTGTCCCATAGGTTGATCGCAATGTGCTGACCCTTGTCGTGCGCGGTCGCGTCGATCGGACGTAGCAGCCGGTGCGCAATCGCGCGCAGCGACTGGCCGGGAACGTAGCCGCTGCCGCCTTGCTCGCCGATATCTTGCGGATCAAACACGTTCTGCGAGGTGCCGAGGAAGCGATCGAATGATCCGCGAACGCCCTCCTGCACGCCCAAGCACGGAATCACCAGCAGCACGGCGAGCGTGACGATCCCAGTGAGCGCCGTTCGCCACCGACCCGCTGCGGCCAAGGCAACCAGGACGTACGCCGGCGCCAACTTCACCGCCGCGGTCGCGCCTAACACGGCGCCGGCGATCTTCGGTCTCGTCCGGATCAGGTAAACCGCCAACGCCACCGCACCGAGCAGGTAGACGTTCACATTGCCGGTCGCGCAATCAGAGTCGAGCATTCGGTACGCTGCCACCGGCGCCAGCGCCTCGACGGCGAATCGCCACGAGCGAGGCACTCCGGCCGCCCCCAGAAACACGCGAACAGAAGCGTGAAAGATCGGGATCTTCAGAAAGAGCCAGATCAAGCCGGCGGCGTAGACGGGGAACACCACGAGAGGGCTCAGCAGGTAGGCGAAAAAGGGTGGGTACATGTAGTACCCGTCGTAGATCGGCTGCCCGGCGACCAGCCGCTCGGCGGCGTGAAACAGGATCGTGAAATCGTTGCCGTCGCCCTTGAAGAGCTTGCGCCCCCCCTTGACCAGGAGAGTGATCCAGGCCAGAGCCGCGACGGCGGCCGCCAACGCTTCGAGGCGTTTCGTAGAAAACACCTTTGAAACTCCGCCCCAACTGTCTAGAACGCGCAAAATGGAACGGCGATCGCCACACGATCAAATCATGCCAAACCGGACAAGAAGAACATGAGCGAAACGGTCCTGGAGGTCCAGAACGTCACCAAAATGTATGGTGACTTTCGGGCGGTCGACGACATCTCCTTCTCCATCCCCTCAGGGGTGATTCACGGTTTCCTCGGCCCCAACGGCGCCGGGAAGACCACGACGATCCGAATGATCCTCGAAATCCTCCAACCGACCGAGGGCTCGATTCAGGTCTTCGGAGCTGGAGCGTTGGCGGTTCGTGAGCGAATCGGGTACCTGCCCGAAGAGAAAGGGCTCTACAAGAAGATGAAGGCGTGGGCGATCATCGCCTACTTCGCCACCCTCAAGGGAATGTCCCGCAAAGACGCCAAGCACCGAGCGTACGAGTTGCTCGAACGGTACGGGCTGAAGGACTTCGCCGACAAGAAGACCGAGGCGCTCTCCAAAGGCATGGGGCAAAAAGTTCAGGTACTCGCCTCGATCGCCCATGATCCCGACTTGGTCATTCTCGACGAGCCGTTCTCTGGGCTCGACCCCGTGAACCAGCAGGTCATGGAGGAGATCATTCGAGACATGGCGGGTCGCGACAAGACGATCCTCTTCTCCACCCACGTCATGCAGCATGCGGAACGCCTGTGCGATCGCATTCTATTGATCGCCGGCGGCAAGAAGATCTTCGACGGATCCATCGCGGAGTCCAAAAAATCGCTACCTCGGCGGGTTCGGATCGAAACCGAGGATTCGATCGACTCGCTCGCACAGATCGATGGCGTCGTCGAACTGCGTGCAATCGACGGCGAGGGTGCCCCCACCGAAGCTCGAGTCGGTCCGCACTGGGAGTTGCTGCTCGGAGATCAACTCGACGCCCAGGCCATCCTCGAGGCGTGTTTCGCGAAGAGCATTCGGCTGAAACGTTTTGATCAATCCGACCCGACGTTGCACGAAGTGTTCGTTCATCTCGTCGGCCCGGAAGCGCGAGAGGCGAGCTACCGATGAAGTACGCATTCCTAGTCGCCCTACGCGAGTACGCCGACAACGCCAAGACCAAGGGGTTCTGGATCGGGATCTTCCTGTTCCCGATTATCCTGACAATCTCGATCACGGTTCCCGAGTACCTCGAAGACGCGACCCCGACGCGACACTTCGTGCTGATCGATCAAAGCGGAGAATTCGTCGAGGTGATCGAGGGCGGCCTCAACAAGCTGCACCTCATCGACGTGGTGAAGGACATGCAGAAGTATGTCGCGAAGCACGCCAAGAAGCCCGAAGGGCAAGACACCAAGATAGACCTCGAAGACGTACCTGCCATCGACTCGATGGAAGCGAAGGTCGACGAGTACCTTCGCACGCTCGAGACCGGACCTATGTCCGAACTCGGCGATGCCGAACTAGAAGCGATGAAGAAGCAGGTCGCCCCGTTGCTGGAGGAAGGCGCGCCCGAGTTCGAGAAGCCCAGCAAGAAGTTCAAGCTCGTCGGGGTCCCGACTGAGATCCAGGAAGAGATCGACGCCCAGACCGGTCCCGACGCGCCCGTGCTCACCGATTCGGAGAAGATTGATCTGATCTCGGAGAGCCTTCGCCCCTACCTCAGCGGCGAGAAGAAGATCACTGTCGACGGCGAGGAAACGGAGCTGTTCGCGGCGGTACTGATTCCCAAGAACATCCAGGACGTCATCATCCGTCCTGGCCCGAAGATGCTCGCAATCCAAGACCGAGCCGGCATTCAGTTCTGGTGCACGAACGTGGCGGACAACGATCTCAAGAAAGAGATCGAGCGAGTCGTCAACAAAGAGATCCGTAGTCGCGAGTACCTCGCGGAGAACCTCGACTCGGTCAAGGTCAACAACATCCAGAACACTCGCGTGCCGTTCGCCAGCCTCAACCCGCGCAAGGAGAGAGGCAAGGAAGAGGTCAGCCTCGCTGACCAAATTCGTCAATGGGCGCCGGTGGGTTTCGTGTATCTGCTGTGGATCGGAATCTTCACGATCACGCAGATGCTCCTCAACAACACCATCGAAGAGAAGTCGAACCGCATTATCGAGGTGTTGTTGTCCTCGGTGACCGCGCGTGAACTCATGCTAGGAAAGCTGCTCGGCATCGCCGGCGTCGGCCTGACCATGATCAGTGCGTGGATGCTGTCGCTAGTCGTGGTGTTGACCGTGAAGTCGGGGCCAGAGTCCGAGTTTGCGGTGCAGCTCTTCGAGGTGCTGAAGACATCCGGACTCCTGCCGAAGTTCGCGGTCTACTTCCTGCTCGGCTACTTGATCTACTCCGGGATCTTTCTCGCGATCGGCAGTGTGTGCAACACACTGAAAGACGCGCAGAACCTCATGGGGCCGGTCATGCTGATCATGATCATTCCGCTCATGACCATGATGTTCATCCCGCGTGATCCGCACGGCGTGCTCGCCACGGTCATGTCGTGGATTCCGATCTACTCCCCGTTCATCATGATGAACCGCGCCGCGGCCGACCCACCGATGTTCGATTTGGTCGGCACCTTCATCATGATGGTCGTGACCGCCGCGTTCGTCCTCTGGATGACCGGGAAGATCTTCCGCACCGGAATTCTGCGCTCTGGACAACCGCCGCGCATCGTCGAGATGTTCAGGTGGCTGAAAGCGCCGAAGTAGGCGCGAGCCGAGATCGCTCACCTGCGCTGGCCGCCAAATGAAGGCGGCCAGAGCAGACCAGCCGAACCAATGGCGCAGCGCCTCCAGCCCGGGCTAGAGGTCCGCTCCACCGAAGAACGAGAATCAAGTTTCTTGGCGGCCTTCGCGGTTCTTTGCGGCTTGGCGAGCCCGCCCTGTTCGCAACGCGAGAAGGGGCCAAGCGACGAAGCACCACGATTAGCGCTCCCAACTGCCGCAGCGCTTTCCCCCGGCTACCAGCTATCTCACGGAGACGGCGTCTCTGACTTTTCGGCCGGGGGCCCCGCGCTACTCCCCTCCCGATGGCCGACCTCGGAGCAACCCCTCCTCCTGCTCTCGCACGAACTGCTTCGTGTAGAGGGAGTAGTAGTGCCCCTTCGCCGCGAGCAAATGAGCGTGGTTCCCCTCTTCGATGATGCGACCGTGATCGATGACCAAGATGCGATCCGCGTTTCGAATGGTCGAAAGACGGTGCGCGATGATGAACGCGATCCGCCCCTCGAGCACGACCTCGACCCCACGCTGCATGCGCTGCTCGGTCTCGGTATCCACCGAAGAGGTCGCCTCATCCATGATCAAGATCTGCGGATCCGCGAGCACCGCCCGCGCGAGCGCGACGAACTGACGTTGCCCCATGGAGAGTAGCCCGCCCGCCTCACCGACTTCGGTGTCGTAGCCGCGATCCAACCCTGCAATCGCGTCGTGGGCGCCGACCAACTCTGCCGCCGCTTCGATTTCCGCGTCGGTCGCGGCCAGATTGCCGTAGCGAATGTTCTCGCGCACCGTTCCGCTGAACAGATGCGGAGTCTGCAACACGATTCCGAGGTTCGACTGCAGCCACGACAGCGACCGTTCCTTGTAGTCGACGCCGTCGAGAAGTATGCGTCCGCCGGTCGGCTCGTAGAAGCGAGCCACCAGGTTTGCAATGGTCGACTTGCCGCTCCCAGTCGCGCCCACCAGTGCGATCGCTTCGCCCTGCCGCACCGTGAGGTCGAAGTTCGATAGGACGGTTTCGCCCTTCTTGTAGGCGAACGTGACGTTTTCGAACTGGATCGACTCGATTCGATTGGACCCGCCGTCGATCGCCGCCGCGCCCGGCTCGGCCAACCTCATCCGCTCCAAAACTTCTTCGGAATCGACGATCGTCGGTTCGGTAGTCATGAGCTGCATCAAACGTTCGGCCGACGCCTGCGCGGCCTGGAGCTGCGTGAAGCGCTCGGCCATCTCTTGGATTGGAATGTGGAACTGCAGCGCGTACTGCATGAACGCGACCAAGGTTCCGAAGGACACCCCAACCGCCAACGCTGCGCCGCCCACGTCGACGCCCAACGCTTCGCCCCCACGCCACAACGCCAAGGCGACCCCGATGCTGCCGAGCGCCATGACCATGGGAAGGTACACCGCTGATTGCAGCAGGTTTCTCCGGGAGTAGTCGCGCATGGACGAGGAGAGTTCTTGGAACTCGGCCAAGCTGTCGGCCTCACGACTCAACGTCTTGGTGGTGCGTTCACCGACGATGCCTTCGTTGAAGCTCGCGGTCAGCTTGGAATTGATCTTCCTCGTCTCGCGTTGGCTCCGCATGAGCTTGCGCTGAAAGATGACGCTGATCACTGCGAGCGGCGGAACGATCGTGAACACCCACAAGGCCAACTGCCAGTCGAGAAAGAGCATCCACCCCATGATCCCAGAGATGTAGACGACCCCCCACGCGATATCCAAACAGAACCACGGAAGGATACTGGCGAGCTTCTGGCTGTCAGAGGTGAGCCGCGCCATCAACCAGCCCACGGGACGCTCGTCGTAGTACGAGAACGACAGCGTCTGCAACTTGTCGAACGCGGCCGCCCGAATGTCGTACGCCATTCCGGTCGCGGCCCGTCCCGCGAACCAGATAAAGATGAAGACCGCGATGGGTATGCACGCAAAGATCGAGGCGTAGATGGCACAGTACCGCCAGTGGTCGGCCGTCTCCTTGGCCCCCAATGCGTTGTCGATGATCAGCTTCGTGATGTACGGCAAACCCGACTCGACCGCGGCCAAGCCGAATCCACAGCCGATCATGATCCCCAACGCGCGGCGATACGGTTTGGCGTACGTGAGGATTTGCTTCCAGAGCGGCCAATCGAAAGCGACGATTCGCTCTTCGTGCTCGATATCTTCCAAGGACATGATTACCTCCTCACGCCATTCTTCGCTCGGCTTTCCGAGCCGTCGGGCTCGGCATCCGGCATTGCACTTTGAATGTTCCAAATTCTTCGGTAGAGACCGTCTTGCGACACGAGCTCTCGGTGGTTACCGCGCTGAAGAACACGTCCGTGGTCGAGCACCAAGATTTGATCGGCGTGGATCAACGTCGACAGACGGTGCGCCACGATGATCGTGGTGTGTCGTCCGTGACGCTGACGTAACGCCTGAAGAATCAAGTGCTCGGTCTCTGTGTCGACGGCGCTCAAGGAGTCGTCGAGGATCATGAGCGAAGGCTCATCGAGCAGCGCTCTGGCCAGCGCGGTGCGTTGCCGCTGCCCGCCGGACAACGTCACTCCCCGCTCACCAACCAACGTTTCGTAACCGTCTTCGAACTCTGAGATCGACTCATGCACGCAAGCGATCGAAGCGGCCTCGACGATCTCACCATCGCTAGCGCCGGATCGACCCAGCCGAATGTTCTCCTGGATCGTCTTCGAGAAGAGAAACGGCTCCTGGAGAACGACCGACGTCTCCCGTCGCATCTGCTTGCGGCCAATCTCCGATAGCGGTCGGCCGTCGATGCGAACAGTTCCCGAGTCGGGATCGTAGAACCGTAGTAGCAAGTGAATGATGGTCGACTTTCCCGATCCCGATGGCCCGAGGATCGCCAGCGTCTCACCCGGCTTCGTCGTGAAGGAAACCTCGTCGAGCACGGGCTTCTGGTTACCGTGGTGAAACGTGACGTTGTCGAATGTGATGGCGCCTTCGAAGCGGCCGGACGCCGGTTCGACCTCAGCGTCCGTCTCGACCGGAGAGTCCAGGATTTCGCCCACCCGATCGATCGCCACTGTCGCCTTGCCGAGGTCCGCGAGAATGCGACCCATCATGCGCACCGGCCACAGGAACATGTTCACGGCGGACAGGAAGAAGTAGTAGGAGCCGATCCCCAGGCTGCCGGCGAGCAACCAGTACCCCCCGACGCCGGTGACCAAGGAGACCTGCGCCAGGCACAGGAAGTCCGATATAGACCAGAACTGCGAGAGCACTTTGTAGAGCTGGAAGTCACTGTCCCGGTGAACGGCGTTTTTCTCGGCGAACTTCTCACGCTCGAAGTCTTGGCGCGCGAACGCTCGGACCACGCGAATGCCGGTGAGATTTTCCTGCACCGCGCTCGTCATCGCTCCTTCCGCCTCATCGACGTGCTTGAAGCGATCGCGAACCCGGCGGAAGAATATCAGGCAGAAGAAGACGATCGGCGGCAGGCAGCACGTCGCCACCAGCGTCATGCGCATGTCGATCCACAACATGAAGGGGAACGCCGCGGCCAACATGAACGCGGCTCGGCCTATCTCGACGACTTGACTGACCAAGAACAGTCGAAGTGTTTCGACGTCCGAGGTACAGCGCTGAACGAGATCCCCGGTTTCGGCTTTGTCGTGGTAGTCGGCCGGTAGGTGCAGCAGGTGGCTGAACAATCGGTCGCGAAGATCGACCACGATGCTCTCGGTTGCGGTCGCCGCCAAGAGACCGCGCAAGTAGGTAAAGAATCCGGCGGCGACGGCGAGCCCCGCCATGACCGCGGCGAACACCCATAGGTTGTCGCGCAACCAATCTCGCGATCCGAACAAGGCGACAGACGACTCGACCCGCGATTCCGTTGACGGCTCCGCCGCGAGAACACCGTCGATGACAACCGTGGGAATGTACTGAATCGCGTAGAGCAGAGCACTCGCGATAATGAGCGAGACGATAGCTGCTGCGTACCTGAGCCGGTGCCCGGCCATCAGGTTCCAGATTCGAAGCAAGCGATGCATGAGTGTTTCCTTCGAGGCGACTTCGAGCGACACAGGTCTTAGGACAGTGCTAGACGGAACTCCGGAAATCCCGATACACACCGGCGGGCACCGGTGGTGAGAAGCGCGAGTTGGGATGTCGGTGGAGTTTGTCGAAGACCGACCACCTACCGAGTCGGTCCGAACGCGAGATGCGTCGGGACCGTGGAGTAGCGTGGGAGATCAGCGGATCTGCGGGGTCTTCGACGACGAAGCTAGCGGAAGCTAGCTACGAGCAACGGTCGAAGCCCACATAGCCGCGATTGGTTTCCGTTCGAATCATCGAAGGACCTTTCGCCATGTGGTATGCGCCTGAAGGTCACGGCGCCAGTGGTGTCAACGCACTCGACTCGCCCGGCCAAACGGCTGAAGTTTCAGACGGCTGAAGCGCCGGGGCGTGAAAATGTACTCGGAACCGCTCGTGAGGCAACTGATTCATCGGAAGTCGTGGCGACGACGGCCATCGCCGTAGGAACAACACACCCCCACCGCCCCCCTGACAGCCGGTAGAAACGAGAAGACGGCGCGTGATCGGGGATCACGCGCCGCTCTTGGTTTTCTCGGGGCCGAACGGAGAGTCAGATTCCGCCGCCCTCTTTCGGCTTCTCGGTCTCACCCTTCGGAGCTTCGTCACACTCCTTGATTCGCGCGTTGATCATTTCGATCGCGCGGGGTTGGCCCGCGAGCGACGGATCCTTGACGATGCGTTGGAGCAGCGGCTTCGCCGCCGCGTGTTGGCCGCGCTTCATCATCGAAAGGCAGCAACCGAACCCGATGCTGCAGAACTCCATGCCTTGGAGATGCTTCGACTTGACGAGGTAATCGTACACCTTGGTCCACTGCTCGACCGTCGGTTCGGTCGGCGGCTTCGGCAGGTTTGTCTCCACCAACTCGATCAACCCAGCACGCTCTTCGCTGCCGAGGATCGGGCCGAGGATTCCGTGCTTGCCGTCCGGGTCGAGATCGCGCGCCTTCTTCAGCACCGCGGCGTAGCCGGGGTAGTCGAGGAAGTCGTGCTTCGCGAGCGCCGCGACACCTTTCGCGTAGACGGCGACTTCCGGATTCGCGGTTTTCATCATGGTGGTGATCGCCTCGGCGTCCTTCTTGAGCGCGATCAAATTCTTCAAGTAGCCGTCCGCCCCGCCCGGCTGATATCCAGTTCGACCGACCGGCATTCCGTCGGGCCCCTCGATGATCACCGACGGGAAGCCCTGAACGCGGTACTGGGTAACAAGCTTCTCGCTGGCCGCGAGATCGACGACCTTCGCTTTGGCTTCGGCGCCGTTGGGAAAGTCGAGGTAGAGGAAGACAAACTGACTCGAAACCGTGTCGACGAAAGGAGCCTGGCTGAAGACTTCGGCGTCGAGCTGCTTGCACCACACGCACCAGTCGCTGCCGGTGAAGAGAATGAACAGGTTCTTGTTCTCGCTCTTCGCGGTCTCTCGCGCCTTGGCGATGTCGAGCGTCCACGGTAGCTGACCGTCGACCGCGTCAGCCGGGCGCGCGACGAGCGCGGCCACCAAGAGCGCGGCGAAGGTGAGGGCGATGATTTTCTTCAAGTTGTTCTCCTAATTCTGACCACGGGTCCGAGTGGACTGGTGCCTTCACACTCCGCGGGGGTCTTCTCAATTCACGCTCGTCGAAGCAGATCGCTGGCGTCACAAATGATGCGGCAAGGCGACGCAGATGGGCGGGACAGTAGGCTACCGACACAACTCTAACAACTGTTTTCGGGTTCCGCGCTGCCGCCGTTATCCATGAACCGGGGCCGAGGGCTCAGAAGCAGCCGCCGCAGGGCGGAACGCGACTGCACCGTGACGGTGTTCCGAGCCACAACGAGGTCGGGTTGCTAAGGGTCGGCAAAATCCCCATCCTTCGACCCATACCCCCGAAGAGATGCTCGCGGGCTCGATCCCGCCCCTCGTACGCCAAGGATTCCCGCTATGCAACTGAGCGTCATCGATTGGTTCGTGATCATCGGCTACTTCACGTTCTCGGTGGCCGTGGGTCTCGCCCTGCGCAAGCGCGCCAGCTGCAGTGTCGACGAGT